>NZ_JBLFJV010000059.1:0-82729 GCF_047444975.1 Streptomyces sp. CWNU-52B | reverse complement strand
GGCCTGGCGCGCGAGCTCAACATCGACGCCGAGGGCATCGACATGGGCCCGTCGCCGACGGACGCCGCGCTCGCGGCGGATCTGGCGCTGCCGATCGAGGAGCTCGAGCTCACCGTCCGGTCGTACAACTGCCTCAAGCGCGAGGGCATCCACTCCGTGGGCGAGCTGGTTGCTCGTTCCGAGGCGGACCTGCTCGACATCCGCAACTTCGGTGCGAAGTCGATCGACGAGGTCAAGGCCAAGCTCGCCGGTATGGGGCTTGCGCTGAAGGACTCGCCTCCCGGGTTCGACCCGACCGCTGCGGCTGACGCGTTCGGCGCGGACGACGACGCGGATGCCGGGTTCGTGGAGACCGAGCAGTACTGAGCGGTCGGGCCTGACGGGTCCGATTGTGGGTGCGGGTGCGCTGTGGCTGATTGCGCAGTTCCCCGCGCCCCTGAAAGCAAGAAGATTGCGCAGTTCCCCGCGCCCCTTGCGGGCTCGGGTTTCCGGGGCTTGGAGAAGTCCCGGATCTTCGACAGGCGATCGCCTGCTCGGACACTGACCTCGGTACCTGATACGGCCGGGGCAGACACCTAGGAGAAACACCATGCCGAAGCCTGCCAAGGGTGCCCGTCTGGGCGGCAGTGCCGCGCACGAGAAGCTGCTCCTCGCGAACCTCGCGAAGTCGCTCTTCGAGCACGGCAAGATCACGACGACCGAGGCCAAGGCCCGCCGCCTGCGGCCCTACGCCGAGCGTCTGGTCACCAAGGCGAAGAAGGGCGACCTTCACAACCGCCGTCAGGTGCTGACCGTCATCACGGACAAGAGCATCGTGCACACGCTCTTCACCGAGATCGGCCCGCGCTACGAGAACCGCCCGGGTGGCTACACCCGTATCACCAAGATCGGTAACCGCCGTGGCGACAACGCGCCCATGGCTGTCATCGAGCTGGTGGAGGCCCTGACCGTGGCCCAGGAGGCTTCCGGTGAGGCCGAGGCGGCGACCAAGCGTGCCGTCAAGGAAGACAGCCTGAAGAAGGACGACGCCCCCAAGGACGAGGCCGAGACCACGTCCGACGAGGCCGTCGAGGACGCCAAGCCGGCGGACGACGCCGCTGCGGAGTCCAAGGACGCCTGAGCTTAGGCTCACCGCGTTCGATCAGCGGGTCCGTCCCTCGCGGGGCGGGCCCGCTGTCGCGTTTCCGGCCGGGTGCGGCCCTGAGAGGATCTCTGTGTGAGCGACGAAGTGGAACCCGGGTTCGTACGGGTACGGATGGATCTCTCGTACGACGGGAGCGAGTTCTCCGGGTGGGCCAAGCAGGCCGCGGGGCGCAGGACCGTACAGGGCGAGATCGAGGACGCGCTGCGGACCGTGACGCGGTCGGGTGAGGCCCTGTACGAGCTGACGGTGGCCGGGCGGACCGACTCCGGGGTGCATGCCCGCGGGCAGGTGGCGCACGTCGATCTGCCCGCGGAGGTGTGGGCCGAGCACCGGGAGAAGCTGCTCAAGCGGATGGCCGGGCGGCTGCCGAAGGACGTGCGGGTGTGGGCGCTCACCGAGGCGCCGAGCGGCTTCAACGCGCGGTTCTCGGCCCTCTGGCGGCGGTACGCCTACCGCGTCACCGACAACCCCGGCGGGGTCGACCCGCTGCTGCGTAGCCATGTCCTGTGGCACGACTGGCCGCTCGACGTCGACGCCATGAACGAGGCGGCCCAACTGCTCCTGGGGGAGCACGACTTCGCCGCGTACTGCAAGAAGCGGGAGGGCGCCACCACGATCCGTACGCTGCAGGAGCTGCGGCTGGAGCGGGGGAGCGACGGGGTCGTCACCGCGACCGTGCGGGCGGACGCCTTCTGCCACAACATGGTGCGGTCGCTGATCGGGGCGCTCTTGTTCGTGGGGGACGGGCACCGGGGCGCCGACTGGCCCGCGAAGGTGCTCGCGGCGGGCGTGCGGGACTCCGCCGTGCATGTGGTGCGGCCGCACGGGCTGACGCTCGAAGAGGTCGGGTACCCGGCCGACGGGCTGCTGGCCGCACGGAACAAGGAGGCGCGGAACCGGCGGACGCTGCCCGGGGCCGGGTGCTGCTGAGCGGGAGCGGGGCGCAGGTCCCCGGGGCACGGCGGACGACGGGGTCGTCAGCCGGTGTTCCAGGTCGTGAGGAGTCCCGCGAGGGCCTTCGTGGTGGTGCGGGAGTCCGGTCCTTCGCCCCGTGCGCCGGGGGCGAGCTCCACGTGTACGAACGTGGCGTGGCGCTGTTGCGCCGAGCGCCCCTGGACGTTGGTGGTGCCCTCCAGCGGGCACTTGTCGGCCCAGCCTCGACAGACCCGTAGGCCGTCGGCCGGAGGCCGGGCCGGTCGGTTCCTGCCCGTCCCCTGCCGGTCGGCCCCGGCGTCCCCTACTGGTTGGCCTCGGCCGAGGCCTGGGCCTCGCCGCGGCGGCGGATCTGGCGGAACGTGAACTCGGCCAGGTCGTCGCCGGTCGTGAAGACCTTGGTGTCCTTCTGGGTCACGTCCTTGCCGTCGGTGAAGCCGGCGACCGTGAAGTAGGCGTAGCGGCCGTACGCGTTGGTCGTCGAGCGGCAGATCGCCGAGCGGCAGAAGACGGGGACGCCCTCGCCGGAGAGGGACTGGACGACGCTCTTCTTGTCGGCGTCGGTCTTCGCCTTGAGCGCCTTGGCCTCGGTGTCGAAGACGGCCACCCCGACGGTCACCGCCACGCCGTCCTTCGCGTACGTGACGCGCATGAGGCGGGTGCAGTCGTTCTTGGTGAGGACCGTGCCGAGCGTGCCCTGGCCGGCCGCCGCGCAGTTCTTCGTGGACGCCATCGCGCCCTTCTTGTAGACGGTCTCGCCCATCGTCAGCTGCGTGCCCGGGAAGAAGGTGTCGGGCGCGAGCGGCGCTGTGTCCTTCTTCACGTCGGATATGAAGTCCTTCGGGTCCAGCGGCGGCGGCGCCGAGGTCGCCTCGAACGACGGACCGGTACCGGCGCTGTCCGACGGGATCTCCGCGGAGGTGGGCAGCTCGGAGGCGGGCCTGTTCGAGGCCTTCTCGTTGCCGTCCGCGGACACCACGGCCACGGCGACGGCCGCGCCCACGGCCACCGTGGCCAGGGCGCCTCCGCCGACCAGCAGCCATTTACGGCGCCGGTTGCGCGTCTCGGACGCCTCTGCCAACGCCGCCCAGTCCGGAGAGCGATCGCTCCACTGCGGCGGCTGAGAACCCGATCCCCCGGAACCCCACTGGGGTCCCCCCTGCCCAAAGCTCATGGGCCGCATCTTAGACGGGACACGGGGTGTGCCGGTCCGCCCCCGGCCCCACCGTTGTCCGGTCGTTGTCCGGCTCCGGGTCCGGCCCAGGTCCCGGCTCCACTCGCCCGCAGGCCATCGGTCGGGGGCTCGCACGCCGGTGCCGGGATACCCTGAAACCCGGCGTGCGCCTGGGAACAGACGCGCGTTTTGACCCGTACGGGCCACCGCAGGTATTCTTGCGGTTCGTTATGTGTATTGGCTTGCTCATTCTCACGTGAGGGGCCCTTACACCGGTCCACCGGGCCGATGACCAGCGGCAGGACTCGGTTGCGTCACCGAAGTCCGCCAGGGCTGTCGTACATCGTCCGTGGTGGTCCATGTCAGGACCCACTCACTGAAGAAGCGAAGGCTACGACCGTGCGTACGTTCAGCCCCAAGCCCGGCGACATCACTCGCCAGTGGTACGTCATCGACGCCCAGGATGTCGTCCTGGGCCGTCTGGCCACCACTGCCGCGACCATTCTGCGGGGCAAGCACAAGCCGATTTACGCGCCGCACGTCGACGCTGGTGACTTCGTCATCATCATCAACGCCGACAAGGTGCACCTCTCCGGCAACAAGAAGACCCAGAAGATGGCGTACCGCCACTCCGGTTACCCGGGTGGTCTGCGCTCCGTCCGTTACGACGAGCTTCTGGCGAAGAACCCCGAGAAGGCCGTCGAGAAGGCCATCAAGGGCATGATCCCCAAGAACACCCTGGGCCGTCAGGTGCTCTCGAAGCTGAAGGTCTACTCGGGCGACCAGCACCCGCACGCTGCGCAGCAGCCGGTGCCGTTCGAGATCACCCAGGTCGCGCAGTAGTTCCGGCCACCACCCCCTAAGACTGAACAGAATCTGAGGAGAATCGTGGCCGAGACCACCGTTGAGCAGCCGGTCGAAGAGACCGAGGTTGTCGACATCGAGAGCTACACCACCGAGTCCGAGGCCCCCGTCGATGGCGAGTTCGCCACCGACTCGGAGGACCTCACGGGCCGCTTCGGCGACCCGCAGCCGGCCGCCGGCCTGGGCCGTCGCAAGAACGCCATCGCCCGCGTCCGGATCGTCCCGGGCTCCGGCAAGTGGAAGATCAACGGTCGCACCCTTGAGGACTACTTCCCCAACAAGGTGCACCAGCAGGAAGTCAACGAGCCCTTCAAGGTGCTCGAGCTCGACGACCGCTACGACGTTGTCGCCCGCATCTCGGGTGGCGGCGTCTCCGGTCAGGCCGGTGCCCTGCGCCTCGGCGTGGCCCGCGCCCTGAACGAGGCGGACGTGGACAACAACCGCGACACCCTCAAGAAGGCCGGCTTCCTCCGTCGCGACGACCGTGCGGTCGAGCGCAAGAAGGCCGGTCTCAAGAAGGCTCGTAAGGCCCCGCAGTACAGCAAGCGCTAAATCCCGCTCGCTGTACCGCACGCAACGCCCCGGCGGCACTTTCTGTGTCGTCGGGGCGTTCGTTTCTCACGGTGCCCCGGTTCTTCGCGTATCGCTCGGCCCTCGGCCCTGGACCCCGGCTCCGGACCCAGGCCCCGGCGCCCGGCTCTTGCGGCGCGCACGGTTCGTACGCTCGGCGGCTTCGGCGGTCACCTCGATTGCCGCCGTCCGTGGCACAACCTCCGGGGCCGCCCGCGTGTCACAAGGTGTGCCCCACCTTGTGCGTCACAGCCGTCCAGCGCGGCCTTTCGGCCACAGCGGGGGAACAGACCTGGGAGATATACAGGCCTGGGGGATATACCTGACAAGGGTCTGAACCGGATCCTGGCCAAAATCATCACCGGCCCCCTGACGGAGACCGGGCCCTTGGCTTGAGCCGCACATCTTGAGCTGCACATCTTGAGCCGCACATTCTGAGTAAGCCTGAGCAAGTTCGGAGGACACCAGTGGGACGACTCTTCGGGACGGACGGCGTACGCGGTGTCGCCAACGCGGATCTGACGGCCGAGCTCACGCTCGGCCTCTCCGTGGCGGCGGCACACGTACTGGCCGAAGCGGGAACCTTTGAGGGCCACCGGCCTACGGCGGTGGTCGGACGGGACCCGCGAGCGTCCGGGGAGTTCCTGGAGGCCGCCGTGGTCGCGGGCCTCGCCAGCGCCGGCGTGGACGTGCTGCGCGTCGGTGTCCTGCCGACCCCCGCGGTGGCGTATCTCACCGGCGCCCTCGGGGCCGACCTCGGCGTGATGCTCTCCGCGAGCCACAACGCCATGCCGGACAACGGCGTCAAGTTCTTCGCCCGCGGCGGCCACAAGCTCGCCGACGAGCTGGAGGACCGGATCGAGTCCGTCTACGAGGAGCACCGCACCGGTGCCCCCTGGGACCGGCCGACCGGCTCCGGCGTCGGACGCATCCGGTCGTACGAGGAGGGCTTCGAGCAGTACACCGCGCACCTCCTCACGGCCGTGCCGAACCGGTTGGACGGTCTGAAGGTCGTCCTCGACGAGGCGCACGGCGCGGCCGCGCGGGTCTCGCCCGAGGCTTTCACGCGCGCGGGCGCCGAGATCGTCACGATCGGCGCCGAGCCCGACGGCCTCAACATCAACGACGGCTGCGGCTCCACCCACCTCGGCCTGCTGAAGGCCGCCGTCCTCGAACACGGGGCCGACCTCGGTATCGCGCACGACGGCGACGCCGACCGGTGCCTCGCCGTGGACCACACCGGTGCGGAGGTCGACGGGGACCAGATCCTGGCCGTGCTCGCCCTCGCCATGCGGGAGCGGTCCGAGCTGCGCTCCGACACCGTGGTCGCCACGGTCATGTCGAACCTCGGGTTCAAGCTGGCGATGGAGCGCGAAGGCGTGTCCCTCGTGCAGACCGGGGTCGGGGACCGGTACGTGCTGGAGGAGATGAAGCAGCACGACTACGCGCTCGGCGGTGAGCAGTCGGGGCACGTGATCATCACGGATCACGCGACCACGGGTGACGGGACGCTGACCGGGCTGTTGCTGGCGGCGCGGGTCGCGGAGACCGGGCGTACGTTGCGGGATCTCGCGTCCGTGATGGAGCGGTTGCCGCAGGTGCTCATCAATGTGCCCGATGTCGACCGGTCCCGGGTGGGGACGTCGGCGGAGCTGGCTGCGGCGGTGGTGGAGGCCGAGCGGGAGCTGGGGGCGACCGGGCGGGTGCTGTTGCGGCCGTCTGGGACCGAGCCGTTGGTTCGGGTGATGGTGGAGGCGGCGGATATCGATCAGGCTCGGTCTGTGGCGGGGCGGCTTGCTGATGCGGTGAAGTCCGCGCTGGGGTGAGCGCGCCTGAGCCTGCGGCTCGCTTCCAGGTCGGGGGTGGGGGTGTGGGTCGTTGTGGGGTGCGGGTCCGGTGGGGGCTGGTCGCGCAGTTCCCCGCGCCCCTAAAAGATTGCGCCGTTCCCCGCGCCCCTGAAGGCGGAAGACTGCGCCGTTCCCCGCGCCCCTAGAGGATGGCGCCGTTCCCCGCGCCCCTGGAAGTGCGGTGCCACAGCCATTTCTGGGTCAGGAGGGTGAGGGTGCCTGCCAGGGTGATGCCCAGGAGGTTCAGGAGGAGTTGGTTGGTGGAGCCGATCGTCTGGGACGTGTCTCCGTAGCTGAGGGCCACCGCCGCGTTCGCGGCTGCCGGGACCGTGGTGACGGAGATGGCGACGCCCACCAGGAGCCCCGACTTGGCCGAGGTCAGGGAGAGCGTGCCGGCGATGCCCGCGAGGACCGCCACGACGAACGAGAACGCGTCGGGCGCGTACACGAAGGCCGTGTTGGGCCGGTCGGCCTCCAGCCGGGCCTCGGTGAACAGGCCCAGGGCGTCCATGAAGAGGCTGAACAGCACCGTCACGGCCATCGCCACCGCGAAACCCACCAGCAGCGCGACGAGCGAGCGCAGCGCCGGCCGCGCCCTGCGCCGGACCAGGGACGTGCTGAAGCCGGCCAGCGGGCCGAACTCCGGGCCGACCGCCATCGCGCCCACGATCAGGATCGCGTTGTCGAGGACGACACCGCAGGCCGCGAGCATCGTGGCGATGGTGAGGAAGGCGAGGTAGGTGACCGAGAGCGTCGACTCCTCGTGCGTCGCGTCCGCCAGCTGTTCCCACAGGACCGCGTCCGCGCCCTCGCCGGGTGCGTCGTCCTCGGCGTCGTCCGCGCGCTTCGACAGCGACAGGTCGATGTTCTCGACGGCGATCGACCCGCTCTTGTCGATCTCCAGGTCGCGCAGCCCGCTGATCAGCTCGTCGCCGGCCTCGCGCGCCACGTCGACCATCACGACGTCGCCCGCCGGGTTGCGGGCGGCTCCCGGCACGACCACGAGGTGGGTCGTGCCGACCGTCTTCTCGATCAGGCGGACCACGGCGTCGGTCGTGTCGGACGGGGTGATCAGGCGCAGGTGCAGCATGGGGGCAGGGTAGCCGCGCCGCGTGACCGGCCGACGGGCGGGCGGGCGGCCGTCAGAGCTTGCGCAGGCTGAGCTTCTGCACCTTGTGGTCCGGGCCCTTGCGCACGACGAGGGTGGCGCGGCCGCGGGTCGGGGCCACGTTCTCCAGGAGGTTGACCTTGTTGACGGTCCGCCAGGTCGTACGGGCGTAGTCGAGTGCCTCCTCCTCGGAGACCTGGGTGTACTTGCGGAAGTACGAGGACGGGTCCTGGAAGGCGGTCTCGCGCAGCCGCCGGAAACGGTTCAGGTACCAGCGCTCGACGTCCTCGGCCCGCGCGTCCACGTACACGCTGAAGTCGAAGTAGTCGGCGAGGCCGACCCGGGTGCGGCCGTCCTTGCCGGGCAGGGCGGGCTGCAGGACGTTGATGCCCTCGACGATCAGGATGTCCGGGCGGCGGACGGTGAGCCGCTCACCGGGGACGATGTCGTAGATGAGGTGGGAGTAGACCGGGGCCGTCACCTCGTCCTTGCCGGCCTTGATGTCCGCGACGAACCGGGTGAGGGCCCGGCGGTCGTACGACTCGGGGAAGCCCTTCCTGGACATCAGGCCGCGGGCCAGGAGCTCCTTGGTGGGCAGCAGGAACCCGTCCGTGGTGACCCGCTCGACGCGCGGGTGCTCGGGCCAGCGGGACAGCAGGGCCTGCAGGAGGCGGGCGACGGTGGACTTGCCGACGGCGACCGAGCCCGCCACGCCTATCACGAACGGCGTACCGGACTGGGAGCCCTTCTCGCCGAGGAAGGTGTTCAGGGCGCCGCGCAGGCCGTCGGTCGCGCCGACGTAGAGATTGAGGAGCCGGGACAGCGGCAGATAGATGTCCCGTACCTCGTCGAGGTCGATGACATCGCCCAGACCGCGCAGCTTCTCCACCTCCTCGGCGGTCAGCGGGAGCGGCGTCTTCTCACGCAGCGCGCTCCACTGGGCGCGGGTGAGGTCGACGTAGGGAGTCGCCTCCGGCCTGGGCCGGTGGGCGCTCCGCGGCAACGGGGAGACCGGAGAGATCACAGTCCATTGTTACGGGAGTTTTAACGAAGCGTCGGGTGGAGTCCGTCACGTCGGTGCGCCCTCCGGGTGCCCTCCGTGTGCCCTTCATGTGCTCTCCATACGTCCCCCGCGCGTCCTCCATGCGTCCAGGGCCCTGGACCGCCGGGTGGTACGGCGATAGCGTCCGGCCTTCCGGGAGCGAGCCGCGTTCCGGGACATCGGGGGATTTTCGGGGGGTTGGGGTGGTCGTCATGACCGGACGTTTCCGGGTGCGTGACCTGGTAGGACGCAGAGGGGGAGGGGGGCCTGGGCGCAGGCCCCAGGCAGGTCCGCCCGACGTGGCGGGCCGGGTGTGCAGCGAGCTGGCGGTCGAGCTGCCGGACGAGGACCTGGGGGAGTACCTCTACGACTGCATCGAGCTGTACGAGATGGGCAGCAAGCCGCGCTGCGAGGAGGCCGAGTACCTCGGACTGGTCCAGGAGGCGATCGACCGGATCGAGCACGGGGAGTAGCGGCGGTACGGGGCACCGCGGGGGCCAGGTGCGGGAATTTCCGATATCGGGCACGCGATGCCCGGCGGGTGCCCCGGTGAGGCGTGTGTCGGCCTCTAGGCTGCCGTGCATGTGCGGAATCGTGGGATACGTGGGGTCGCAGTCGGCGCTCGATGTGGTGGTTGCCGGGCTGAAGCGGCTGGAGTACCGGGGGTACGACTCGGCGGGCGTCGCGGTGCTCGCGGACGGTGGGATGGCCGCCGCGAAGAAGGCCGGCAAGCTCGCCAATCTGGAGAAGGAGCTGGTCGAGCGGCCGCTGCCGGCCGGGTCCACGGGTATCGGCCACACGCGCTGGGCCACCCACGGGGGTCCGACCGACGCGAACGCGCATCCTCACCTCGACAACACCGGACGCGTCGCGGTCGTCCACAACGGCATCATCGAGAACTTCGCCGCCCTGCGGGACGAGCTGGCCGAGCGCGGGCACTCGCTGGGCTCCGAGACCGACACCGAGGTCGTCGCGCATCTGCTCGCCGAGGAGTTCTCCGCGTGCGCCGATCTCCCCGAGGCCATGCGGCTGGTGTGCCGGCGCCTCGAAGGGGCCTTCACCCTGGTGGCCGCGCACGCCGACGAGCCGGATGTCGTGGTGGGCGCGCGGCGCAACTCGCCCCTCGTCGTCGGCGTGGGGGAGGGCGAGGCCTTCCTCGCCTCCGACGTCGCCGCGTTCATCGCGCACACGCGGTCCGCGATCGAGCTGGGGCAGGACCAGGTGGTCGAGCTGCGGCGCGACGGGGTGCGCGTCACCGGGTTCGACGGGCTGCCCGCCGAGGTGCGGTCGTACCACGTCGACTGGGACGTGTCCGCCGCCGAGAAGGGCGGCTACGACTACTTCATGCTCAAGGAGATCGCCGAGCAGCCGAAGGCGGTCGCCGACACGCTCCTCGGCCGCATCGACGCGAGCGGTTCGCTGACCCTCGACGAGGTACGGATCTCCCCCGCCGAGCTGCGCGAGGTCGACAAGGTCGTGGTGGTGGCCTGCGGGACCGCCTTCCACGCCGGGCTGATCGCCAAGTACGCCATCGAGCACTGGACCCGGATCCCCTGCGAGGTGGAGCTGGCGAGCGAGTTCCGCTACCGGGACCCCATCCTGGACACCCGGACACTGGTGATCGCCGTCTCCCAGTCCGGGGAGACCATGGACACCCTGATGGCCCTGCGCCACGCGCGCCAGCAGGGCGCCAAGGTACTGGCCGTCTGCAACACCAACGGTTCCACGATCCCCCGCGAGTCGGACGCCGTGCTCTACACCCACGCCGGCCCCGAGGTGGCGGTCGCCTCGACGAAGGCGTTCCTGACGCAGCTCGTCGCCTGCTACCTGGTGGCCCTGTACCTCGGCCAGGTGCGCGGCACGAAGTGGGGCGACGAGATCCAGGCCGTCGTACGCGACCTGTCCCGCATCTCCTGCGAGGTCGAGCGGGTCCTGGAGACGATGGAGCCGGTACGGGCACTCGCCCGCTCCCTGGCCGACAAGAACACCGTGCTGTTCCTGGGCCGGCACGTGGGCTACCCGGTGGCCCTGGAGGGCGCGCTCAAGCTCAAGGAACTCGCCTACATGCACGCCGAGGGCTTCGCGGCGGGTGAGCTGAAGCACGGCCCGATCGCCCTGATCGAGGAGGACCTGCCCGTGGTCGTGGTGGTCCCCTCACCCCGTGGACGGTCCGTCCTCCACGACAAGATCGTGTCGAACATCCAGGAGATCCGCGCGCGTGGGGCACGGACGATCGTCATCGCGGAGGAGGGCGACGAGACGGTGGTCCCCTACGCGGACCACCTGATCCGCATCCCGGCGACGCCGACGCTGCTCCAGCCGCTGGTCGCGACGGTGCCGTTGCAAGTGTTCGCGTGTGAGCTGGCGACGGCGAGGGGCAACGAGGTCGATCAGCCGCGGAACTTGGCGAAGTCGGTCACGGTGGAGTGACCTGGCGGGCGCCCTGAACCGTATGGCTGGTTAGGCGACGATCACCGATGCCGACAGCTGTCGCCCTGGGCCATCGTGACTGGCGACCTTCGCTGTTCGGACGGATGGAGTGAGCTGATCGTGACACGGATATTCGGCGGCATCGGGCGAGTTCTGGCAGCCGGGGCGGTCGCTCTGGCCCTCGCGCTGTTCACAAGCTCCCCGGCCCCGGCCGCCGTCCAGGTGGCCCAGAAAGTCTGCGCCAACGTGTACATGCAGGACTCCGGGTGGACGGGCGAACAGTGCGCCCTGGCCGGACAGTCCATGACGGTGGGTGCGGAGGGGAAGGGCAAGCGGATCGAGGGCCTGGTGGTGGCGGTCGGCGGCAGCAGCGTCTGCGTCCAGGGCTACGTCCAGGGCACCGGCTGGCAGGCCAAGAAGTGCGGCGCCGCCGGTGAGCGCGTCAGGGTCGGCGCGGCGGGTGAGGGGCTGCGCCTGGAAGCGGTGATCTTCAGCGTGGCCGCGGGGACGATCTGCGGCAACTCCTATGTGGTGGGCGTGGGTTGGAACCCGGCTTGGTACTGCGGGGTCAACGGGGAGACCAACGCGATCGGTACCACCGGGCAGAACAAGCGTATGGAGGCCGTGTCCTTCATGATCTGCCGGTCGATCGAGAACTGCTGAACGGGGTCCGTGCCGGGGCCGAGCCGACCTTCAGGGCTTCGATGAAGGGGGTGACGGCCCCGGCCGGGAAGGTGAGGGTGCCTCTGGCGGGGGCCTTTGAGTCGCGGATGGATGCGTGGGTGGGGGAGGCCGCGATCTCTACGCAGTCGTTGCCGTCGTCCGGGCCTGAGTAGGACGACTTTCGCCAGTTGCGGGGAGTGGTCATGTGTCCTTCAGGGCGTTGACGAAGGTGGTGAAGGTTTCGACGGGGAAGGTGAGGGTGCCGTCGCTGGGGGCTTTGGAGTCGCGGACGGCCACCTGGGTGGGGGAGTTCGCTATTTCCACGCAGTTGTTGCCGTCGTCCGGCCCTGAGTAGGACGACTTCCGCCAGGTGCGCATTGGGTACCTCACAGTTCTTTAGCCAGCCGGTTGATGAAGTCACGCGACCGTTCAGCGTCGAGCGACGCGTCTTCCACCTTACGGAAGCGAATTCGAAACGCGCTGAGTTGCGCATTGGAATCGATGAAGGCCGAGCCATGAGGTACGTCTCGTACCACTGTGTCCAGTTTGGGAACGGCTCCGCCTGCGTATGTCATCGTGCTGGCGGCTCTGGCGAAGTCATCCAGGTCGAAGGGGATGACGCGAACGGCGATGTTGTCTCCTTCGGAGAGGTCGAGGAGCTTGGTGAGTTGCGCCCGGGTGGCGGCGCGGTCGCTGACTCTGATGCGTAGAGCCGCCTCGTGAATCACCAACTTGTACGGGATGCTGATCGGCTGACGCCTCAGCCGGTGTTCGACGCGTACCTCAAGCTCGTCGTCGGCGAGTTCGGGTACGCGCGACGAAAAGACCGCGCGAGCGTAGCCCTCTGTTTGTAGAAGGCCCGGTACGTACAGGATCGCCACCTCATGCAAAAACGTGGCGTGATGGTCCAATTCGGCAAGGTCCAGAAACGAGGTGGGTAGTAGGCCTCGGTACTCCTCCCACCAGCCACGTGTCCGGTCCGTGGCCATTGCGGCCAAGGCGTCGACGAACTCGGTGTTCGTGCACGCGTAGTGCGACGCGAGGCGTCGAAGTCGCTGCTCGCTCACGCCCACCAGTCCGGATTCGATCTGGCTGATCTGGACCCTGTTCACTCCAAGCAACGCCGCGGCCTCGATGGCCGTAAGCCCTGCTGCTTCACGGAGTCTGCGTAGTTCGACCGCCAGGCGTGTCTGACGTGCGGTGGGTTCACGCCTGAGGACCATCGGCTGCTCCTTGGTTCAACGCATCGACCGGTACTGCTCGTTCGGGGCTAGATTACGCGATCAGCTTGCTTTGGATTACATGTAAGCCCTACCGTCAGTGACGCGACGCACACGCTGCGAGTTGCCGGGGCCCCCGGAAGCGCACCACTCCGTCCTGCCGGGACGGCTGTGAAACTGCCACCGCCCGACATCGCCGCGCCTCTCCATCCCCCGCTGCCCGAACTGGAGTTGACGCATGCCGAAAATCGCCATCGCCGCGCCCTGGGAGTACTCCCTCTACATCCCCAACGACCTCCGGGCCGTCACCATCTGCCGCCGTACCCTCCGGCTCATCCTCACCATGCACGGCCTGATCGGGCTGGCCGACGTCGCCGAACTGCTCGCCGCCGAACTCGTGTCCAACGCCGTGCGCCACACCAAAGGGCCCGCCGCCCTCCGAGTGCGCTGGTCGGCCGGCGTGCTGCGGCTCGGTGTCTGGGACGCCGACCCCGAGTCGCCGGAACCGCGGTGTCTGTCGGACGGTCAGCTGGACCTGGCGGAGGACGGGCGCGGGCTCGCCCTCGTCAAGGCGTGCGCCGACCAATGGGGCTGGCATCCCCTGGTCAGCGACGGTAACCGCGGCAAGTACGTGTGGTGCGAGCTGGGTTCGACGGCGTGAACGTTTCTCCGGCACTCGAATGGGTGAACGTATCCGGATCGGCTGGATATCTCATCCCTTGATCTACTTAGGTTGCATACATGGTCACATCAGCTCACGAGGGCATGCACCGGATCTTCCCGGAGCGGCCCGAGATCCTCGGTCCCGTGTTCGGCGTGCTGGGTGTCCCGTTCGCCGAGAAGGCAACTGTGGATGCCGTCACCACGGACGTGACGGAGACCCGGCCGCTGGAGAGACGCGTGGACTCCGTGCTGCGCATCGGCCCGTCCGACGGCCAGGACTTCCTGCTCGCGATCGAGTCGCAGTCGGGCAAGAAGGGCGAGAAGGCGGCGAGTTGGGCGTACTACGTCGCGTACCTCCAGTCGAAGTTCGGTCTGCCTGTGCTGCTCGTGGTGGTCTGCCAGGACAGGGCCACGGCCAAGTGGGCCTCGGGCCCTTTCGACTGCGGCACGCGCGACTGGACCACGCAGCGGACGTATCCGTTGGTCGCGGGGCCGCACAACCTGCCGGTGATCACCGACGCCAGGACTGCGGGGAAGGAACTCGCGCTGACCGTACTGTCCGTTTTAGCGCACGCTCGCAGCTCTGAGGTCGACGCCATACTGGAAGCGGTCGCCCGCGCCCTTCAGGAACTCCATCCGACGGACCCCGGGACCGCCGGGTACTTCGTCGAGTTCCTGGACGTCAACCTGGGGAAGACCCCAGCTGGAGACAAATGGAGGAAAGACATGTCGTTCGTCAGCTACTTCCCCGGCCGGGGGACGGTCCGCGAGACGGCTTACCTGGAAGGCCAGGCCGAAGACCGTGCCTTGCTGATCCTGCGCGTCCTGGAGAAGCACGGCATCCCCGTCTCCGAGGGCGCGCAGGAGCGCATCACCTCGTGCGCTGACCTCGACACCCTTACCCTGTGGTTCGACCGCTCCCTGACAGCTGCAGCGGCCGAGGACCTGTTCGCCGAGGAGCCGGAGGTTCCGGGGACCAGTCCAGAAGAGGCTTGAGCGTTTACGGACCTGCAAGACGATCGGCAGTGCCTGCGGCAGCGCCTGAGCCCGGAGCTGCAAGAGGAGATCTCAGGCATTTCCATTTCGCTCGCGGCGGGCATGGCCTTTGGGCTCCAGTTCGAGAAGGGCATGGCCGAACTCCACAGAAGGTTCAAGGAGATCCTCAAGCGAGAGGGCCTGTCTCCCTGGGAGATCGCATATCTGCGAGGCAAGATCGAGAAGTGGCCGCCGGGTTACGCCGAGTCGTGGGCCTCAGGATATGCAGCAGGCCTGGCGGAGAGCCGGGCCGAGGGGACTCTGGCCGCGCTGGAAGCGCGGCGGTTCTCCCTCTCCGCTGATGTCCGTGACCGCATCATCACTTGTACGGACCTCGCCCGCCTCGACACCTGGTTCGACCGGGCCCTAACAGTCGAGCGAGTGGAGGACCTGTTCGGGGTGGACGTGCCCTAATCGCCCCTTCACTCATCCGGGTGAGCGCCGCATATCTCCCACCTCAGACGGACAGTCACTCTGTGTACGCACTGGGCTACCTTGAGTGAGGTCCCGTGTTTCGCAGTGAGTTACCGTCCCTGACAGAACACCCCCTGGACGCTGTGCCGTTCGGCGAGGGGAGCGACCTCCTTCTCCAGCGAGGGGACCACGCGCTCTTCGGAGTCAGCACAGGCAACAGCTACTTCAGCCGCCGCCGCCTCACAGACGCGCTCTCCTGGGCGGCGGCCCGCTTCCAGGCGGTCGACGTGGTCTACGCCGACCTGTATCTGGACACGATGTACGAGGCCTTCGGCTACGCGAGCGCGGACGCGCGCAGAAGCGCGGTCAAGCAACTGCGCGGTGTCCGACGGCGTATCCAGGGCGCGCTGGAGGACATCGGCGAGGCGGCGGCGCCGCGGGTGCGGGTACGGCCGTTGTCGGACTTCATGGCAGAGCCCGCGTACCAGGCGGTCCGAGCGCGCACGCAGCTCGCGATGCGCACCGATCTCGAACTGCGCACGGTCCGGGACGAGATGGCGTACCAGTTCCTCGCCAAGAAACTCGGCCCCGAGGCCTTCCCGACCACCGTGCAGGTGCTGGCGACGCGGAGCTACGTCGACGCCGAGCTGCCGTTCTTCGTCGACAGCCCGAGCATTCTGGGGGTCGCCTCCTCGGTCCACTGCTACCACTCCGTCCTCGCGCTGGGTCGGCTGCTGTTCAGCGACCGCGCGCGGGGTCTCAGACCCGCCGAGAACCAGGGGTACGCAGTCGTGGCCTGCCGGAGCTGACCGGCTCGCCTGCTCGATCGCTCGGTCGTCCGACTGCCGTCACCGTCACCGTCACCGTCACTGTCACTTTCACTGTCACCGTCCCGAGCCAGCCCGGACAGAAAGCTGCCCCATGTCATCAGCCACCGCCCCGTCCCCCCGACCCGACATCGCGTACTCGCCCGTGAAGTGGCCGCTGTCCCGGCGCGGCGATGTCGTCCCCGCCGAGTGCGCGCGGCTGCGTACGGAGAGTCCGGTCGCCCGGGTCAAGACCCTCACCGGCGACGACGCGTGGCTGGTCAGCAGCTACGCGCTCGCCCGGCAGGTGCTGGAGGACAGCGACCACTTCAGCCTGCGCGAGACGGCCGCCGCCGACGTACCGCGTCAGTACGCCCTGACGATCCCGCCCGAAGTCGTCAACACCATGGGGAACGTCAACAGCGCGGGGCTCCACCAGGAGGTGCTCAGGGCCTTCGGCCCGCGGTCCGGACCCGCGTCGGCCGAGTGGATGCGCGACCGGGCGCACGAGCTGATCGACGGCATGGTCGAGGAAGGGCCACCGGTCGACCTCCGCCAGAGCTTCTCCGAGCCGTACTCCGCGGCGATGGTCTGCGAAGTGCTCGGCCTGCCGCGCGAGGACGGATACCGCCTGATGGCGGGCCTTGACCTCGGTTTCGTCACCAGCCCCACCGTGTTCGACGGGTGCAACGCCAACTGGGACAAGGACTACACGTACGTCCTGCGTCATGTCCGGGCGGACCGGGCGGACCAGCGAGGGCTGATCCGCAGGCTGTGCGAGCTGAGGGACGACCCGACGCGCGACGGAGGGGCTCTCACCGACGAGATGCTGGCCGCCGTGGTCACCTCGCTGTTCGGGGCCGGCGCCATGAGCACGTACGTCTTCCTGCTGCACGCCGTGCTCACCCTGGTCCAGCACCCGGAGGCGATGGAACACCTGCGCGCGAACCCCGAGTTGATGCCGCGCGCGGTGGAGGAGCTGATGCGCAGCACCCTCTCCATCGGGGACGGGCTGCCCCGGATCGCCCTGTCCGACGTCCAGGTCGGCGACGTCCTGGTCGGGGCCGGGGAACTGGTCCTCGTCTGCGTGGAGGGCGCCAACTTCGACCCGGAGCAGTTCGACGAGCCCGAGCGGTTCGACATCGAACGCTCACCCAACGCGCATCTGTCCTTCGGCGCAGGCTCCCACTTCTGCCCCGCCTCGCTGATCTCCCGCGTCCACGCGGCGGAAGCACTCACCGCCCTTCTGGAACGGCTGCCGGGCCTGCGGCTCGCCCTGCCCGCCGACCAGTTGGTGTGGCGCACGGGCAACATCAAGCGCGTACCGGAACGGCTGCATGTCCTGTGGTGAACCGGTGGAACCGGCGAGCCGTCTCGCGGGCGTCGCCATGGGTCCGCGCCATGGGTCCGCGCCATGGGCCCGCTCCGTGCGGCCCTCGGACGGGCGCGCCCGTAGGGTGCTCGACATGAGCATCATCGGGGTCGGTATCGACGTGGCGGAGATCGACAGGTTCGCGGTGTCACTCGAACGGACCCCCCATCTCGCGCAACGTCTCTTCCTGGAGAGCGAGTTGCTGCTGCCCGGCGGGGAGCGGCGGGGGGCCGCCTCCCTCGCCGCCCGGTTCGCCGCGAAGGAGGCCCTGGCCAAGGCGCTGGGTGCGCCGGGCGGGCTGCGGTGGACAGACGCCGAGGTCTACGTCGAGGGGAGTGGGCAGCCCCGACTGCGGGTGACCGGGACCGTGGCGGCCCGCGCGGCGGAGCTCGGGGTGCGGTCCTGGCACGTGTCGCTGAGCCATGACGCGGGGGTGGCGTCGGCGGTGGTGATCGCGGAAGGGTGATCGCCCGCGGGGGTCACGGTCGGGCTGCCGCTGCCGCTGCCGCTGCCGCTGCCTGTGCCGGTTCCTGTGCCTATGCCGATGTCTGTGTTGCTCCGTTGTGCGTGGTGGTGCGCGCGTCGTAGTCCTGCTGCCGCTGCTGGATCTCGTCCGCGTGCTCGACCGTCCAGTTGTAGAGATGGCTGAACGGCTCCAGCAACGACCGGCCCAGCGGGGTCAGCGAGTACTGCACCCCGACCGGTGACGTGGGCAGCACCTTTCGCTCGACCATGCCGTTGCGCTCCAGCTTGCGCAGGGTCTGGGTGAGGACGCGCTGTGTCACCCCTTCGAGTCGACGCTTGATCTCGTTGAAGCGGTGCGGTTCCTCCAGTACGGCCATCGCCATCACCGACCATTTGTCGGCGATCTGGTCCAGGATCGGCCGGCTCGGGCAGTCCACGCGGAAGACCCAGTCAGGACCGGGATTCTCGATCATCCTAGGTATCCTCCACGATCCCAACGATGCCCAAAGTGCGTTATTGACGCCCACGGTGAACGCCCCGAGGCTAGGTATACATCAGATACCTAGCCGCCTGGTAGCCCCTTGTGGGGTCCCTGGCGCATGTCCAGAACGGAGATCGGCGTGAGCCGTTCCACCCTGCATGTGACCCGCGATCGCGGAGTGGTCGAAGTCGTCATCGACAACCCGCCGGTGAACGTACTCAGCCTGTCGTTGATGGGTGACCTGATGGCGTTGCTGGCCGCCCTGCGGGACGACGCGGACGCCCGGGTGATCGTCTTCGAGAGTGCCGACCCGGACTTCTTCCTCGCGCACGTCGACTTCACGCTGGTGGACGACGAGAACGCCACCGCCGACCCGACCGCCGGAGCGCCCGCCGGGCTCAACGTGTTCCAGGCGCTCGGCGAGGCGCTGCGCACCATGCCCCAGGTGACGATCGTCAAGCTGGCCGGGCTGGCGCGTGGGGGCGGGGCGGAGTTCGTCGCGGCGGCCGATATGAGTTTCGCGGCGATCGGTCGGGCGGGGCTCGGGCAGATCGAGGCGATCGGGGGGATCGTGCCTGGTGGAGGCGGTACGCAGTACCTGCTGGACCGGGTCGGGCGTAATCGGGCGCTGGAGATCGTCCTCGGCGCGGACCTCTTCGACGCGGAGACCGCCGAGCGGTACGGGTGGGTCAACCGGGCTGTGCCGGCGGATGAGATCGACGCGTTCGTCGAACGGATCGCCCGGAACATCGCGGGGTTGCCTGACGGCACGGTCGCCGCGGCCAAGTTCGCGTTGCCGCCGGGGGATTTCGCTGCGGGGATGGTTCGTGAGCATGAGGCGTGGGCGGGACAGTTCGCGAAGCCTGCGGCGGAGAAGGCGATACGGGGTGGGCTTGCGGCGGGTGCGCAGACCCGTGCGGGGGAGTTGAGGTTGGAGGAGGTCATGCGGGGGGTGTAGTCGGGTGAGGGTTGGTTGTGGCTGGGGTGCGCGGTTCCTCGCGCCCCTGGGTGGGTGGGGGCTGGGCCCTGATGTCGGGTGTGGGTCTGCTGTGGTTGAGCGCGCGGTTCCTCGCGCCCCTGGGTGGGTCGGGCTCAGCCCTGATGTTGAGTGCGGGTGCGCCGTTCCCCGCGCCCCTTGGCGAGTGGGGGTGGGGGCGGTTGCCTGGTGTAGGGGTGTGGCGGGGTGTGTGGCCGCAGCGTACGACGACTCCCACCCACCTCCAGGAACGTGGTCGGCCCGACGCGTTTCCGGCTGCGGACGCACATCCCGACGCACCCCCCCCACCCGCACCCGACCACCACCCTCCACCCCCACCCACCCAGGGGCGCGGGGAACTGCGCGACCAGCCACGACGCACCCGCAGACAAACAACGGCCCAAGCCCCGCAGGGGATTGCGGGACACTCGATCCATGCGTACTGCTTACAGCGTGGAGACGGTAAGGGCAGCCGAGCGTCAGCTCATGGCCCGGCTGCCGGACGGGACCCTGATGCGGCGGGCCGCCACCGGGCTCGCCGTGGCCTGCGCCGACCTGCTCGGGCGCGTCTACGGCAGCCGTGTCGTCCTGCTCGTCGGCAGCGGCGACAACGGCGGCGACGCCCTGTACGCCGGCGCCCGCCTCGCCAGGCGCGGCGCCGGTGTGACCGCCGTCCTGCTCACCCCCGACCGCACCCACCCCGCCGCCCTCGCGGACCTGCGCCGGGCCGGCGGCAGGACCGTGGAGGCGGACGCGGCGGCGGAGCCCATCCGCCGTGCCGACCTCGTCGTCGACGGCATCGTCGGTATCGGCGGCAAGGGCGGCCTGCGCCCGGACGCCGCCCCCCTCGCGACCCTCGCCCACGAGTCCCGCGCCGCCGTCGTCGCCGTCGACCTGCCCAGCGGCGTCGACGCCGACACCGGCGAGGTGCGCGGCGCCGCCGTACGGGCCGACCTGACCGTGACCTTCGGAACGCACAAGCCCGGCCTGCTCGTCGACCCCGCACGGGAGTACGCGGGCTCCGTACGGCTCGTCGACATCGGGCTCGCCCTGCCCGGCGACCCCGAACTGGAGGCGCTCCAGCACTCCGACGTGGCGGCGCTGCTCCCCGTGCCCGGGGCCGAGAGCGACAAGTACCGGCGGGGCGTCGTCGGCATCGCCGCCGGGTCCTCCCGGTATCCGGGCGCCGCCGTACTCGCCGTCGCCGGAGCCCTGCGGGGCGGCGCCGGCGCCGTACGGTACGTCGGACCCGCCGGCGACGCGGTCGTCGCACGGTTCCCGGAGACGCTGGTCTCCACCGGCTCCCCGGAACACGCCGGGCGGGTACAGGCCTGGGTCGTGGGCCCCGGCGCAGGTGACGACGCCGACGCCGTGGCGGCCGTACTGAAGGCGGACGTACCCGTACTCGTGGACGCCGACGGACTGCGCCTCGCCGACCGCGCGGCCGTACGGGCACGGCGGGCACCCACCCTGCTGACCCCGCACGCCGGAGAGGCCGCCGCGCTGCTCGGCGTCGCGCGCGAGGAGGTCGAGAGGGCGCGCCTGACCTCCGTACGGGAACTCGCCGAGCGGTACCGGGCGACCGTGTTGTTGAAGGGGTCGACGACCCTCGTCGCCGCCCCGGACGGCGGGTCCGTACGGGTGAACGCCACCGGCACCGGCTGGCTGGCCACCGCCGGAAGCGGCGACGTGCTGTCCGGGCTGACCGGGTCGCTGCTCGCCGCCGGGCTCGACGCGCCGGACGCCGGCAGCGTGGGCGCGTACCTGCACGGACTGGCCGGGCGGCTCGCCGCGGACGGGGCGCCCGTGGGGGCGCACGACGTGGCCGAGGCGGTGCGCGACGCCTGGCGGGACGTCACGGACTGAGGACCGCCCCCACCTCGGTTCAGGGAGTGAGCGTGATCTTGCCGAACACGGGTGTCGATTCGAGGCGCTCGTGCGCGCGGTGGGCCTCGGCGAGAGGGATCTGTTCGTCGACCACCGCCACCAGGTCGCCCCCGGCCGCTCGTGCGAAGAGCTCCGCCGCCTCCGCCCCGCGTGTGCCGGTGTCGATGGAGTTGAGGCTGAAGGCGAGGACCGTCGGCGAGTTGTGGTAGCTGGTCAGCACGCTGTCGAAGGTGTCCGACGCCGGTGCGCCTCCCGCGGCGCCGGCCAGTATGTAACGGCCGTTGGGCCGCAGCATCCCGATGTGGCGGCCGAGTTCCGGCCCGGCGACCGGGTCGACGATGACGTCGTAGGAGTCGTAGGAGTCGTAGGAGTCGTAGGAGTCGTAGGAGTCGTGGGCGCCGTGCGAGTCGTGCGCGTCAGGGGAGTCGGCGCTGCCGTCCTCGGCCCTCGTGCGGACCTGGACGTCCGTGGCTCCGAGGCCCCGGAGGCGTTCGCCCCGCTCCGGTGACGAGGTGACCGCGGTCACCTCGCCCCCGTACAGGGCGGCCAGTTGCACCGCCATGAGCCCGATACCGCCGCCCGCGCCCCTGACCAGCACCCGCTCGCCCTCGGCCAGGCCCGCCCGCTTCAGGCCGAGGCCCGCGACCAGGGCGTTCACGCCGAGCGCGACCGCGTCCGCGGCGCTGACGCCCTCCGGCAGCCGCACGAGGCCGTCCTCGTCGACGACGACCGACTCGGCGTACGCCCCGCCGCCGGTCACCGCGAAGACCCGCTGTCCCACCCAGTGCTCGTCCACGCCCTCGCCGACGGCGGTGACGGTGCCCGCCGCCTCCACGCCGGGGACGAAACCCGGCTCGGACAGCGGCAGGTAGTCGCCCTTGCGGGCCATGACGTCGACATAGCCGGCCCCCGCGGCCTCCACCTGGACCACGGCCTGCCCCGGCCCCGGCAGGGGTTCGGCCCGGTCGACGACGCGCAGTACGTCCGAGGTCCCGAACGCCGACACGATGACTGCCTTCATGGCGATGTCTCCTCATGCTCATGGTGATTCACCGGATGGTGACGTCACACGAAAATGCCACTGAGTGGCGAAAGCCTATCAGTGGCAAACCGATTGCTAGGATGACGGCATGTCCACGACTCCCTCAAAGACGGCGACTCCCTCGAAGACGGCACCCGGACCCCCCGACTCGCTCCGGGAACGCAAAAGGCAGCGGACCCGGGACGCCCTCGTCGACACCGCCCTGCGGCTCTTCCAGGAGCGCGGGTTCGCGGAGACGACGCTGGACGAGGTCTGCGCCCAGGTGGAGGTCTCCAAGCGGACGTTCTTCCGGTACTTCGCCAGCAAGGAGGACGTGGTCCTGGCCTCGTGCCACGAGCTGTGGCTCGCCTATCAGGACGAGGTCGAGTCCGTCACGCCCACGCGAGGCACCGTTCTCGTGACGCTCCAGGAAGCGCTGCTCGCCGCACTGGAGAAGAGGGCGGCGCCCCGCTGGGCGGAACGGCACGCCGTCGCCTGGCAGCTCGCCGAGACGGCGCCCTCCATCACCGCGCACAACCTGAGCTTCTGCGACCGCGTCAGCGACGAGAGCTGGCGGACGCTCTGTGCGAGGTTCGGGCTGACCGCTCCGGACGACCTGCGTGCGCGCCTGGCCCAGGACCTCCTCGTCGCCGCGTTCCACCGCGCGGAGGAGCAGTGGGCGAAGCAGGCCGGGCCGAAGACCCTCTCCGGCCTGCGCTCCCGGCTGCGGGACTCGCTCGACGCGGCAGCACACGCCACGACCTGCACCGTGCCGAGCGACTGAGGCCGGGCGACTGAGGCCGAGCGGCGAGCGCTGCGCGACGAAGCGTTGCGTGGCCACGTGCGGCTCGCGGGGCGGTGCCTGAGGGCGGTGTCGGAGCCCTCTGAGAGACTGGGCGCGATGACTGAGACAGCGCCCGCGCGCGCCCGCGCCGAGATCGACCTGGCCGCCCTGAGGGCCAACGTGCGGAGTCTGCGCGCCCAGGCGCCGGCCGCCGCCCTCATGGCGGTGGTCAAGTCCGACGCGTACGGGCACGGGGCGGTGCCGTGCGCCCGCGCGGCCCTCGACGCGGGTGCGACCTGGCTCGGCACGGCCACCCCGGAGGAGGCCCTCGCCCTGCGCGCGGCCGGTCTGCCGGGCCGGATCATGTGCTGGCTGTGGACCCCGGGCGGGCCGTGGCGGGAGGCCGTCGAGGCCGGACTCGACCTGGGGATCAGCGGGCTGTGGGCCCTGCGCGAGGCGGCGGAGGCCGCGCGGGCGGCGGGCCGTACCGCCCGGGTCCAGCTCAAGGCCGACACCGGTCTCGGACGCAACGGCTGCCAGCCCGCCGACTGGCCCGAGCTGGTCGCCGAGGCGCGGCGCGCCGAGACCGAGGGCCTGGTCACCGTCACCGGCCTGTGGTCCCACTTCGCCTGCGCGGACGAACCGGGCCACCCCTCCATCCAGGCCCAGCTCACCTGCTTCCGCGAGATGCTGGCCCACGCCGAGGGGCAGGGCCTGCGCCCCGAGGTGCGGCACATCGCCAACTCGCCCGCCACGCTCACGCTGCCCGAGACCCACTTCGACCTCGTACGGACCGGGATCGCCACGTACGGCATCTCGCCGAGCCCCGAGCTGGGCACCGCCGCCGACCTCGGGCTGCGCCCCGTGATGACGCTCTGGGCGTCACTCGCGCTGGTGAAGCACGTGCCCGGGGGACACGGCGTCAGTTACGGCCACCACTACGTCACGGCGGGCGACACCACCCTGGGCCTCGTGCCCGTCGGGTACGCGGACGGCATCCCGCGCCACGCCTCAGGCGCCGGGCCCGTGCTGGTCGGCGGCAAGTGGCGGACGGTCGCGGGGCGGATCGCGATGGACCAGTTCGCGGTCGACCTCGGCGGGGACGAGCCGCCGGTCGGTGAGCGGGCGGTGCTGTTCGGGCCCGGTGACCACGGGGAGCCCACCGCCGAGGACTGGGCGAAGGCCGCCGGCACGATCGCGTACGAAATCGTCACCCGCATCGGAACCCGCGTACCGCGCGTCTACGTGAACAGGGAACAAGCGGGGTAATCCACAAGCGGGCGACCGGTTATCGGCGTCAGCGGCAGGCATGGGCAGGACCACGGAGAAGAAGAGGAGCGGTTCGTGAGCGACAGCAGCGCGAGGACAGCGGTGGAAGCGGTCTCGACCGCGGCCTCGGCCGTCTCCGCGACCGGGTTCACGAACTGGCGCAAGGCCGGCGGTGTCGCCGGCGTGGCCATAGGTGTGGTCGCCGCGGGCGCCGCCGCGGGAGTCGCGATAGAGCGGCTCACCGTCGGCCGCGGTATGCGCCGCAAGGCGCGGCTCGCCCTCGACTCGACCGGTCCTTACGGGGCGTTGCGCGGCGTGCCGGGCAAGGCGTCCGCGGACGACGGCACCGAGCTGTACTACGAGGTCGACGAGGTGGAGGCCGACTCCGGTCTGGCTCCGCGCCGCCGCCGGCTCTTCGGCCGCAAGGCGCCCGCCCCGGTCACCGTCGTCTTCAGCCATGGCTACTGCCTCAGCCAGGACGCCTGGCACTTCCAGCGGGCCGCGCTGCGCGGTGTCGTGCGGACCGTCCACTGGGACCAGCGCAGCCACGGCCGCTCGGAGCGCGGGGTGGCCCAGGTCCAGGACGGCAAGCCGGTCACCATCGACCAGCTGGGCCGGGACCTGAAGGCCGTCATCGACGCCGCCGCGCCCGAGGGCCCGCTCGTGCTCGTCGGCCACTCGATGGGCGGCATGACGATGATGGCCCTGGCCGACCAGTTCCCCGACCTGATCCGGGACCGCGTGGTCGGCGTGGCCCTGATCGGCACGTCGTCGGGCAAGCTCGGCGAGGTCAACTTCGGACTGCCGGTCGCGGGCGTCAACGCGGTGCGGCGGATACTCCCCGGAGTGCTGAAGGCGCTGGGGCAGCGGGCCGAGCTGGTGGAGCGCGGGCGCCGGGCCACCGCCGACCTGTTCGCGGGGATCATCAAGCGGTACTCGTTCGCGTCCAGGGACGTCGATCCGGCGGTGGCGCGGTTCGCGGAGCGGCTGATCGAGGCCACTCCGATCGATGTGGTCGCCGAGTTCTACCCGGCCTTCACCGAGCACGAGAAGACCGAGGCGCTCGGGCGGTTCGCCGGTCTGCCCGTGCTCGTACTGGCCGGGGTCAAGGACCTCGTGACGCCGAGCGAGCACAGCGAGTCCATCGCCGACCTGCTGCCGGACGCCGAGCTGGTGCTCGTGCCGGACGCCGGGCACCTCGTGATCCTTGAGCATCCCGAGGTCGTCATAGACCGGCTCGCCGACCTCCTCGCCCGCGTGGGTGCCGTCCCGGCAGGGGCTAGCGTGGGTGGCTATGGAAGCACCGACAACACCGCGCAACCCGGCTGACCCCGTTGACCCGGCCGGCTCGGCCGGCCCGGTCGGCGTGGCCGGGCCGATGGCCGAGAACGTCGTCGAGCTCACGGTCGACTCTCCCGAGCGGATGAAGGAGCTGGGCCGTTCCCTCGCTTCGCTGCTGCGGGCCGGCGATCTCGTGATGCTCACGGGGGAACTGGGCGCGGGGAAGACGACGTTGACGCGCGGGCTCGGGGAAGGGCTCGGGGTCCGGGGCGCGGTCACCTCGCCGACCTTCGTGATCGCCCGCGTGCATCCCTCCCTGGGGGAGGGGCCGCCGCTGGTCCATGTGGACGCGTACCGGCTGGGCGGGGGGCTCGACGAGATGGAGGACCTCGATCTCGATGTGTCGCTGTCCGACTCCGTGATCGTCGTGGAGTGGGGTGAGGGCAAGGTCGAGGAGCTGGCCGACGACCGGCTGCATCTGCTGATCCACCGGGCGGAGGGTGACACGGCGGACGAGGTGCGGCGCGTGACCCTTGCGGGGGTGGGGGCGCGGTGGGCGGTGGTTGATCTGGGGGTGCTCTCCGGCTGAGCCGGCCCGAAGCTTGGCCTGGGCTGGCCTGAGCTGGGGGGCCGGCATTGTGCCGACATTGTGTCGGGAAGATGTTGCGCTGGGCGGGTTCGGCGTGGTCACATGGGCGGAGGGGTTGGTTAGGTGTACCTAACTACGTTGCTCCCGGAGCCGGAGGAGGCTGCCATGGCTGCGTCGGAACGGGATTCTGCGGGGCTCGGGTGGGTTTCTGTGGCTGAGGTGCTTGCGGTGGGGGAGTTTGTGCGGGCTGTGTCCTTGCCGCCTCGGCCTCCGGCGGAGGGTGCGGTGGGAGACCGCGGGTGGGTGGGGGCTGGTCGCGCAGTTCCTCGCGCCCCTAAAAGATTGCGCAGTTCCCCGCGCCCCTGAAGGGTGAAGGGTGCGTTGTTTCCTGCGGCCCTGAAGGTGGCCCTGGAGTTTCTGTGTTGTGGGTTAGTTGACTACTAGCACTCTTGTGCCGATTGTTGCGAAGGTCCACATTGCTTTGCCGTCGTTGCGGGACTCGCGGATTCCGCCCAGTTTCTTGGTGGTGTCCGGGGGTGGTGTCGAGCCGTCCGTTGCCGCGCTGAAGCCGATCGCGATGCCGCTCAGGGTGGCGAAGCGGACCACGTGTTCGATGGCTACTCCGTCCGAGCCCGCGATCCGGCCCGAGCGTGACGTGACGACGTACCGGGCGGGCGGCGGGTCCACCGTGCCGGGGGTCACGGGGAACGTCCGCTCGACCCGGTCTTCCTCGTCCACCAGCCACACCCGGTCGTCGTCCAGCGAGTACACGACCCGCCGGCCGGTGCCCGACGCGGCGGGCAGTGACGTCGGGTGTTCCTTGTCCCGCGGGGCCTTTCGCGCGTCGGCCGACGAGGAGTCCGCGGCCTGTAGCGAGTTCAGGTCGCCCGGTGCGGACGCGGCCGCCTGGTAGGTGAGGACGCCGATCACGGTGAGCGCCGTCGCCGTGAGCCAGGCCACGATTCCCGAGCTGCCCAGGCTTTTCCGAGCCACCTTGAGTGCCCACCTCTCACGCGATCCCGTACGCACCCGTACGCATATGTCCGTGTTGTGACGGTGTGACGTTAGCATCAGGTGCCCGCCGGAATGAGGCGGCCGTGCGCCGGGTCCGGGCGCCGTAGGCTGTTCGCGTGCTCTTGCTCGCTCTGGATACCGCCACCCCCGCCGTCACCGTCGCGCTGCACGACGGGACGTCCGTCGTCGCCGCCTCCAGTCAGGTGGACGCGCGCCGGCACGGGGAACTGCTCCTGCCGGCCGTCGACCGGGTGCTCACCGAAGCGGGGCTGCGCCTCGACGCCGTCACCGGCATCGTTGTCGGCGTGGGCCCCGGCCCGTACACCGGGCTCAGAGTCGGTCTGATGACCGCCGACACGTTCGGGCTCGCGCTCGGCGTCCCCGTGTACGGGCTGTGCACGCTGGACGGGCTCGCCTACGCGACCGACTCGACCGATGTCGAGGGCCCTTTCGTCGTGGCGACCGACGCCCGGCGCAAAGAGGTCTACTGGGCGCGGTACGCCGACTCCCGAACGCGGCTCACCGAGCCGGCCGTCGACCGGCCGGGGGAGCTGGACATCGGAGGGCTGCCCGCCGTCGGCGCGGGCGCGCTGCTCTACCCCGACGCCTTCCCGGACGCCCGCGAGCCCGAGTACGTCTCGGCGGCCTCGCTCGCGGCCCTGGCGGCGGAGCGGCTGGCGGCGGGCGAGGAACTGGAGGCGCCCCGGCCCCTCTATCTGCGCCGGCCCGACGCGCAGGTGCCCAAGAACTACAAGGTGGTCACCCCCAAGTGACGACCGCGGTGCTGCGTGAGATGCGCTGGTGGGACATCGAGCCCGTACTCGAACTGGAGAAGGACCTCTTCCCCGAGGACGCCTGGTCGCGGGGCATGTTCTGGTCCGACCTGGCCCACGCGCGGGGGCCTGCGGCGACCCGCCGGTACTTCGTGGCCGAGGACGAGGCCGACAGCGGGGGCGAGGCCGGGGACGCCGGGCGGATCGTCGGGTACGGGGGGCTTGCCGCCGCCGGGGACGCCGGTGACGTACAGACCATCGCCGTCGCCCGGGAGCACTGGGGCACCGGCCTCGGCGCGCTGATCCTGACCGAACTGCTGCGGGCCGCCACCGCCTTCGAGTGCGCCGAGGTGCTGCTCGAATGCCGGGTCGACAACATCCGCGCCCAGAAGCTGTACGAGCGCTTCGGCTTCGAGCCGATCGGCTTCCGGCGCGGCTACTACCAGCCGGGGAACGTGGACGCCCTCGTGATGCGTCTCAACGACCCGTCAACTTCCGTACAAGGAACCGAGATCAATGGGATCAATGGCTGACGAACCTCTCGTCCTCGGCATCGAGACCTCCTGCGACGAGACCGGCGTCGGCATCGTGCGCGGCACGACCCTGCTCGCCGACTCGATCGCGTCCAGCGTCGACGAGCACGCGCGCTTCGGCGGCGTGGTGCCCGAGGTCGCGTCCCGCGCGCACCTGGAGGCGATGGTGCCGACCATCGAACGGGCGCTGAAGGAAGCGGGGGTCGGCGCCCGCGACCTCGACGGCATCGCCGTCACCGCCGGGCCGGGACTCGCGGGCGCGCTGCTCGTCGGGGTCTCGGCGGCGAAGGCGTACGCGTACGCGCTGGGCAAGCCGTTGTACGGGGTGAACCACCTGGCCTCCCACATCTGCGTGGACCAGCTGGAGCACGGCCCGCTGCCCGAGCCGACCATGGCCCTGCTGGTCTCCGGCGGCCACTCCTCGCTGCTGCTGTCCTCGGACATCACGAGCGATGTACGGCCCATGGGCGCGACCATCGACGACGCGGCGGGCGAGGCCTTCGACAAGATCGCCCGGGTGCTGAACCTGGGGTTCCCCGGCGGGCCCGTCATCGACCGGTACGCCAAGGAGGGCGACCCGAACGCGATCTCCTTCCCGCGTGGGCTCACCGGGCCGCGCGACGCGGCGTACGACTTCTCGTTCTCCGGGCTGAAGACCTCCGTGGCGCGGTGGATCGAGGCGAAGCGCGCCGCGGGTGAGGACGTGCCGGTGCGGGACGTGGCCGCGTCCTTCCAGGAGGCCGTCGTGGATGTGCTGACGCGCAAGGCGGTACGGGCCTGTCGTGACGAGGGTGTCGACCATCTGATGATCGGGGGCGGCGTGGCCGCGAACTCGCGGTTGCGGGTGCTCGCGCAGGCGCGGTGCGAGGCGGCGGGGATCACGTTGCGGGTGCCGCGGCCGAAGCTGTGCACGGACAACGGTGCGATGGTCGCTGCGCTGGGCGCGGAGATGGTGGCTCGGGGGCGGAGTGCCTCCGACTGGGATCTGTCGGCGGACTCGTCGCTTCCTGTCACTGATCCGCATGTGCCGGGGCGTTCCCAAGGGCAGGCCCACTCCCACTCCCACTCGCATGATCATGTGCATGAGGTCAGTAAGGGCAATCTGTACTCATGACCGTTGCTCTGATGTGGGAGGCGCGGGCCGTCGAGGGGCGGGGGGAGGAACTGCTCGCCTGGGTGCGGGGGCAGGACCTCCCGATGCGGCCCCTGCGTCGGGAGGTCCTGCGGGCTCCGGGGGAGCGGGTGCTCGTCATCACGTGGTGGGATGCCTCGTACGATGCCGAGCTTCCCGAACTGCCGGAGCCGGCTGAGGGGTTGGTGGCTCGGGCCGTTCATCGGTGGCGGTTCGACTCCGTCGAAGGGTGAGGGGTGAGGGGTGGAGCCGGTTGCGCAGTTCCCCGCGCCCCTAAAAGCGAAAAGATTGCGCAGTTCCCCGCGCCCCCAAAAAACCCTGCGCCGTTCCCCGCGCCCCTAAAAACTACAAGGCCGTTGACGGGCACGTCAGTTGGCGACTCGGGCCCGGGTGGCGGGGTGGGCCTGTCAGGGTTAGGTGGGTGGTGTGTGGGGTGTTCGTGCTGGACTTGGACACGCGTAGTTCCAGTGCGCCCGGTTCCACCACGCGTCGGCCCTTCTGGTCCGTGAAGGCCGACAGGTCCGGGTGGAAGCGGAAGGTGACCCGGCGGGACTCGCCCGGGGGCAGGGTCACCCGGTGGTAGCCGATCAGGCGGACGTCCGGGCGGGTCACCCGGGCCACCGGGTCGTGCAGGTAGAGCTGGACGACCTCCGTACCTTCGCGGGGGCCCGTGTTGCGGACCGTGACCGACACGTCGTACGGCTCGTCCGTGCCGATCTCCGCCCGGCGGTCCGCCGTGTCCTCCCAGGTGAAGTCCGTGTAGCCGAGGCCGTGGCCGAAGGGGTGGAGCGGGGTCGGGTCGAGGCTGCTGACCTCGCCGGCCAGGCCCAGCGGGGGCTGGAGGTAGGTCCACGGCTGGCCGCCCGGGGTCTGCGGGACGCTCACCGGGAGCCTGCCCGACGGGTTCACCCGGCCCGACAGGACGCCCGCCACCGCCGAACCGCCCTCCTCGCCCGGGAAGAACGCCTGGACCGTGGCGGCCAGCCGGTCGTGCCAGCGGCCCAGCGCGTACGGGCGGCCGGTGAGGAGGACGAGTACGACCGGGGTGTCCGTCGCGGTGAGGGCGTCCAGGAACTCGGCCTGGACTCCGGGGAGTTGCAGGTCCGGCACGTCGCAGCCCTCGCCCGAGGTGCCCCGGCCGAAGAGGCCCGCCCGGTCGCCGAGCACGGCCACGCAGACGTCGGCCTCGGTGGCGCGGGTGACCGCCTCCTCGAAGCCCGAGGTGTCCGGGTCGGTGGTGTCGCAGCCCTCGGTGAACGAGATCTTGGCGTCGGGGAGTTCCGTGCGCAGGGACTCCAGGAGCGTGGGGATCTCGATGCCCATCGGCTTGTCGGGGTGGTTGACCCCCACGTGGGAGGGGAACGAGTAGCAGCCCAGCATGGCCAGGGCGTCGGCGGCTCGTGGGCCGACCACGGCGATCCGGGTGTCGGGGGCGAGCGGCAGCAGGCCGTCCGGGTTGGAGAGCAGGACCACGGACTCCTCGGCCAGGCGCCTGGCCAGCACGCGGTTCGCCGTCGAGTCCAGGTCGACGGGGCCTGTCGGCTCCGGGGCCCAGTCCTCGTCGAGCAGGCCCAGTTCGCACTTCTGGCGCAGGACCCGCGCCGCCGCCCGGTCCACCAGGGACTCCGGGACGTCACCGGCGCGGACCGCCGCCACCAGCGGGTCGCCGTAGCAGCGCAGCGTCGGCAGTTCGACGTCCACGCCGGCGGCCAGGGCCGCGTGGGCGGCCTGTGCCTCGGTGCCCGCGACCCGGTGCAGGGTCTTCAGGAAGCCGACGCCGAAGTAGTCGCTGACGACCGTGCCGGTGAACCCCCAGCGGTCCCGCAGGAGTTCGGTCAGCAGCTCCGGGTCCGAGGAGGCCGGCACCCCGTCCGTGTCCGTGTACGCGGCCATCACCGAGCGGGCCCCGCCCTCGCGCAGCGCGAACTCGAACGGGGGCAGCGTGATGTCGGCGAACTCGCGCACCCCGGCCCGTACCGGGGCGAGGTTGCGGGCGCCCGCCGAGGACGCGTACCCCGCGAAGTGCTTGAGCGTGGCGATGATCCCGGCGGACTCCAGGCCGCGGACGTAGGCCGCGCCGACCGTGCCGACGAGGTAGGGGTCCTCGCCGATGGTCTCCTCGACCCTGCCCCACCGCGGATCCCGTACGACGTCCAGGACGGGGGCGAGACCCTGGTGGACGCCGACGGAGGCGAGGTCCCGGCCGATCCGGTGGGCCATCTCCTCCACCAGGGCCGGGTCGAAGGACGCGCCCCAGGCCAGCGGGACCGGGTACGCGGTGGCGCCCCAGGCCGTGAAGCCCGCCAGGCACTCCTCGTGGGCGACGGCCGGGATGCCGAAGCGGCCCGCCTCGCTGATCCGGCGCTGGGCGCGGGCGAGGGCCTGGGCGCCGAGGGCGGGGTCCACGGGGGCGGTGCCGAACGAGCGGGTGAGCTGGCCGAGACCCTGGGTGATCAGCTCGTCCCAGTCGACGTCGGAGGCCATCTCGTCCTGGTGCGGAGCGACTCCGCCGCCGTCGGTGGCGGCGCCCACCCAGACGCCGTACAGCTGGGCGGTCTTCTCCTCCAGGGTCATCCGGGCGAGCAGGTCGTCGACCCGGGCCTCGGCGGGCAGGGCGGGATCACGCCAGGGGGCGGTCGTCATGGAACTCCTGTCGGGGTCAGGGGTGGGGGCGGCGGCGGAGCCGGCAGCGTGGTCGGGGTCCAGTGGGTTCACTTTCCGCCCACGCCCATCAGGCCGCCGACCAGCGCGCGGCGGGCCACCAGGTAGACGGCGAAGATCGGGACGCCGGAGAGGACGACCGAGGCCAGCAGCGCGGGGATGTTCACCCCGAACTGGCTGACGTAGTTGAAGAGTCCGAGGGTCAGGACACGCGGTTCGTCGGACTGGGTGAAGATCAGCGGGAAGAGGAAGCCGTTCCAGGCCTGCAGCGCCGCGTAGATGACGACCGTGCTGATACCGCCCTTGGCCATCGGGACGGCCAGCTGGAACAGCATCCGCTGCGGTGAGGCGCCGTCCAGCGCCATCGCCTCGTACAGGTCCTCCGAGACGTCCCGCAGGGTGCCCACGAGGACGAGCACCGAGACCGGCATCGCGAAGGCCGCCGTCGGCAGGATGACCGCCAGCAGGCTGTCGTACAGGTCGAGTTTGGCGATCAGGAGGTAGAGGGGGACCACGACCGCCTGGGCCGGGATCGCGACCCCGAGGAGGAAGAGGCGGAAGGCCAGGCCCGACCAGCGGTCGCGGGTGCGCACGGCGACGTAGGCGAGCGGGACGGAGAGGACGAGGACGATGGCGACGACCGCGACGGCCACGATCACCGTGTTGCTGAGCAGATGGCCGAAGCCGCTGTTCAGCACGGTGTTGTAGTTGTCGAGCGTCGGACTCGTGGGCGGTGCCAGCGGGTTGCCGCCGAGCGACTTGTCCTGCGTGGTGAGCGAGATCGACAGCATCACGTAGATCGGGACGATGACGATCGTGAGCCAGACGATCGAGCCCAGGCCCGCGAGCGGGTTGGGGCGTTTCGTCCAGTGCCGGCGGCGCCGCGACGGGGACGGCCCGGTGGGACGCCCGTCGGTCTTCACGGGACGCGGGCGTGGACGTGGCAACGTATCGTGTGACACTCCGTCACATCCCTTCGCGGGTACTGCGCATGCGGCCGAAGCCGGTCAGTCGCACGAGGATCAGGGACAGGCCCGTGGCGATCAGCACCAGGAAGGACGCGATGGCGCTCGCGTAGCCGAAGTCGTAGCTCTTGAAACCGGCCTCGTACATCAGGTACGGCAGGATCGCCGTGTCGGTGCCAGGACCGCCCTTGGTGAGGATCAGCACGGTCTCGAAGTACGTGAGCGTGCCGACGACCATCAGGACCGTGGACGTGGTCATGGTGTTGCGCAGTTGCGGGAGCGTGATCGAGAAGAACTGGCGGTTGCGGCCCGCCCCGTCGATCGCCGCGGCCTGGTACAGGACCTCGGGTATCTGACGGGCCCCGCCCTGGTAGAGCAGGGTGTGGAAGGGGATGAACTGCCAGGCGCCGACGAAGACGATCGCGAGGAACGCGCCGTTCGAGGAGCCGAGGATGTTCTTCTGGATGACGCCGAAGTTCGGGTCGAGCAGGGCGTAGAAGAGCAGCGCGATCGCCGTCGAGGACAGCAGGAACGGGACGAAGAAGATCGCGGAGAGCACCGCCCGGTTGCGCTGGCGGCCCGCCGCCCAGACGCCGAGCAGCACCGAGATCACCGTCTGGAAGGCCCAGCTCACGACCGTCAGCAGGGCGGTGAGCCACAGGGACTGGACCATCCGGTCGTCGTCGATCATCTTCCGCCAGTTGTCGAGACCGACGAGCTTCGGGTCGCCCAGGCCGTCCCAGCTGGTGAAGGAGAGGTAGAAGGCCAGGCCCATCGGGACCACGGCGAAGAACGCGAAGAAGAGGACACCGGGCAGCGCCCAGCCGGCGTGCGGGCGGCCGACCGTGGAGGCCGTGGACCGCTTGTGCGGCCTCCCGGGCTCCACGGGCCTGCCGCGCGCCGCGACCGGGCTTCCCACCGGGGCCTCGGTGGGGGTGGGTGCGCTCACTTCAGCTCCTTGAGCGCCGACACGAACTCGCTCGGCGAGGACTTGCCGACGAACAGCTTGTTGATCTCGGTGAGCATCGGGGTCGAGAGGTCCGGACCGACCGCCTGGTCCCAGGAGAGCGTGAAGGCCGGCGCCTTCTCGACCATCTCGTACTGGAATCGGGCGAACGCCGGGTTGGGCGAGGCGGCGAGCAGTTCGGCGGCGTCGGCGGTCGTCGGGACGTCGCCGTTGGCGACCAGCGCCTTGGCGTACGTCTGGGACGCGCAGGTCTTCAGGAAGGCGATCGCGGCGTCCTTGTTCTCCGCCCGGGTGTTGACGGACCAGTAGTTGGTGGGGTTGCCCACCACGTTGCGGACGTCGCCGGTGCCGCCCTCGACCGTGGGGAAGGCGCACCAGCCCATGTTGTTCTTCGCGAAGTCCGGGAACTTGCCGAGCTGCGTCGAGTACTCCCACGAACCCATCAGGTGCATCGCCGCCTTGCCCTTGGCGAAGACCGCCGGGGCACCGCCGTTGGTGTACGACACCGAGCTGAACTTCGTGCCGAAGGCGCCGTCGTCGATGAGTTCCTTCACCGTCTCGGCGGCCTTGAGGACGGCCGGGTCGCCCCAGCCGGACGCGTCGCCCTCCTGGATCCTCGCGAAGACCTTCGGTCCGCCGATGCGGTCGACGAGGTACTCCAGCCACATCAGCTCGGGCCAGATGTCCGCGCCGCCGAGCGCGAACGGGGTGATCTTCGCGGCCTTCAGCTTGGCGTTGATGTCCTGCAACTCGGGCCAGGTGGTGGGCGGCTGGAGCTTGTGCTCGGCGAAGACCGACTTGTTGTAGAAGAGGATGACCGGCTGCATGCCGCGCATCGGTATGCCGTACTGCCGCCCGCCGAGACCGCCCGCCGCGAGCACCGAGGGCAGGAACCCCGACTTCAGGGCCGGATCACCCTCGATGACGTCGGTCAGGTCGACCAGCTGCTTGGCGTCCTGGTAGGCCTTGATGGAGCCGCTGCCCCAGTTGTAGAAGATGTCGGGGGCGCTCGGCGAGCCCATCGCCGTGCGGAGCTTGGCCGGGTACTCCGCGCCCGGGATCCGCTCCAGCTTCACCTTGCCCTTGGTGGACCTGGCGTCCGCCGATGTGTTGAACCGCTCGACGGCCGACTGCTGGACCTTCACCGCGTCGTCCCCGTACACGAAGGCGGTGAGGGTGCTGCTGCCCCCGCCGGAACCGTCGCTGGAGCCACAGGCGGTGAGCCCGGTGGTGAGCAGGGAGGTGGCACCTGCGCCCAGGACCCAGCGCCTGCTGAACGTGCGGCCGGCCAGGCCGGTGCCGGCACCCGCGCCGGTATCGGCACCGGCATCCCCACCGGTACCGGCGCCGGTGGGCTGCCCGCCGTTGGACCGCCCGTTGATCGACTCCATGACAGCACCTCTTCTGACTCGCTCGCGTCAAGAACGTTTACGAATGTTTCGGGTTGAGCTTCGAATGTTCCGGGAACGTATGGCGGTCGAGGGGGTTCGTCAAGAGGTTGCGCAGGGATACGATCGCGTTCATGACTCGCCCGAACCCCGCTGTAGCCCAGTCAGCGACGCTCGCTGAGATCGCCCGCGAGGCGGGAGTCTCGGCCCCGACTGTTTCGAAGGTGCTCAACGGCCGTGCCGATGTGGCCGCCTCGACCCGGTCCCGGGTCGAGGAACTGCTGCGCCGGCACGGCTATCGGCGCCGCCGGGCCGAGGCGTCCCGGTCGCCGCTCGTCGACCTCGTCTTCCACGAACTGGAGAGCGCCTGGGCGATGGAGGTCATCCGGGGCGTGGAGAACGTGGCCAGGGACGAGGGGCTGAGCGTCGTCCTGTCCGAGAGCGCGGGCCGGCTCACCCCCGGGCGCACCTGGGCCGACCAGGTCGCCGCGCGCCGCCCGCACGGGGTCGTGCTCGTCCTCAGCGGGCTCGACGAGACTCAGCGGGCGCTGCTGACCAGTCGCTCCATCCCGTTCGTGGTGGTCGACCCGGCGGGCGACCCGGGCGACGACGTGCCGTCCGTGGGCGCGACCAACTGGCAGGGCGGGCTCGCCGCGACCCGGCACCTGGCCGACCTGGGCCACCGCCGCATCGGGGTGATCAGCGGGCCCACACGGATGATGTGCAGCCGGGCCCGGCTCGACGGGTACCGGGCGGCGCTGGACACGGCCGGGCTGCCGGTCGACCCGGCGCTCGTGCGCACCGGCGACTTCCACCACGAGACCGGCCACCGGGCGGGGCTCGAACTGCTGAAGCTGCCGGACCGTCCGACGGCCGTGTTCGCGGGCAACGACCTCCAGGCCCTCGGGCTGTACGAGGCCGCGCGTGAGCTGGGCCTTCGGGTCCCGGAGGACCTCAGCATCGTCGGCTTCGACGATCTGCCGGTGGCCCGCTGGGTCGGCCCGCCGCTCACCACCGTGCGCCAGCCGCTCACGGAGATGGCCGAGGCGGCGACCCGGCTGGTGCTGGATCTCGGCCGCTCGGAGCGCCCTTCGACGGCGACCAGGGTGGAACTGGCGACGAGTCTGGTGGTGCGAAGCAGCACGGCGCCGCCCGCCCCGACGCCGTGATCGGCGCGGCGGCTTCGAAACTTTCGAAGAGGTCGGGCGAGGTGACTCCGAAGACCGGGCGGAGTCTGAGGAAACTCAACGAAGTCTGAGAGTTTCCGAAGGAAAGCCGGGAAGTGGTTCCTCCTTGTAATAATTCGGACTTAAGTTCTCTTCGTGAGCGGAGAAGGCGAACACGGGGGCGGGGACGCCGCGATACGCGGCGCGGAGCGACGCCCGAGACGGCAGGGCTGGGCGGGCCGGTCACGGCTCTTCAAGGCGGCGGGCATCGCCGCCTGCTGCGTGCTCGTCGTCTCGGTGGCCGGGGCGGCGTGGGTCTACTGGCATCTGAACCACAACATCCGCAGCGTCGACATCGACAGCGCGCTCGGCGACGACCGGCCACCCCGGGCGATGACGACCCCGACGGGCCCCGAGGCGGCCACCGCGAGCCCGCTGCCCAGCGGCGCGCTCAACATCCTGGTCCTCGGCTCGGACTCGCGGAGCGGCAAGCGCAACAAGGACCTCGGCGGCGGCAGCAGCGAGGGCGCCCGCTCCGACACGGCGATGATCGTCCACGTCGACGAGGGCCGCTCGGAGGCGACCGTCGTCAGCATCCCGCGCGACACCCTGGTCACCCGGCCCTCCTGCCCGCTGCCGTCGGGCGGCTCGGCCCCGGTGGCGTACGTCGCGATGTTCAACAGCGCGTACTCGGTCGGCGGGCCGGTCTGCGCCGTCAAGACGGTGGAGTCCATGACCGACGTCCGCATGGACCACTACATCGAGATCGACTTCGCCGGTTTCGCCGACCTGGTGGACGCGCTGGGCGGGGTCACGGTCACGACGGAGGAGGACATCTCCGACGAGGACAGCCACCTCGAACTGGAGGCGGGCACCCACCACCTCGACGGTGAGGACGCCCTGGCCCTCGCCCGCACCCGGCACGGCATAGGCGACGGCAGCGACCTCGGCCGCATAGGGCTCCAGCAGAAGCTGGTGAAGGGCCTTCTCGACCAGATCTCCGCCACCGACCTCCTCACCAGCCCCACCCGCCTCTACAAGGTCGCCGACGCGCTCACCGGCAGCCTCACCACGGACACGGGCCTGAACTCCCTGACCGAACTGATGGACCTGGGGCAGAGCCTGAAGTCCCTCTCCTCCGCGGGCACCGAGACCGTGATGATGCCGGTGGTCCCCGCCCCGTCCGACCCCAACCGGGTGGTCGCGGACGAGCCGGAGGCCGGGGAACTGTGGGAGTCGCTGAAGTGAGGGACTCGCTGACGTGAGGGACTCCGGGAGCACGCCCGCTGCGGCCCGGCGGGGGAGCCCGACGGGGGCGGTAGCCCGAACGGCCCGTCCACCGAGACCCTGATCCGTCGCCGTGGCACGGTGGCCCTACCCCTGTCGCCACCACCGGACCCCGGAGCCCCGCCATGGCTGATCTGCAGGACGAACTGCACACCACCGCAGAGGTCGGCGAACTGGATCACCCCGAGGCCGTGATCGTGTCCGGGCCCACGGCCAGGCGCGGCGACGAACACGCCCCCGATCCCGACGCGGACGCGGAATCCGGTGCGGACACCGGCGCGGAGGCAGGGGCGGAGGCCGGAGTGGAGGCGGACGCCGACGGCCGCTCCCGGGCCGGCGTCGACCCCCTGACCCGGGCCCACGAACTCCTCGCCGCCCACCCCGTCGCGGACGGCTACAGCGGTCTGGCCTGGGCCCTGCGGAACCTCTCCTGGTACGACCTCGAACTCGGTGAGACCTCGGTCGACACGGACGTGCCCAGGCTGCGCGAAGGGCACGTGGGGGCGTTGTTCTGGTCGCTGCACCTGCCGGACGGGCTTGTCGGCGAACGGGCCGTCGGGGCGACGCTGGAACAGCTCGACCTGGTGAAGACCGTGGTGGAGGCCCATCCGGAGGGCCTGCGCATGGCGCACAGCGCGGCGGAGGCCACGGACGCCAGGAACTGCGGCCGGGTCGCCGTGCTGCTCGGTCCGGCGGGCGCGTCCGCGCTCGACGACTCGCTGGGCATCCTGCGCTCCCTGCACGCCCTGGGCCTGCGCGTGCTGACCCTCTCCGGGGTGTCCTGGGCCGGCGAGCGGGGACTGACCCGGTTCGGCGAGGAAGTCGTACGCGAGATGACCCGCATCGGTGTCCTCGCGGACCTCTCGGGCGCCTCGGACGCGACCGTCCGCCGTGCCCTCACCATCTCCAAGGCCCCGGTCATGTTCAGCCGCTCGGCGGCCCGCGCCCTGCGTCCGCACCCGGCGAACCTCCCCGACGACGTACTCGTCGAGCTCGGCGCCACCGGGGGCCTGTGCCTGGTCCCGCTGACCGCCGAGCAGACCGGCCCCACGGTCCGCGACGTGGCCGACCACCTCGACCACGTACGGGAATTGGCGGGGCCCGAGTGCGTCGGCCTGTCGGGGACGTACGACACCGGGGCCGCGCACCCGCGGGACCTGTCCGACGCCTCGGGTTATCCGAGGCTGATCGCCGAACTCCTGGGCCGGGGCTGGTCCGACACCGATCTGGCCCTGCTCACCTGGGGCAACGTCCAACGCGTGCTGCGTACCGTGGACTTCACGGCCCGTGCAGCCCGCAGGCGCCGCGAACCGTCCATGGCGACGATCGCCGAACTCGACGGCTGACGGCCGACGCCGGCGGGCGGGTTCAGCAGGCGCACAGGCAGAACGGGTGGCCCGCCGGGTCGGCGTAGACCCGCCAGGACTCTCCGCCGGTCTCCGCGTCGAGCACCTTCGCGCCCAGCGCCAGGACCGCTGCCTCCGCCGCGTCCAGGTCCTCGACCGTCAGGTCCAGATGGATCTGCTGGGAGGCCTCCGGCGAGGGCCACTTCGGCGGTACGTACCCGGGGGCGGCCTGGAACGCCAGCGTCCCGCCCTCCGGCAGCCGCAGGTCGATCCAGCGGCCGTCCCCCTCGACGGTGCCGCCGAGCACCCCCGCGTAGAACGCGGCGAGTGCCCGCGGGTCGGGACAGTCCAGGGCGACGGCGCCCAGCTTGGCCAGAGCCATGGCTTTTTCTCCTCGGTCTCGGTCTCGGTCTCGGTCCGGTGTCGGTTCGTGTCGCGGTGGGCCGGTGGGGCAGCGGTGCCGGGGCCCGGGGCGTGGGGCGCAGGTCAGGCCGTCGGGCGGCCCATCGCCCGGTAGGTCCAGCCCGCCGCCCGCCACACGGCCGGGTCGAGCGCGTTGCGGCCGTCCAGTACGACACGGTCCGTGGCGACCTCGCCCAGCGCCGCCGGGTCCAGCTCGCGGAACTCGCGCCACTCGGTGAGGTGCAGGACGGCGTGGGCCCCGCGCACGGCGTCCACCGCCGTGTCCGCGTACCCGAGCGTCGGGAAGAGCCGTCGTGCGTTGGCCATGCCCTTGGGGTCGTAGACCGTGACCTGGCCGCCCTGCAGATGGATCTGGCCCGCCACGTTCAGCGCGGGCGAGTCCCGGACGTCGTCCGAGTCCGGCTTGAACGTCGCGCCGAGCACGGCGATCCGCTTCCCGAGGAAGGAACTCCCGCCCAGCGCCTCCCGCGTCATCTCCACCATCTGGCCGCGGCGCCGCATGTTGATGGAGTCGATCTCGCGCAGGAAGGTGAGCGCCTGGTCGGCGCCCAGCTCGCCCGCGCGGGCCATGAACGCCCGGATGTCCTTGGGCAGGCAGCCGCCGCCGAAGCCGATGCCCGCGCGCAGGAACTTCTTCCCGATGCGGTCGTCGTGCCCGATCGCCTCGGCGAGCCGCACGACGTCGCCGCCGCCGGCCTCGCAGACCTCGGCCATCGCGTTGATGAACGAGATCTTGGTGGCGAGGAAGGAGTTGGCGGCGGTCTTCACCAGCTCGGCGGTCGGGAAGTCGGTCACCACGAAGGGCGAACCCTCGGCCAGCGGTGTCGCGTACACCTCGCGCAGCAGCTTCTCGGCGCGCTCGCTGCGCACTCCGGCGACGATGCGGTCGGGGTGCATGGTGTCCTGGACCGCGAAGCCCTCGCGCAGGAACTCGGGGTTCCAGGCCAGCTCGATCTCCTCGCCCGCGGGGGAGAGCTCGACGAGGGTGCGGGCCAGCCGGTCGGCCGACCCGACGGGCACGGTGGACTTGCCGACGACCAGGGCGGGGCCCGTGAGGTGGGGGGCGAGCGAGGCGAAGGCGGCGTCGACGTACGACATGTCGCAGGCGTACTCGCCGTGCTTCTGCGGGGTGTTCACACAGACGAAGTGGACGTCGCCGAACGCCGCGACCTCCGCCCAGTCCATGGTGAACCGCAGCCGCCCGGTGGCGCCCTCGATCCCGGCGACGTGCTTGCGCAGCAGTTCCTCCAGGCCGGGCTCGTACATCGGGACCTCGCCCCGCTGGAGCATCTCGATCTTCTCCGGCACCACGTCGAGGCCCAGCACCTCGAAACCGAGCTCGGCCATGGCGGCGGCATGGGTGGCGCCGAGGTAGCCGGTACCGATCACGGTGATCTTGAGGGCCATGGGTGCTCCAGGAGGTCGGGTGATCGCGTAGCGCTGACCGAGCATAGTCGGGTCGTTTTCGAGCCCCTCACCGGGCAGATTCCCCCTTGTCGCCAAGCTCACGTATCACTTGCGTGGCCGGGCCCCTAAAATTTGGGTTACTTAACGGTAGTTAGCGTCAGCAGCACTGCGTCTTTGGAGCGTGAGAGACCTTGGCCGGATCGGCTGATTTCGACCTGTACCGCCCGGCCGAGGAGCACGACATGCTCCGGGACGCGATCCGCGCACTGGCCGAGGCGAAGATCGCGCCGCACGCCGCGGCGGTGGACGAGGAGGCGCGCTTCCCGCGGGAGGCACTGGACGCGCTGGTCGCCGCCGACCTGCACGCCGTGCACGTGCCGGAGTCGTACGGCGGCGCGGGCGCGGACGCCCTGGCGACGGTCATCGTGATCGAGGAGGTGGCGCGGGTCTGCGCGTCCTCGTCCCTGATCCCCGCGGTGAACAAGCTCGGCTCGCTGCCGGTCATCCTCGCGGGCTCCGAGGACCTGAAGAAGAAGTACCTGGCGCCGCTGGCCAAGGGCGACGGGATGTTCTCCTACTGTCTCTCCGAGCCGGACGCAGGCTCGGACGCGGCCGGCATGAAGACGCGGGCCGTCCGGGACGGCGACTTCTACGTCCTGAACGGCGTGAAGCGCTGGATCACCAACGCGGGCGAGTCGGAGTACTACACGGTGATGGCCGTGACCGACCCGACGAAGCGCTCGAAGGGGATCTCGGCGTTCGTTGTCGAGAAGTCCGACGAGGGTGTCTCCTTCGGTGCGCCGGAGCGCAAGCTCGGCATCAAGGGCAGCCCGACCCGTGAGGTCTACCTCGACAACGTGCGCATCCCGGCGGACCGCATGATCGGCGAGGAGGGCACGGGGTTCGCCACCGCGATGAAGACCCTGGACCACACCCGCATCACGATCGCCGCGCAGGCGCTGGGCATCGCGCAGGGCGCCCTCGACTACGCCAAGGGGTACGTCCAGGAGCGCAAGCAGTTCGGCAAGCCGATCGCCGACTTCCAGGGCATCCAGTTCATGCTCGCCGACATGGCCATGAAGATCGAGGCCGCCCGGCAGCTGACGTATTCGGCCGCGGCCACGTCCCAGCGGGTCTCCGCCGGCGGCACGGAAGGCGGCCTCACCTTCCAGGGGGCGGCGGCCAAGTGCTTCGCGTCCGACGTCGCCATGGAGGTCACCACGGACGCCGTCCAGCTCCTCGGCGGCTACGGCTACACCCGTGACTACCCGGTCGAGCGCATGATGCGCGACGCCAAGATCACCCAGATCTACGAGGGCACGAACCAGGTCCAGCGCATCGTGATGGCCCGCAACCTCCCCAAGTAGCCTCCACCACACCGGACCTGCGGCCGCCTCCGCCGGGCCCGGTGGCTCGCGCGGCCGGCTCGTGGGGCGGCCTCCGGTCCCGGGGCGCCGGTGCTCTTCGCTCCCGGGCCGGGTGCTCGGTGTCCGATGGCCTCATCACGCGGTGGGGCTCCGTGCCCGGCGTCCGGCGGTTCGCCGTGTGGGTGCCCCGTGGCTTCGTCGCCGGCCCAGGTGTCCCGGTGTTCTTCGTTCCCGCGGCCCGCGGCTCGCGGCCCGGCGGCTCACCGCCTGGGTGTGCCCGGCGTTCCCGGGGCCGGGGACCCGGTGTTCGTCGGTTCCGGGGCCGGCGCCGTGGGGAACTCCTCCACGCCCAGTACCCGCAGCAGTTCCAGCCGTTCGCGGGCCTCCGCGTTCGCCGGGGTGAGGACCAGGAGTTGCTGGCCCTGGTCGGGGGTGACCAGGGTCTCGCAGTCCATCAGCACCCGGCCCACCCGCGGGTGCTGGAAGGTCTTCCGGTCGGCGCGCCTGACCGACACCTCGTGCTCCGCCCAGAGCCGGCGGAAGTCGGCGCTCTCGGCAGCCAGCCGGTCGACGAGCCCCGTGACCACCGGGTCGCCCGCCCGGCGGCCCGCGGCCGCGCGCAGGTCGGCCACGAGCTGGCGGGCATGGTGCTCCAGCTCCTCGGGCACATGGACGGCACGGGCGGCGGGGTCGGTGAAATACCGGTACACGACATAGCGCCGGTCGCCGGACAGACCCGTGTGGTCGCCCATCAGCAGCAGAGCCGCACGGTTCTGGGCGAGGACCTCGCCCAGGTCGGACATCACCACGGCCGTGGTGTCGCCGAGCAGGTCGAGCATCCGGATCAGACCGGCGCGGGCCAGCCGCGCCACCCCGTCGGCCGGCGGCGGCCGGTGACCGGCCAGATGGAACAGGTGGTCGCGCTCGTCGTCGGACAGCCGCAGCGCCCGCGCCAGCGCGCCGAGCAACTGCGTCGAGGGCTGACTGCTGCGGCCCTGCTCCAGGCGTACGACGTAGTCCACCGACATGCCGGCCAGCATGGCCACCTCTTCCCTGCGCAGACCGCTGGTGCGGCGGCGCGGGCCGTCGGCGACACCGACCTCGGCCGGACGGATCGCCTCACGGCGGCGGCGCAGGAAATCGGCGAGCTGGTCACGTTCCATGGCTCCATGGTCCCTCGCGCGGGAGAGCACAGCCAGGGAGCGGCTCTCCCATGATGAGCGCTCCGCTCCCGCACCTCGCCGCGCGGCCGCAGGGTGGAGGAGAGACCGCCGACGAAGGCGCCGACGAAGGCGAGCACGAAGGCGACGACAAAGGAGCCACACCATGCAGACACGAACCCTCGGCAGCACCGGCCCGGCCGTCTCCGCGCTGGGCCTGGGCGCGATGGGCATGTCGGACGCCTACGGGACGACCGACCGCGCGGAGTCCCTCGCCACCGTGCACGCCGCGCTGGACGCCGGCGTCACCCTCCTGGACACGGGCGACTTCTACGCCATGGGCCACAACGAACTGCTGCTCGCCGAGGCGCTGCGCGGCCGGGACCGCGACAGCTACCAGCTGAGCGTGAAGTTCGGCGCGCTGCGGGGGCCGGGCCCCGAGTGGGGCGGCACCGACGGCCGCCCCGAGGCCGTGAAGAACTTCCTCGCCTACTCGCTGACCCGGCTGGGCACCGACCACATCGACATCTACCGCCCCGCCCGGCTGGACCCCGCGGTACCGGTCGAGGAGACGGTGGGCGCGATCAAGGAGATGGTCGAGGCCGGACACGTACGGCACATCGGGCTCTCGGAGGTCGACGCGGCGACGATCCGCCGGGCACACGCCGTCCACCCGATCGCCGACCTGCAGATCGAGTACTCGCTGATCTCCCGCGCGGTGGAGGCGGAGGTGCTGCCCACGCTGCGCGAACTGGGCATCGGCATGACCGCGTACGGCGTCCTCAGCCGCGGCCTCATCTCCGGGCACTGGACGGCCGGCGGCGGCGCCGACCCCCGCGACGCCCGCAGCCACAGCCCCCGGTTCTCCGGTGAGAACGTCGCCCACAACCTCGCCCTCGTGGAGGCGCTGCGCCGGGTCGCGGAGGCGAAGGGCCGCACCGTCGCCCAGCTGGCCATCGCCTGGGTGGCCGCGCAGGGCGAGGACATCGTGCCGCTGGTCGGCGCCCGCACCCGCGAGCGGCTCGCCGAGGCGCTGCCCGCGATGGAGCTGACCCTCACCGCGGACGACCTCGCCGAGATCGAGAAGGCGGTGCCGCAGGGCGCGGCGCGCGGCGACCGGTATCCGGCCGCGTTCATGGCCGGCCTCGGCGTGGGCAACTGACCCCGCCTCAGAAACGTGGCCATAACCCGTACGGGTGATCGCCCCCGACTCGCCTGAACGGAGGGGCGAACGGCTCCTACGGTGTATGCCCCGACACGCGGTACGCCGAGGAGAGCCATGCGCGAGGAAGCTCGCCGAGGCGGCGGTGCCGAAACTGCCCCGGCGGACCTGAACGGCGTGCCCGGCCGGGTCAGTTGCCCGACACCGTCACCTTCTCGTCGTTCTTCAGCTGCTCCACCAGGGTCTTGACCTTGGCGGTGTCCCACTGGAGGTTGCCGTTGCCGGTGTTGCCCGAGATCGGCATGTTCATGGACTTGCCGTCCCCGCTGGTGATGCCCTTCATGGCCCAGAACATCGAGCCGAGGTTCCACAGGGACATGTCCTTGTCGACGGTGAGGGTGTCGAGGCCGGAGCTCAGGGTCGGGTAGAGCTTGAAGGGGTTGAGGATCGTCGACGGGGTCGCCGTCTGGCTGGCGAGCGCCGAGAGGAACTTCTGCTGGTTCTTCGTACGGTCCAGGTCGCTGCCCGCGAGCGCGTACCGGGTGCGGACGAAGGCCAGGGCCTGCTCGCCGTTCAGGGTCTGCTTGCCCGCGTCGAAGTCGGCGCCGGACTTGGTGTCCTTCATGCCGCCCTTGGGGATCTCTATCTCCACGCCGCCGACCGAGTCGACGATCTTCGCGAAGCCGCCGAAGCCGATCTCCGCGTAGTGGTCGATCCGCAGCCCGGTGTTGGCCTCCACGGTCCGCACGAGCAGCTCGGGCCCGTCCTCCGCGTACGCCGCGTTCAGCTTCACCTGACGGCCGGTGCCCTGGAAGGTCTTGCCGGACTCGGAGCCCTTGAACGTGGGGATCTCCACGTTCGAGTCGCGCGGCAGCGAGACCATCGTGTTCCCGTTGTCACCGACGTGCAGGATCATCATCGAGTCCGTGCGCTTGCCCTCGGCCGAGCCCGTGTGGAGCTTCTTCTTCTCCTCGTCGGACATGCCCTCGCGGCTGTCGGAGCCGACGATCAGGTAGTTCGTGCCCTCGCCGCCGTCCGGCCGGTCGATGACCTTCGACAGGTCGACGTCGCGGTTGAGCTTGGAGTCGGCCCAGAAGTACGTGCCGACGGACACCACGACCAGGAGCGTGACCACCGTGATGGAGATCCACTTGATCCGCCACCGCCAGTTCGGCGCGGGCCGGTCCCGCCGTCCGTCGGTGCCGGGTCCCTGCGGGCCGCCACCGCCGCCGTAGACCTGCCCCGTGTTGTATCCGTTGTCGGCGGATCCGTCGCTGTACGACTGCTGCGGCGGGACCCCGTGAGGAGGCGCGGCGGAGTGCGGGGCGCCGCCGCCCTGGCCGCGCTGGACCTGCCGCATCACACGAGCGCCCTCGGGCTGGGCGCTCGCGCCGCGGCCTTGGCGGTCGCCACCGTTGTTTCCGGACCATCCCTGGGGCCAATCGTTCATGCGACCCAGTGTGCAGTGTTCGACTGTGTGGCATACAAGGGCCTTCGGAGAATCGGATCAGGGCTGTTGCAGATCTGATGCAAAGCGCCCCCTGTGCGCCCCCGACATATGGCCGCCGTCGTGACAGACCAGGCTTGTGCCCCGGAATCGGCTTCTTCCGGCTGCGGGCCCGCTGTGGCTGAGCGCACAGTTCCCCGCGCCCCTGAAGGACGGGGCCGGCGCGCGCGACCAGGTCCTACGGGCAGATCACCTGGTCGCCCCTGACCGTTTCGAACTCTCCCTGCGCCGGGTCGTCCGCCCGGACCTTTCTGACCTTCCTGAAGTCCGCGCCCGCGAGCACCTTCATCAAGGAGCCCTGCCCCGCCACGGCGTGCAGCTCGCTGCCCGGCAGGGCCGCCGCGAGGGACTTCGCCGACCGGTCCCACCGGGGGTCGTACCGGATGACGGTCTGCGTCAGAGAGCGGTCCCGCGCGTTCTCCGGCGCCCCCGTCGTCCGGAACCCGGTCGCGGCCAGCCCCTTGTCGACCCGGCGGCCGAGTCCCGCGGTCATCGTCCCGTTCTCGACCTGGACCCGGATCTGCTGCGGAGCCACGTCGACGCGCACCGCCTTGGCGCGGACCCGGTGCGGCGCGAGCGGCTTGTCGTCGCGCAGGGTCTTGAAGAGCCGCCCCGCCTTGTCCTCGTCCCACTTCAGGGTCGAGCCGATGCCCTTCACCTCGTACCCCATCTTGCCGATCGGGACGGTGGTGAATTCCGAGGAGGACGGCGAGAAGGTCCGCATCGCCCGCCCCAGGCCGATCAGCTCGTCCGTCCCGAAGCCCTTGTCCGCGCGTACGGAGCCGAGCACGGCCTGGGTCACGTCACGGAACCTGATCGGGTTGAGCAGCACCCCGGACGACGTGGCCCGGGAGATCAGCGCCGCCAGGAACCGCTGCTGGCGCTGCATCCGGCCGAGGTCCGCGGCCCCGTCGATGTGCCGCGAGCGCACGTACTGCAGTGCCTGCCCGCCGTCCAGATCGTGCATCCCGGCGGCGAGGTCGAGCCCGGTGTACGTGTCCTTCAGCGGCCGCACCGTGCAGATCCGCACCCCGCCGAGCACGTCCACGGTCTTCATGAAGCTGGTGAAGTCGACCTCCAGATAGTGGTCGATCTTCACCCGGGTCATGTTCTCGACGGTGCGCACGGTGAGCTGCGGCCCGCCCTCCGCGTACGCCGCGTTCAGCTTGACCGGGTGCGGGTCGTGCCGCTCGCCGGTGGTCCGGTCGGTGTGCGCGGGCGTCTCGGCGTACGAGTCGCGCGGCAGGCTCACCACGCTGGCCCGCTTCCGGTCCTCGGAGACGTGCACGATCATGACCGTGTCCGTGCAGTGGCAGGGGGCGCCGCCGAGCCGGTACTTCTCCTTCTGCTCCGGGGTGATCCGGTCCCGGCCGTCGGTGCCGACCAGGAGCACGTTCATGCCGTGGCCCTGCGCGGGACGGTTCTTCATGTCCTTGAAGGGGTCGATCCGGTCGATGTCGGAGTCGAGCCCGGTGACCACCGCGTGTCCGATGCCGGCCGCCGCGAGCACCGCCACGGACAGCGAGGTCGCCACCCGGGCGGCCCAGCGCGTCCGGCCGCGGCGGACGGGTGTGCGCGCCGGGCGCTGTCGCCGGGGTCCGGCGGGGGAGTGGGTCGGGGTGGGCAAGACGGACACCTCGTCGTCGGCCGGGTGCGGGGGGCCGTGAGCACCGTAGGCCCATACGATCTGCTGCCCGGGGCAGAGGCAGGGCGGCGCGCGTCCGTGTCCCCCATTCGCGGTAACGTAATCCGCGATGAACGCCAAGCCCGCCGTGCAGCTTCCCGCCGTATCCGTGATCATGCCCGTCCTCAACGAGGAACGGCATCTGCGCGGAGCCGTCCAAGCGATCCTCGCCCAGGAGTACGCGGGCGAGATGGAGGTCGTGATCGCCATCGGTCCCTCCGCGGACCGTACGGAGGAGATCGCGGCCGAACTCGTCGCCGAGGACCCCCGTGTGCACACGGTCCCGAACCCGACCGGCCGCACCCCCGCCGCGCTGAACGCCGCCATCAAGGCGTCCCGCCACCCCGTCGTCGTACGCGTCGACGGGCACGGCATGCTCTCGCCGAACTACATCGCGACCGCCGTACGCCTCCTGGAGGAGACCGGCGCGCAGAACGTCGGCGGTGTCATGCACGCCGAGGGCGAGAACGACTGGGAGCACGCGGTCGCCGCGGCCATGACCTCGAAGATCGGCGTGGGCAACGCGGCCTTCCACACGGGCGGCCGGGCCGGCCAGGCGGAGACGGTCTACCTCGGCGTCTTCCGCCGCGAGGCCCTTGAACAACAGGGCGGCTACAACGAGGAGTTCATCCGCGCCCAGGACTGGGAGCTGAACTTCCGGATCAGGGAGGCGGGCGGCCTCATCTGGTTCTCGCCCGAGCTGCGGGTCTCGTACCGGCCGCGCCCCTCGATGCAGGCCCTGGCCAAGCAATACAAGGACTACGGCCGCTGGCGTCATGTCGTCGCCCGCTACCACGAGGGTTCCATCAATCTGCGCTACCTGGCCCCGCCGGCCGCGGTCTGCGCGATCGTCCTGGGCCTCGTGGTCGGCGCCGCGGTGACCCCCTGGGGCTTCCTGGTCCCCGGCGGCTACCTCGTCGCGATAGCGGCGGGCTCGCTGCCCGCGGGCAAGGGCCTGCCCCTCAAGGCGCGGCTGCGTATTCCGGTGGCCCTCGCGACCATGCACATGTCGTGGGGCTGGGGCTTCCTCACCAGCCCGAAGGCGCTGGCGCGGAAGGTCATGGCGTCCCGTCGCCCGCCGGTACTGACCGAGAGCTGAGCACGGACCGCGCGTGATCCGGCCGACAACCGGCCGTGATCCGGCCGACAACCGGCCGAGAACCGGCTGAGGGGCCGGGACCGCTGTCACGACGACAGCGGTCCCGGCCCCTCGGTGTTCGTCCGGGTGCTCAGTACCGGTACGGCTCGTACACGTCCATGCAGGCACCCTCGTCCGCGCCGTTGATGGCCTCCGCGCTCTCGGGCAGGTCGCCCGCCTCCGGAGTGGACTGCTTCGGGTAGGCCGTGCCCTCCCGCCAGTCGCTGCCGATGGTCAGCGTGGTGGTGACGGCGTCGGCCACGGCACGCACCTGACCGGCCGGCACCCCGACGGCCTTGGCCACGGAGAGGGCGTTCGCGCGGCCCTGTGCCCCTGAACCCTTCGGATACGTCACCTGTGTCCGCGAGCTGGGATCGGTCTGCCCGCTCGCGGTGGCCTTGGTGAATCCTTTGTCCTGCAGGGCGCCCGCGATCGCCGACGCCCTGCTGCCCACCGGAGCCAGCTCGCTGTCGTCGCCCGCCGTGCCGTTGACGACGGTGACCGCGAGGCCCTCCGCGGGCGCCGCCACTGGACCGGTGCTCGTCGCCTCCGGGCCGGCGGAAGCGGAACCGCTCTTGCCGTCCGCACCGCCCTTGCCGCCCTTGCCGCCTTTGTCGAAGGGCACGTCGTTACGGACCATCGACCACAGCTTGTCCGCGTCCGTGGGCTCGGGGACCAGGTGGTTGAGGTTGGTCGGGTCCGTCACGGTGGGCATGGTCGTCATCGTGAACCGGTCGGTCGGCACGGACTTGAGCTTCATTCCCAGGTCGTACAGCTTCTTGACCGTACCGATCTCCTCGGACACGTCCAGGGACTCGGTGGCCGCCTCGGCCAGGCCCATCAGCCGTCCGCTGTCCGTGAAGGCGTTCTGGCCCTTCAGCGTGCGGATCATCGAGTTCATGTACATGTGCTGGGCCTTGGCCCGGCCCAGGTCGCTCCGGAAGGCGTGCCGGGTGCGCAGCCACTCCAGGGCCTGCTTGCCCTGGACCTTCTTGCTGCCGGCCTTCAGCTTCAGACCGGAACCGCCGGGGACACCCGGCAGCGGACGGTCCCACACGTTCTGCTTCACGCAGACCTCGACGCCGCCGACGGCGTCGGCCATCTTCACCACGCCGCCGAAGTCGACCATCATCCAGTGATCGATGTAGACACCGGTGAGGTTCTGCCAGGTGGCCAGGGTGCAGCCGGCCCCGCCGCGCTGCAGCGACATGTTGATGATGTTGTTCGTCTCCGGGTACGTCTCCCCGGTCTCGGGGTCCTCGCACTCGGGGATCTTCACCCGGGTGTCCCGCGGGATGCTCACGACGGACGCGTTCTTGCGGTCCGCGGAGACGTGCACCAGCATCTGCACGTCGGCCAGCGGCTTGCTGCCCCGCTGGTCCTTGCTGCCGCCGAGCTTCACGTTCTCGTCCGAGTTGCGGCTGTCGGAGCCGATCAACAGGATGTTCAGCGGGGTCTGGCCGGCCGCGTTGGGATCGGCCTTCTTGACGCCGGACGCACCGCTGTTGCGCTTGCCCTTGTCGATGTTGCCGTTGAGATGACGGTAGTAGAGGTATCCGGCGCCGGCCGTCCCGAGTATCAGTACCGCCAGGACCAGCGCGAACCACCGGAGTATTCGACGGGGGCCGCCGTCCCGCCGACCGCCCGGTCTGCCGCTCTCCCCGCCGTCGTCGCCCGCGCTCCCGCCCGACGCCGACCGTGCGGTCCGCGCCGCCCGCGACCGCGCGGCGTCGTTCCCGCTACCGCTCCCGCCCTGGCCCCCGCTTCCGCCCCCGTCAGCACGTTCACCGCGCTCCTTCTCCTGCGAGACACGTGGGCGAGCCCCCTCCCCACGCACACTGCTCTGCGTCATTGTCCCCTGCCTCCCCACCCCTGCGCCTGACACAGGTCCGTCCTACGTCCTGTCAGACGTAGGACGGATCCGTTTGGTCACTTACTTGGCGCACTCAACCTTGTCGGCTGTGGACTTCTCGACGTCGTCCGGCGCCGTCGACGGAGCGGTCAGAGAGGTCCCGGCCTCTTCGAAGTCCAGACCCAGGGTCAGCGTGATCGCAGGAAGACCCTGGGAGTTGGTCACGCTCTTGCCCGGTTTCATGGCCGCCCCGGACAGGCCCATGAGTTCGGCGAGCCTGCGTGCCTGATCGGCCTGGTCGGGAGCGTACTCGACCGTGGTCTTCTTCAGCGTCGCCTCGGCGTTGCCCGCGTTCTCGGACTTGGTCACGCCTTCTTCGAGCTGCAGCCAGTTGAGGGTCTCCTGCGCGGAACCCGACTTGGCGCCGCCGTTGAGGATCCGGACGCGGACGTCCGCGGGGTCGGCCTTGGTGCCCTTGAGCCGGGCGGCCACCTCGGCCTTCTCCTTCTTCTCCTTCTGCTTCACGGCGGTGAGCGACACGTCGTTCTTGATCAGCGAGAACAGCGACTTGGCCTTGGTCTCCTGGAGGACGACCGTCGCCTTGACCGTCTTCTCGGCGGGGTTGTCGAGCACCGGCACCGTGGTGAAGGACAGGTTCTTGGTGGGGAACTTGCCCAGCTCCATGCCCAGGTCGCGGAGCTTGGTGATGCTGCTGATCTTCGAGTCGACGGTCAGTGCCTCGGTGCCCGCCTCCGCCAGCTTCAGGAGCTTGGTCGGACTGGTGAGCGTGTCGTTCGACTTCAGCTTGCGCATCAGGGCGCTGAGGAACTGCTGCTGGAGCTCGATCCGGCTGAGGTCGCCGCCGAGGCCCACGGTGTGGCGGGTGCGGACGAACGCGAGCGCTTCCTCACCCTGGATGGTGTGCTTGCCCTCGGACAGCTTGAGCTTGGAGTCCGGGTCGTCGATGTCCTTGGCGAGACAGACCTCGACGCCGTCGACCGCCGTGGTCAGTGTCTTGACCGCGTTGAAGTCGGCGATCATGAAGTGGTCCATCGTGATGCCGGTCAGCTCGGTGACGGTGCGCATCGTGCAGCTCGGCGTGCGGCCCTCCTGGCCCAGACTCTCGTTGAAGCGCGTGTTCGCCGTGCCCGGGATGATCTTGGTGGATCCGTCGTCCTGGGTGGTCGGGCAGTCCGGGATGTCGGTGATCAGGTCACGCGGAATGCTCATCGCGGTGGCGTTCGTGCGGTCCTTGGAGACATGCAGCAACACCGTGGTGTCCGCGTGCCCGGGGCTTTCCGAGTCGCCGTAACCGGCGTTTCCCGCACCGGTGCGCTTGTCCGTGCCCACCAACAGGACGTTGATCGCCCGGTCCTTGCTGAAACCGCCGGTGCCCGCGCCGTCGTCGGAGACGGACGTGATGTTGCCGTTGAGATGCCTCCAGTAGAGGTATCCCGCCGAACTCACCCCGACCAGCAGGAAAGCCATCGTGGCGCCCGTCCAGACCACTATCTTCTTGGCCTTCGACTTCTTGGGGCGGCCCTTGCGGCGACCGGGCTGAGGGTCCTGCGGCGTGCGTCGTCTGCGCGGTCCGGGCACGCCGGGATCCGGCGCCTCCTCGGGTGTCCCCTTCCGCTCCCGGCCGGGAGCGGTGCGTCCGCGCGGTGGTGCGGCGTCGCCCGCCGTTCTGCGCGAGCGGGGACCTGGGACCGGTGATTGCGGTGCGGAATCCTGCAGTCGCAATTCGTAGTCACCGGTGTCCGGATTGAGTACCCACTGGTCTGCGGGGTCGATATCGTCCGCCCGCTCACGGCCTTGCGCGTCCACGGTTGCTTGAGTCCTCCGTCGGGGCCACGCGGCGCCTTTCCCCCTCAAAAGACGCTCGGTCACTCGGTCCTGCAGTACGCGGCCGCCAGGACAAACCTCGTGGCCGGGCGCACCGGATCGCTCACACTAGCCGCCCGGATCCGCGTCGAGCGACGGCGGTGACACATTCCACGTCCCTACAAGCGGGCAATCCGCCCAATTCTTTGAACGCACGTTCCCCGTCTTGGTGCGCCCTTTACTCAAAGACGTGTTCGAGCCCTAATGGCAGGCGTCCTCGGCGGCGGTGTTCCCCCGGAAAGTCGGCGCGGGAGTCGGCGGGGTGGTGGGTGCGGGCGAGGGTTCGGCGAGCCGCTTTTCGTCCGATGTGCGGTCTTCCGTACCGGACTCGCGCCCGGAAACCCCTTCTTGTCCTTCTGGGTCGCCTCGACCCTCTTGCCCCTGATCGTCCGGCCGATAGCGCTCGAAGTCGTACGAATAGCCGTGCTTGTCCCGGCCGTCGGCCGATTCGGTGCCGCTCCTCTTTGCGCCGGAATCCGCCGGAACTTCCCTGGCGACCTCCAACGGGGCGTCCCTGCGCAGCCGTTCGAAGAGTTTCTCCGCCTCGGGTTCCACGAGCTGGTCGCGATTGGCGTCGCGGGCGTACGACTCCCTCGGGACGGTAAGGAATTGCACACGTTCCGTGGGGATGTTGCGCATACCGCGCACCAGGTCGTACAGACCGCGCAGGTTCGCCAGTCCGGGGTCGGTGGTGAGGGACGACGTCGCTGCGTCCAGCACGGGATAGAGCTTCACCGGATTGAGCAGTACGTCATTGCTGCGCACCTTGTTGACGAGGGCGCCCAGGAACCGCTGCTGACGGTCCATCCGGTCGGTGTCGCTGCCGTCTCCGATGGTCTTGCGGACGCGCACGTAGCCGAGGGCCTGCTCGCCGTCGAGCTTCACCTTGCCCGCCGGCAACCGCAGTTTGGCGGCGGGATCGTCGATCGGCTCCTTCAGGCACACCTCGACGCCGTCGACCGCTTCGACCATGTCCTTGAAGCCGTGGAAGTCCACCACCATGTGATGGTCGACGCGGATGCCGGTCAGCTTCTCGACGGTACGGATCGTGCAGGCCGGACCGCCGCTCTGGAAGGCGTAGTTGAACATCGAGAACACGGGCGAGGTGCGGGTGCCGTCCGGTCCCCGGCAGCTCGGTATGTCCACCATCAGGTCGCGGGGGAGCGAGACGGCGGTCGCGCTGCGCCGGTTCGCTGCGAGGTGCAGCAGGATGGTGGTGTCGGAGCGTTCGGTGCCGGAGTCCCTGCCGTACTCGCGGTTCCCGTCCCCGGACCGGGAGTCCGACCCGACCAGCAGGATGTTCTGGGCGTCGCGCACCAGCGCGGTGGGGCGTTCCTTCTCGTACCGGCGCAGTTCGGCGGCCGTGTCGTCGTCCGAGGTGATGTTGGAGTTCAGCTTCTCGTACACCGCCCAGCCGGCTCCCGCGGCGGCGACGAGGGCCACGGCGACGCCGGCCCCGGTGTACCGCAGCCATCGGCGGCGGCGCCGGGCGACACCGGCCGGGGTGGGGCTCGCGCCCGCGCCGGGCCCGGCGGTGCCCGCGCCCTGACCGGGCGTGCCGTCGGTCCCGCCGTCGCTGCCGCTCACGCCCCAGTCCGCCCCTCCTGTCGTACGAACCTGCCCCTATGACCATGACCCGGCCGGGGGCGGGGGGCTTCGGGGGATGGGCCGAACGGGGGACGGCGACGGTTGTGGCTGTGGCTGTGGTGGGGGTGGGGCGGGGGGTCGTTCGTCGGGCGCGGGCCGCCTGTGGCTGGTCGCGCGGTTCCTCGCGCCCCTGGAAGCAGTGGGTGGCTCAGCGGGCCGTCGACGTGACCCGTTCGCTCTCGACGCGCTTGGCCACCCCGTCCTCCCCGAGCCGGTCGAGGTTCCGGCACAGCACCACGGACCCCCCGGCGGCCAGCGGAGCGTAGAGCCCCGCGCTCAACCCCTCCCACGTCCCATAAGGCAGCGCGGACAACAGCCGGGACCCCGGCCCCGTCAGCCCGAGCGCCCCCGCGTCCCCACGGGCCCGCTCGACGACCTCCGCCCCCGTCAGCTCCGCCCCGGCCACGACCAGCGCGGCCCCCTCCGGATCCACCGCCCCGTACGGCCGGAAGACGTCCCCCTGACCGGGAACCTCGACCGCGTAGTCCGCGTACCCGGCCGGCGCCTGCGCGAAGCGACGTCCCAGCGGCGCGAGCGACAGCGCCACCCGCTCCCCGGAACAGGCGAGCCCGGCCTCGAACTCCCCTGGCCCGGCGACCACATGGTCGGCGGCACCGGCGTCACCCCCGACGTCCGCGACCACCCCCACGGAGGAACACGCGAGCAGCCACACCGCCGTCTGCCAGTGCGCGGGCAGCAGCAGGGCCACCCGCTCACCGGGCTCGGCGCCCAGTTCGTCCTGGAGCAGATTGGCGGTCTTGGCCACCCAATTGGCGAAGGTGGCCACGGACAGTTCGACACGTTCGCCCGTGGCGTCGTCGTAGAAGGTCACCAGGGGGCGCGCGGGATCCGTGGCGAGCGCGGATCGCAGCAGGTCGGCAGGGGTGCGGTCGGTGGCGGTCACGGGACGCAAGCGTACGCGGGCGACCGCCGGGACGGGGGAGCGAGGGCCACCGGTTCGGCCGAGCGGGACGGACGGTCCGTCAATTCCCAGATGGACAGATAAGTGTGGATATGTTCAGGATCAGGGGCATGCGCGGACACCTTGCTTCCTCGATCGCCGTCACCTGTGCGGCCGCCCTGGCCCTTCCGCTGGCGCTGTCCTCGGACGCCGCGGCCACGTTTCTCCCGGTCGTGAGATCGGCCACCGCCGGACGGACGACCACCGAACAGACCGCCGACCGGACCACCGACCGCACGACCCGGCCCGGCCGAGCCCCCCTCGCGGCGCCCGCGGCCCCCGCGGTCCCCGGCAGCACCCAGTCCCTCCCCCTGGCCCCCCTCGCCGCGAGCACCCCCCGGACCCCGCCCTCCTCCCCCTCGCCCGCCCCCTCCCTCTCGGGCGACCGAGCGCTGCCCCCCGCGGCGGCCCCGGCGCAGGGCCTGGCCCGACGGGACGTGCGGCACTTCTCCCTCGTGGGCATCGTCTGGGACGACCCCGAGAGCGAACTCCACGGCCGCGTCCAGATCCGTACGCGCGCCGCCGGCACCACCAAGTGGTCCGCATGGCAGGACGTGGACACCCACAACCACGAGCACGCCGCCGACCCCGACACCGCGGAACGCACCTCGGGCCGGGTGCGGGGCTCCACCGCGCCCCTGTGGGTGGGGGACTCGGACGGCGTGGAGGTCAGGGTGGAAGCGGGCGCGGACGGCCGGGCGGGCGCCGACGGGAGGGCCGTCGCCGCCGAGCCCCTCCCCAAGGGCCTGCACGTCGAACTGGTCGACCCGGGCGAGGAACCCCCGCCGCAGGGCCCCGAGACGGACGTCTCGCGCGTCAACTTCCTGACCGCCGAGTCCGCGGCCGCCTCCGCCGTCAACGCCGACCTCGCGCCCCTCGGCGCCACCGAGATCCCGGCCCTGAGCGAGGAGGAGACACGGGCCGACCTGCTGGCCACCCGAGGCGAGGAGACGGACGCGACGGGCACGACGAACGCCACGGGCGTGACAGGGGCCGTCGCGGCGAACGCGGTCCAGCGGGCGAAGCCGTACATCGGCGCGCGTCCGCGCATCGTCACCCGCAAGGGCTGGGGCGCCGACGAGGGACTGCGCGAGCGGAACTTCAGCTACACGAAGACGGTGAAGGCCGCCTTCGTCCACCACAGCGCCTCGGGCAACAACTACCGCTGTGCGCAAGCCCCTTCAGTCATCCGCAGTATCTACCGCTACCACGTGAAGAGCAGTGGCTGGCGTGACATCGGCTACAACTTCCTCGTGGACAAGTGCGGAAACATCTACGAGGGGCGCGCCGGTGGCGTGGCCAAGGCGGTGATGGGCGCGCACACGCTCGGTTTCAACAGCAACAGCACGGGGATCGCCGTCCTCGGCAGTTTCGGCAGCGCGAACCCGCCCGCCGCGGCGGTGAAGGCCGTCGCCCGGCTCACGGCGTGGAAGCTCGGCCTGTACGGAGCGAACCCGCGCGGCAAGACCTACCTCAAGTCGGGAGGCGGAAATCTATACCGAAAAGGAAAGAACGTACGACTCAATGTAATCTCCGGTCACCGGGACGGGTTCGCCACCGAATGCCCGGGCAGCAAGCTCTACGCGAAGCTCGGCACGGCCCGTGCCACCTCGGCTCGCTACCAGGGACGATGAGGTCCGCGGCCGAAACACTGTTCGACCGGCCCCAGCAGGAAGCAGAGACGACAGGTGACAGAAGCGATCCTCCTGGTCGGCGGCAAGGGCACACGGCTGCGCCCCCTCACGGTGCACACGCCGAAACCGATGGTTCCGGCGGCCGGGGTACCGTTCCTCACGCACCAGCTGGCACGGGCGAGAGCGGCGGGGGTCGAGCACATCGTGCTCGCCACGTCCTACCTGGCCGAGGTCTTCGAGCCGTACTTCGGCGACGGCTCGTCGCTGGGGCTCCACATCGAGTACGTCACCGAGGCGGAACCCCTCGGCACCGGCGGCGCCATCCGCAACGTGGCCTCCCGCCTGAGATCCGGCCCCGACGAGCCCGTACTGATCTTCAACGGGGACATCCTGACGGGCCTGGACATCCGGGCCCTGGTGGACACCCACGGGTCCTCGGGCGCGGACGTCTCCCTGCACCTGACACGGGTGGCGGACCCGAGGGCGTACGGGCTGGTCCCGACGGACGACTCGGGCCGGGTGCTGGCGTTCCTCGAAAAACCGCAGACCCCCGAGGAGATCGTCACCGACCAGATCAACGCGGGCGCGTACGTCTTCCGCCGGTCGGTGATCGACTCGATACCCGTCGGCCGGCCCGTCTCGGTCGAACGGGAGACGTTCCCGGACCTGCTGGCGTCCGGGGCCCACCTCCAGGGCATGGTCGACTCCACGTACTGGCTGGACCTCGGCACTCCCCAGGCCTTCGTACGCGGCTCCGCGGACCTGGTCCTGGGCAAGGCGCCCTCCCCGGCGGTCCCGGGCCGCCACGGCGACCGGCTGGTCCTGCCGACGGCGTCGGTCGCCTCCGACGCGAAACTGACCGGCGGCACGGTCGTCGGCAGCGGCGCGGTGGTGGGGGAGGGGGCGCGCATCCGCGGCAGCGCGATCCTGGCGGACGCGGTCGTGGAACCGGGGGTGGTCATCACGGACTCCCTGGTGGGGGCCCGTGCGCGGGTGGGCGCGCGCTCGATCCTCACGGGGGTGGTGGTGGGCGACGGGGCGACGGTGGGCCCGGACAACGAACTCCGGGAGGGCGTACGGGTCTGGTGCGACGCCCGCATACCGGGGGCGTCGCTGCGGTTCTCTTCCGACCAGTGATCTGCGCAGTTCCCCGCGCCTCTACGACCTCAGCCCGTCCGGCGTTCGAGGACGAGGCCGGTCAGGCCGGTGGGGGGTCTGGGGGCGGAGCCCCCAGGGACGGGACGGGTAGGGGCGGGTAGGGGCGGCGGGGGCGAAAAAGCCCTCCCGACCGAAGAGGCCGTACCGGGCGCGGCTCACAGCCGCCCGATGTCCCCGCGAGGCATTCGCGGCTGCCGCCGAGCAGGCGCCCGCCCGCTCAACAGAATGAGCCGAGCGGCCCGATGCCGCTGCCCCGCGTACGGCTCCAGCAACTCCAGCATCACGGAGTCGTCCGCGTCCCGGTCACCCGCCAGGGCGTACCCGACGATCCCGGGAAGATGCAGGTCCCCGACCGTCACCGCGTCCGCCGCCCCATGACTGCGCTGCACGACCTCCGCCGAGGTCCACGGCCCGACCCCGGACACCACCTCGAACCGCTCCCGCGCGGCCACCGGGTCGAGCGCCACGGCCTCCTCCATCCGCCGAGCCACCCGCACGGCCCGCAGGATCGTGGACGCCCGCTTGTCGTCGACCCCCGCGCGATGCCACTCCCACGAGGGAATCAGCGACCAGACCCGCGGCTCGGGCATGACGAACATGGGCCCGCCCCCGTGCCCCACGGGTCCGGGCCCGGGAGCGGGTACGCCGTACTTCCGTACGAGCAGCCGCCAGGCCCGGTACGCCTCGTCCGTGGTGACCTTCTGTTCCAGCACCGACGGGATCAACGACTCCAGCACCAGCCCGGTACGCGTCAGCCGCAGTCCGGGCCGTCGATGCCAGGCCGCCGCGACCACCCGGTGCCGGGGTTCGAAGACCCCGGGGTCGTCCGACTCGCCGAGCATCAAAGGGAGTGCGTCAAGCAGCCACTCGGCCCCGGGCCCCCAGGCCTCCCCCTGTACGACGCCGCCGCGGGCGGACACCCGCAGGGTCCCGGGCCCGACCGGGGTGAGGCTGGCCCGCCACACGGACCCGTCCGCGGTCGCACGGAAGGTGGGATCGGCGGGGCCCCGCCGCAACGGCCCGAGCACGAGCCCCAGATCGAGCGGCCAGGGCGGCGCCCAACTCCGCGTACGCCCGGTCTGCCCGGTCCGCCCAGCCCGAGGGACGGGCACGTCGACATGCCCACCACGCACGGTCGTACGCGTGGGCCGCTGCTCGAAGCGTCCGGCCACGAAGAAGATCCTGAGGGTAAGAGGCAGTCAAGAGGTAGTGAGGCAGTGGAGGCAGTTGAGGTAGTGGAGAAGGTAGTAAGGAGCAGAGGGTCACCGCACCTCGATGAAAGCCCCCGCATCCCGCGCGGGCCGTGCCGCCGGCTCCTCGGCCGCGTGCCCGACGGCGACGGCCCCCATGGGATCCCAGCCCGCCGGCAGCGCGAGCACGTCCCGGACGACGTCCCGGCAGAACATCGTCGACGACACCCACGCCGACCCGAGCCGCTCCCCGGCGAGCGCGACCAGGAAGTTCTGCACCCCGGCGCCCGCGGCGACCACGAACATCTCCCGCTCGGCCCCGTCACGCCGGGCGTCGCCGTACGTGTGGGACCCGTCCATGACGAGACACGGCACGACCAGATACGGGGCCTTGCGCAGCACGTCACCCCGGCGCACCCGCTTGGCGACGGACTCCGCGCTCTTCCCGTCCCGCTCCAGGTCGGCGATCCAGGCGTCCCGCATGGCGTCGAGGAGCCGCGTGCGCGACTCGGCCGTCTCCAGGAGGACGAAGCGCCACGGCGTCGTGTGGTGCGGGGCGGGCGCCGTCACCGCGGCGGTCACCGCACGGCGTACGGCACCGGGGTCGACCGGCTCGTCGGTGAAGGCCCGTACGGTACGGCGCTGGGTGACGGCCTCCCGGACGGCCTCGGAGGTGCCGAGCCGGAACATGTCGTCGCGGGCACCCCTGACCATGCCCCGGGTTCCTTCGTCCGGGGTGTCCGGGCTGTCCGGGCCGCCCGTGTGCACCACGTGGGAGAGCCCGCGCACGACGGCGACCGGTAGCCCGGTGGCCTTGCCCTTGACCAGGTCCCCGGCGCCGGCGAGTTCGTCGGCGGTGGCGACGACGGTGGAGCCCAGCGGATTGCCGTGCGCGTCCGTGCCGCCCCGCAGGTCGTCGAGCACGAGCACGCCGGCCGCCCCGATGGCGACATCGGTGAGCCCGGTCCGCCAGGGCCGCCCGAAGGTGTCCGTGACGACGACTCCGACCTCGACCCCGAGCGCGTCCCGCAGGCCGTCCCGGATCGCCCGCGCCGAGGCGTCGGGGTCCTCGGGCAGCAGGAGCACGGTCCCGGCGGGGGTGTTGGAGGCGTCCACCCCGGCGGCGGCCATCACGAGCCCCTGCCGGTTCTCCACGATCCGCAGCGGTCCGCGCCGGGCCACGACCCGTACGGTCTCGGCGTCGATGGCGGCCTCCCGGTCCACCGCCTCGACGACGCGGCCCTCGGCCTTGGACACGATCTTCGAGGTGACCAGCAGCACATCACCGTCCAGGAGCCCGGCCCCGGCCTCAGTCCCGGTCTCCGCCCCGGCGACGGCACCGGCGATCAGCTTGGCGAGGTCGTCCCCCGGCCGGATCTCGGGCAGTCCGGGCAGCGCCCAGACCCGATAGCCGGGCGCCCGCGCCGCCGACTCGCCCTTCGCCGTCCCTGCCGTCCCCGTACTCCGGCGCGTCTCGTCGCTCAAGCGTCCCGCACCTCCTCCGCCAGCGTCAGCGCCGCGCGGGCCATCTCGGCCGTCGCGGCGAGGTCGGTCATCATCAGCGGGACGGCCCGGCACCGGATGCCCGCCTCGGTGACCCGGTCCACGATCCCGGCGTCCACCGTGTCGACCAGCCAGCCGTCGAGGAGGCCCGAGCCGTAGTGCTCGGCGACCGCCGCGGCGGTGGACTCGACGCCGACGGCCGCGAGGACCTTGTCGGCCATGCCGCGCACGGGCGCGTCCCCGACGATGGGGGAGAGGCCGACCACCGGCACCCCGGCCTCGGCGATCGCCTCCCGGATGCCCGGCACGGACAGGATCGTGCCGACGGACACGACGGGGTTGGACGGCGGGAAGAGGATGACGTCCGCCGAGGCGATGGCCTCCAGCACCCCGGGCGCCGGTTTGGCCTGATCCGCGCCCACGGGCACCACGGCGTGCGCGTCCACGGAGGCCCGCAGCCGGACCCAGTACTCCTGGAAGTGGACGGCCTTGCGCTCGCCGTCGACCTCGACGGCCACATGGGTCTCGACCCGGTCGTCGGACATGGGGATCAGCCGGACGCCCGGCTTCCAGCGGTCGCACAGTGCCTGTGTGACGGCGCTGAGCGGATATCCGGCGCTCAGCATCTGCGTACGCACGATGTGTGTCGCGAAGTCCCGGTCGCCCAGACCGAACCAGGAGGGCCCCGCGCCGTACGCCGCCAGCTCCTCCTTGAGGTGGAACGTCTCGTCGGCCCGTCCCCAGCCCTGCTCCTCGTTGATACCGCCGCCGAGCGTGTACATCACCGTGTCGAGGTCCGGGCAGACCTTCAGCCCGAAGAGGTGGATGTCGTCCCCGGTGTTGCCGATGACGGTGATGTCCGCGTCCGGCGCGGCCTGCTGGAGACCACGCAGGAACCGGGCACCGCCGATGCCGCCTGCCAGAACCACAATGCGCATGGCATGCAGTCTCGCAGGCGGCTACGACAACGCGTCAGCCGGTTACGAGACCTCGGCCACCGAGCACCGGACGCCAGGGGTGCCCTCGGCCGGACGGAGCCGGGGCTGCCCGGCCGGCCGGGACTCCGGATCCTCCCGGCCCGCCGGAGCGTCCCGGCCCTGCTGGGCCAGGGTCTGGGTCTGGGCCTGGGGAAGCATCGGCATCTCCGTCAGCCCGGGGTGGTACACGTGCAGGCTCACGGCCGGTTCGAGCGCGTCGTTGACGACCTCGTGCACATAACCGGGTGCGAACACCCGCTGAGCGCCCGCGCCCAGGGCGCGCGTGCCCCGCTCGGTGCGCTCGGTCAGTGCGCCCTCCAGGACGGTGAGTACGCCGGAGGAGGGCCCGTGGTCGTGCGGTCCGCTGCCCTGCCCGGGGACCCAGGACAGCAGCCACACCTCGTAGCCGGGGCCGGTGTGCAGCCGGTGGTACCAGCGGGCGGTGGCGTCGTAGCGGACGAGGTGGGCCCACCGGGAGCGGTCGGCCGCGATGGAGCGGGCGAGGCCGGCGAACTCGGCCACCGTGGCCGGATGCTCACGCGGTGCCTGGAGGAGGTGCGGTACTTCGAGGATGTCGCCGGCGATCTGGAGGTCGCTGTCGCTGTTCATGGAGTGCGGTGGATTCCTCGGCGGAGAGAGTGCTGAAGGTCTGGATGTCACGTACCGGCGGCCCGGGTCACGGGCGTGAGGTGTGCCCTGGATACGGGCGAAGGGGACCAGCGACCGGTCTCAGTGGACTCGGCGGCAGCGGGAGCGCGGTGAGCTCAACAGCTGCGACAGCAACAGCTACAGCGAACGTGGACAGCACCGTGGGACCCGGCGGTGCGGGTCGAGGTGGATGCCGAGTTCGCGAGCATGCCCACCAGCACACCGGTTCACACCCGCAGTGTCAACTTGACGCTCCGAATGTGGCCGATCTTTCACCTCATCAGGGCCACCTCGAAGGCGAAAGGTTTGTGCAGGCGGTTGTCGGGACACATGGCGCACAACCGGGCGCACGAGCCGCGGCGCGACCCGGCGAGCCGTGGGAATCCCGTGGGAATCAGTGATCCGGATCCCGTGGGATTCCGTGATCCGGACGGGATCAGGTTCGCTTCGTCGGTCGGGTCGGAACGAGATCGAACTCCTGGGCGTCTTCCTCTGTACAAGTCCCGTGCGGAGTCGACTCCCACCGGGTCCCGTTCGGCTGTCAGTGTTTATACCGATTTGAACACTTTCCGCAAAGCCTTGGTTCCGCAGAGTGAATAAGGGACCCAATAGCAGATCTCGGCTTGACTGGCCCGGATCGGCACACTTGTAATTTCACTCGTGTCGTTCAGCCGAAATCGGTGGCGGCAGCATCACGGGGACGCGAGACGGACGAGGGGCGCACATGACCGAGCTGTTTCAGGAACTGCTGGTCGACGAGGCCGAAGAGGAGCTCGGCTGGCAGGAGCGGGCGCTCTGCGCGCAGACCGACCCCGAGTCCTTTTTCCCCGAGAAGGGCGGCTCCACCCGCGAGGCGAAGAAAGTCTGCCTCGCCTGCGAGGTCCGCTCGGAATGCCTTGAATACGCCCTCGCCAACGACGAGCGCTTCGGTATCTGGGGCGGTCTGTCCGAGCGGGAGCGGCGCCGGCTGAAGAAGGCCGCCGTCTGAAGAGCGTCGCTGTCCGGCTGAAAGAGGGTCGCCGCCCGGGAGCCGCGTCATGGGTCCTGTGTGGTGATACGTGACGACAGATGGTGCTACGTCACGAACGGCCTGTCGCAGGTGGGTTGTCCACAGGCGGCGGGCCGCTCCGTTGTCCAGCCGTTAGTGTGGGCCTCCGTCCGAGACGCCCCACGGTCCTCCGAGGGCACAGGCGTCCACCGCAGTCCAGCGAACCGGGGCCCGTACCTCGATGTCCGTGCACAGCCATTCGGCAGGTCAGTACGACACTGCCGCTGCAGCGTTCGACCAGGCCGGGCCGGCGACGACCGACACCGGTCACCCGCCCGAGCACCCGAGGCACGTGGTCACCGCCGTGCTTGTCTCGCACGACGGAGCCCGCTGGCTGCCCGACGCCCTCACCGGGCTCCTCGGCCAGGAACGCCCCGTACAGAACGCCGTGGCGGCCGACACCGGCAGCGGGGACGACTCCGCCCAGCTGGTCACCGACGCGCTCGGCGCCGACCGGGTGCTGCACCTCGCCCGGCGGACCGGCTTCGGCCAGGCCGTCGAGGAGGCCGTCCGCAGCGCGGGCGTGCTGACCCCGGACGACCTGCCGTACCTGAAGCGCCCCAGCAGCTGGGACCCGGTCACCCGCACCTGGCGCGACGACGCCTACGACCTGCCCGAGCTGCCGTACGGCGAGCCCGAGCAGTGGCTGTGGCTCCTGCACGACGACTGCGCCCCCGAGCCGGACGCCCTGGCCCAGCTGCTGCGCGTCGTGGAGAACGAGCGGGAGCTCGGCAAGGACGTCGCGGTCATCGGCCCCAAGCTCCGCGGCTGGTACGACCGCAGACAGCTCCTGGAAGTCGGCGTCACCATCGCCAACAGCGGCCGCCGCTGGACCGGCCTGGACCGGCGCGAGCAGGACCAGGGCCAGCACGACCACGTACAGCCCGTGCTGGCCGTGTCCACCGCAGGCATGCTGATCCGCCGCGACGTCTACGAGGAGCTCGGCGGCTTCGACCGCAGGCTGCCGCTGATGCGCGACGACATCGACCTGTGCTGGCGCGCCCAGTCCGCGGGCCACCGCGTCCTGATCGCCCCCGAAGCGGTCGTACGGCACGCGGAGGCGTCCTCCAGGGAGCGCCGCACCGTCGACTGCGTGGGCCGCACCTCCGCCTCCCCGCACAAGGTCGACAAGGCGGGCGCCACCTACACCCTCCTCGTCAACACCCGCAGCGCCGCCCTGCCCTGGGTCCTCGTGCGGCTCGTGCTCGGCACCCTGCTGCGCACGGTCGCGTACCTCGTCGGCAAGGCCCCCGGACAGGCGGTCGACGAGATCCGCGGCCTCCTGGGGACACTGCTGCGCCCCGAGCGCATCATCGCGGGCCGCCGCGGACGAGGCAGCCCCCAGGTCGACAAGGGTGAGCTGCGCGCGCTGTTCCCGCCCCCCGGCGCCACGGTCCGGGCCACCGTCGAACAGGCCGCGGGCAACCTCGTGGGCCGCTCCGACCCCGAGCTGAACGCGGCGGGACGGCACGGCAGCGCGGTCGAGTCAGGACCGGGCGGCGACGACGCCGAATTCCTTCAGGTCGAACAGTTCGCCCGCGTCAAGCGCCTCGCCCGCAAGCCCGGCCCGATGGTCTTCGTGGTCCTCCTCTTCTTCTCCCTCATCGCCTCCCGGGAACTCCTCGGCAGCGGCGCGCTCTCCGGCGGAGCCCTGCTGCCCGCCCCCGCCGACTCCTCCGGACTGTGGTCGCGCTACCTGGACGGCTGGCACCCGGTCGGGGCCGGCGGCACCCAGTCGGCGCCGCCCTACCTCGCGCTCCTCGCGATGCTCTCCAGCGTGCTGTTCGGCTCCACCGGACTCGCGGTCACCGTCCTGCTGATCGGCTCGGTACCGCTGGCCGGCTTCGCCGCCTACTTCGCCTCCCGGCCGCTCGTCGAGTCCCGCCTGCTGCGCGCCTGGGGGGCCGTCGCGTACGCCTTCCTGCCCGCCGCCACCGGCGCGCTCGCCGGCGGCCGTCTCGGCACCGCCGTCCTCGCCGTCCTGCTGCCGCTCATCGCGCGCGCGGGCATCGCGGCGAGCGGCCTCGCCGCCGAGAGCGGCCGCGGCAGCTGGCGGGCCACCTGGGCGTACGCGCTCCTGCTGACCCTCGCCACCGCGTTCACGCCGATCGTGTGGCCCATCGCGCTGGTGCTCGGAGTCGCTCTGGCGGCCGTGCGCCGCAGGGACCTCATCGCCTACGGGCCGCGGTTCCTGGCCCAGCTCGGCACCCCGCTGCTGGTCCTCGCCCCCTGGTCGCTCTCCCTGCTCCCGTTCGGCTTCTTCCAGGAGGCCGGTATGGAGTACGAGCCGGGGGCGGCCTCCGCCCTCGACCTGCTGGGCGCGAGCCCCGGCGGACCGGGGACGGTCGACGGCCTGATGCTCATCGGCATCGTGTGCGCCGCACTGGCCGCGCTGCTGCGCTCCGAGCGTCAGCTGGGCATCTGGACCGCCTGGGCGGCCGCGCTGGTGGCCCTCGTCTTCGCCGCCCTGTCGAACGGCTCGCCCTGGGCGGGACCGGCCACCCTCGTCTACGGCCTCGCCTTCCTCGCCGCCTCCGCGCTCGGCGCCGACGGGGCCCGCTCCCGCGTGGCCGAGCAGAGCTTCGGCTGGCGTCAGCCGGTCGCGGTGCTCATCGCCTTCGCCGCGGCCGCCGGGCCCCTGCTCATCGCCGCCGGCTGGATGATCCGCGGCGCCGACGGACCGCTGGAGCGACGCGACCCCGTCCAGGTGCCCGCGTTCGTCGCCGAGGAGAGCGGCACCCGCGACCAGGCCCGCACGCTCGTCCTCGACAGCGACTCGGCGGCCAGGGTCGGCTACACCCTCGTCCGCGGCTCCGGCGCCCGTCTCGGCGACGCCGAGCTGGCCGCGGCGGACGGCGAGAACGACCTGCTCGACAAGGTCGTCGCCAACCTCGTGGCGGGCTCCGGCGCCGACCAGGCCGACCAGCTCGGCGGCTTCGCCGTGCGGTACGTCCTGGTGCGCGACGGCGCGCCCCGCGAGGTCAGCCGGGTCCTGGACGCCACACCGGGCCTGAGCCGGCTCAGCCAGCAGGACGGCAGCGCCCTGTGGCGCGTCGACCGGCAGGTCGCGCGCGCGGCGATCGTTCCCGGGTCCGGCGACCCGCAGCCCATCGCGGCCGGCCCCGTCGAACTGCACACCGAGATCCCGGCCGGCGCCGACGGCCGCGTCCTGCGCCTGGCGGACACCGCCGACGAGGGCTGGACGGCCACCCTCGACGGGAAGCCGCTCACCAGGACCACCGTCGACGGCTGGGCGCAGGGCTTCGAGCTGCCCGCCACCGCGGGCCGCCTCGACGTCACCTTCGAGGCACCGGTGGGCCACACCGCCTGGCTGTGGGCGCAGGGCGCGCTCGCCGTCGTCCTCGTGGTGCTCGCGCTGCCGGGCCGGCGCCGCGACGTCGACGACGACCTGCCCGAGGAGGAGGCCGCCGTGCCCGTCCAGCCGGTCTCGGGCGACGGCCGCAGGGCGCGCAGGCTGCGCGCCCAGGCGGAGGCCGAGCAGGGCGAAGAGGGCGAGCGGGCCGAGCCGGGCGAGGAGACGGGGCAGGAGCCGCAGCCGGACCGGGCGTCGCGGCCCGACCCGTTCCCGTCCGACGTCCCGGCCGCGCTGGAGGAGGCCCCCGCGGCCGCCGCCCAGGTCCCGCAGCAGCAGGCCTACGGCGAGTGGGACACGACGGCGTACGCGGACGCCGAGTACGGCACCTACACCGGCGAGCAGTACCAGGGCGCCCCGCAGCCGCAGTACCCGGCGGGCGGCTACGACCAGCAGGGCCAGTACCAGCCCGACCCGTACCAGCAGGGCCAGTACCAGGCGGAGCCGTACCAGCAGGACCAGTTCCAGCAGCAGGGCCAGTACGACCCGTACGGGGAGTACGGCACGGGAAACGCGACGTACGACCCGTCGCAGACGTACGACCAGGGCTACGACCCGCAGTACGACCCGGCGCTCCAACAGCAACAGCAACAGCAGCAACAGCAGCACGGCACCGACAGTGAGCGCCCCGACGGGAGCCAGCAGTGAACCGCACCACCGTGTCCCTGATCGCCGGTGCGGCCGCGCTCGCCGCCGTCACCGGCTTCGCCTCGATGTCCGAGCCGGAGACCGCCGGCCCGGACCCGGCGAAGGCGGCCGCCCAGCTGCCCGTGGAGCGCACCAGCCTGCTCTGCCCGGCTCCCAGCACCTCGGACCTCGCGGAGACCGCGTACACGTCCTACACGCCCGTCACCAAGGGCACCGGTGCGAGCGGCAAGGCCGAACTGGTCGCCGCGGGCGCGCAGTCGGCCGACGGCAAGCAGGACGACAAGGACGCCGCGGACGAAAAGGGCGACCAGGACGACAAGAAGGAGAAGTCGAAGCCCGTCCTGACGCCGAAGGAGCCCGGGAAGCCGGTCACGGGGGAGACCTCAGGCGCCGAGTCGCCCGCGCTCGTCGGCACGGCCGAGGGCCGGTTCGCCCCCGGCTGGGCGGTCCAGCAGACCACGGGGGTCGAGGCGGGCAGCGGCCGCGGCCTGCTCGGCATCTCCTGCTCGGCCCCGGACACGGACTTCTGGTTCCCGGGCGCCAGCACCGCCAAGGAGCGCACGGACTACGCGCATCTGACCAACCCCGACGACTCCGCCGCCGTCGCCGACATCGAGCTGTACGGCAAGGACGGGGTCCTCAAGTCGACGGTCGGTGAGGGCGTCAAGATCCCGCCGCACTCCAGCGAGTCGGTGCTCCTTTCGACACTCATCGACGAGGCGCAGACCAACCTCACCGTGCACGTCACGGTCCGCAGCGGCCGGGTGGCCGCCGCCGTCGAGGCGGTCGACGACGCGCTCGGCGGTGACTGGCTCACCGCCTCCGCCGCTCCGGCGGGCAGCCTCGTCCTGCCGGGCATCCCGAAGGACGCCACCTCCGTGCGGCTGGTCGTCTTCGCGCCCGGTGAGGCCGACGCCGACCTGAAGCTGCGCCTCGCCTCGCCGACCGGCACGATCACCCCCGCCGGGAACGAGACGCTGCACGTGAAGGCGGGCATGACCGCCGCCGTCGACCTCGGCGACGTCACGCGCGGCGAGGCCGGTTCCCTGCTGCTGGCACCGACCGGCAGCTCCACGCCCGTCGTCGCGGCCCTGAGGGTCGTACGCGGCAAGGGCGATCAGCAGGAGACGGCGTTCATCCCCGCCACGGGTCCGGTGGGCGCGCGTGCGACGGCCGCCGACAACCGCTCCAAGGGTTCCACGCTCGCCCTGACCGCTCCGGGCAGCGCCGCGAAGGTCAAGGTCACGGCCTCCGCGGGCAGCGACGGCGGTACGGCCGCCTCGAAGACGTACACGATCAAGGCCGGCACCACGCAGAACGTCGAACTGCCCGAGCCCAGCGGCCTCAAGGGCACGTACGCGCTCACGGTGGAGCCGCTGTCCGGCGGTCCCGTGCACGCGTCGCGGATGCTGGAGGTGCCCGAGGGCGGCGTGCCGATGTTCACCGTGCAGACCCTCCCGGACGACCGGGGGACGGTGAAGGTGCCGGACGCGGAGCAGGACCTGTCGGTGCTGCAGAAGTAGCGGCGGCCGGGACTCAGGCAGCGAGGGCCGGGACGGAAGCAGCAGGGACCGGGACAGGGACCGGGGCGGCAGGGGCTTCGGCGGTCCTCCCGGAGGCGGCGGAGCTCACTCCTCCCCGTACCGGGGATCGACGGTCTCCGGGGTCAGCCCCAGCAGCTCGGCCACCTGCTCCACCACGACCTCGTGCACCAGCGCGGCCCGCTCGTCACGGCCCTTGGTACGGATCTCGACGGGCCGCCGGTAGACGATGACGCGGGCGGGCCGGCCCTCGTGCGCCGGGGTCGTGCCGCCGAGGGGCACCGCCTCGTCGCCCCAGTCCTCGTCACCGGCCGGATCGAACCGTGGCACGTCCAGCACCATGAACTCGATGTCGGAGAGCTGCGGCCACCGCCGCTCCAGCCGCTCCACGGAGTCCTGCACCAGATCCGCGAACACCTCGGCGCGGCTGGACGAGAGGGGCACCTGCGGCGGTGCCACCGGGCCACGCATCCCCCGCCCGTGTCGATCACGACGACGGGGCCTGGGTTCGGCGGGGCGGGGCGGTACGGGGTTGTCCATCACTCACGAAGAGTAGTCCCCGTGCCCGGTCCCCGCCCCGCACCCGGCACGTGTCCCGCCGGGGGCGCACGGCATGTCACAGGATGATCATTCCAGCCAAGGTTGGGCTTGTTTTCGCGCCTTCCAAGACCGTGGAAATCACAGCAATTAGCAGCGTTTACGCTGACTTGTGATCGCTCCCGATCCTGTCCGACATCTCGTCAACACCCGTACCCGCAGGTCAAATAGGCCCGCCGGGGACCCCTTGTGTCGGGTGTCACAGCGCGACACGGTGGGGTGACCCGGGGGTGAGTCGTCGCGGCCTGTTCGTGAGTGAGGTAGCGTCCAACCTCGTGAGCCCTGTACGTCGCTGTTCTCGCACCGCTTGCGGCCGTCCCGCCGTAGCGACGCTGACGTACGTCTACGCCGACTCGACCGCGGTCCTCGGCCCGCTCGCCACCTACGCCGAACCCCACTGCTACGACCTGTGCGCCGAGCACTCCGAGCGCCTCACCGCCCCGCGTGGCTGGGAGGTCGTCAGGCTCGCCGACAGCTCCGCTCCGTCCCGCCCCAGCGGCGACGACCTGGAAGCACTCGCCAACGCGGTCCGCGAGGCGGCCCGTCCGCAGGACCGCGGCACGCGGCCGGGCGGCGGCAACGCCCGCGGGGCGGACCCGATGGAGGTCGCCCGCCGCGGCCACCTGCGGGTCCTGCGCTCACCGGACTCCTGAACCGGACGCCGCGGCACTCCTGAGCCGGACATCCGCAACCCGCCCTCTCCACGTGTGCGTTCGGTGCGCGTTTCATTCGATGGCGCACGACCATTGACGCGCGCTTGTCGCGGACACGACGATTTCCCCGGCCCGTGAGAAATTGATTTCCGCATCGCGGAATCGGGGGAGGCTCCGTGTACGTCCAGGAACTTGAGCCGGTGGCCGATTCGCTCGGCCTCTCCGCACTCGTCGCGACCCTGCCCCTCGTGCTCGTCCTCGTCCTGCTCGGCGGGGTCCGTATGAAGGCACACCTGGCCGGCCTCATCGGCCTCGCGGCCGCGGCCCTCGTCGCCTGGCTCGCGTACGGCATGCCGGTCGGTCAGACACTCTCCAGCGCCGCCCAGGGAGCGGTGTTCGGCCTCTTCCCCATCCTGTGGATCGTCGTCAACGCCCTCTGGGTGTACCGGATGACCGTCCGCACCCGGCACTTCGACATCCTGCGCCGCTCCTTCGGGCGGCTCTCCGACGACCCCCGCATCCAGGCGCTCGTCGTCGCGTTCTGCTTCGGCGCGCTCCTGGAAGCCCTCGCGGGCTTCGGCGCGCCCGTCGCGATCTGCTCGGTGATGCTCGTCGCGCTCGGCTTCGACCCCGTCCGCGCCGCGGTGGTCGCGCTCGTCGCCAACACCGCGCCGGTCGCCTTCGGGGCGATGGGCACACCGGTCGTGACACTGGCCCAGGTCACCGACCTGCCCCTGGACACCGTCGCCTCCGTGGTGGGCCGGCAGACCCCGCTGCTCGCCCTCGTGGTGCCCCTGGTGCTCGTCTTCCTGGTGGACGGGCGACGGGGCCTGCGGGAGACCTGGGTGCCCGCGGCGGTGTGCGGAGTGGCCTTCGCCGCCGCCCAGTTCGCCGCCTCCAACTACGTCTCCGCCCAACTCGCCGACATCGGGGCCGCCCTGGCCGGCGCGGCCGCGCTGGTGGCGGTGCCGCACGCGCGCAGGCCAGCCACCGAGCCCGTACGCGCCGCGGTCCTGACGGGCGTACGCAGCGAGGACCTGGACGAGGAGGACCCGCGCCGCGAGGTGCTGCGCGCGTACGCCCCGTACGTACTGATCGTCGTGATCTTCTCGATCGCGCAGATCCCGGCGCTCAAGGACCAGTTGGCGAAAGCCACCCGGGTCTTCGACTGGCCCTTCCTGAACGTCGTGAACCCGGACGGCGACCCGGTCGGCGGCAACCTCTTCACCTGGCCGATCGTGTCCACCGGAGGCACGCTGGTGCTGCTCGCCGGGGTGTGCACGGCGGCCGTGCTCGGGGTGCACGCGCGCGTGGCGTTCAAGGAGTACGTGGCCACCGTCCACGAGTTGAGGTACGCGATCCTCACCGTCACCTCCGTCCTGGCGCTCGCCTACGTGATGAACCTGTCCGGACAGGCCGCCACCATCGGCCACTTCGTGGCGGCGGCCGGCGCGGGACTCGCCTTCCTGTCACCCGTCCTCGGCTGGTTCGGCGTGGCGGTCTCCGGCTCCGACACCTCGGCGAACGCGCTCTTCGGCGCCCTCCAGGTGACCGCGGCGAACCAGTCGGGCCTCTCCCCGGAGCTCCTCGCGGCGGCCAACAGCTCGGGCGGGGTGCTGGGCAAGATGATCTCGCCGCAGAACCTCACCATCGCCTGCGCGGCGGTCGGGCTCGCGGGCCGCGAGGGGGACGTACTGCGCAAGGTGCTTCCCTGGAGCCTCGGACTCCTGCTGGTCATGTGCCTGATCGTCGTCGGGCAGAGCTCGCCGGTCCTGGAATGGATGCTCCCGTAAGGTCCGCTCAGCCTCCGCACAGCCGAGTGTCGGTCCGGGCGGGTAGTTTGGGGTGACCGTTGAGGACTCCAGGAGGCTTGGCCGTGACCGCTGATCTGTCGCAGCTCGTTAAGGCGTACGACGTACGCGGGGTGGTCCCGGACCAGTGGGACGAGGAACTGGCCGAGCTGTTCGGCGCGGCCTTCGTCCAGGTGACGGGGGCGGAGGCGATCGTGACCGGGCACGACATGCGTCCCTCGTCCCCCGGTCTGTCGCGGGCCTTCGCGCGCGGGGCGGCGGCGCGCGGCGTCGACGTGACCGAGATCGGGCTGTGCTCGACGGACCAGCTGTACTACGCGTCGGGGGCGTTCGACCTCCCCGGCGCGATGTTCACGGCCTCGCACAACCCGGCCCGATACAACGGCATCAAGATGTGCCGGGCGGGCGCGGCCCCCGTCGGCCAGGACACCGGCCTCACCGAGATCCGCGAGCTCGTCGAGTCCTGGGCCGGCTCGGGAGCCCCGTCCTCGGACGCGGCCCCGGGCACGATCGTCCAGCGGGACACCCTGGACGACTACGCGGCGCACCTGCGCGGCCTCGTCGACCTGACCTCGATCCGCCCCCTGAAGGTCGTGGTCGACGCGGGCAACGGCATGGGCGGACACACCGTCCCGACCGTCTTCGCGGGCCTGCCCCTGACCCTCGTACCGATGTACTTCGAACTGGACGGCACGTTCCCGAACCACGAGGCGAACCCGCTGGACCCGGCGAACATCGTCGACCTCCAGAAGCGCGTCCGTGAGGAGGCCGCCGACCTCGGTGTCGCCTTCGACGGCGACGCGGACCGCTGTTTCGTCGTCGACGAGCGCGGCGAGCCGGTCTCCCCGTCCGCGATCACGGCCCTGGTCGCCGCCCGCGAGCTGGCCCGGCACGGCGGCAAGGGCATCGTCATCCACAACCTGATCACCTCCTGGTCGGTCCCCGAGGTCGTCCGGGAGAACGGCGGCACACCGGTACGCACGCGCGTGGGCCACTCCTTCATCAAGGCCGAGATGGCCACCTCCGGGGCGATCTTCGGCGGCGAGCACTCCGCGCACTACTACTTCAAGGACTTCTGGAACGCGGACACGGGGATGCTCGCCGCGCTCCACGTCCTGGCCGCCCTCGGGGGCCAGGAGGGCACGCTGTCCGCGCTCGTCGCCCAGTACGACCGCTATGCCGGATCCGGCGAGATCAACTCCACGGTCGACGACCAGACGGCGCGTCTCGCCGCGATCAGGACGGCGTACGAGGGCCGCGAGGGTGTCACCCTCGACGAACTCGACGGGCTCACCGTCACGGCGGCAAACTGGTGGTTCAACGTCCGCCCGTCCAACACGGAGCCGCTGCTGCGGCTGAACGCGGAGGCGCGGGACGAGGCGACGATGGCGGGGGTCCGCGACGAGGTCCTGACGATCATCCGCGGCTGACCCACGGCGCTGTCGTTGCCGGGTGCGGGCTGTGTGTGGCCGGTCGCGCGGTTCCCCGCGCCCCTGAGAGGCGGGGCTGCGCCCCGGCTTTCAGCGCCGCCCGGCCGATACTTTCCGGGCCCGGCCGTGCGGTGGGGTTTTTCAGCCTGTCCGGCGTTTGAGGACGAGCGCGTTCAGCGCGACCCGGGGGGCGTGGGCGCAGCCCCGCCTTCAAGGGGCGCGGGGAACCGCGCGACCAGCCCCCACCCACCCGCGGCGGTACCCTGACCACGCCCCATCACCACACAGTCCACCCCCCTGGAAGGGACCTGAAACATGCCGCTAGAAGCCGGCCTCCTGGAGATCCTCGCCTGCCCGGCCTGCCACGCCCCCCTCCAGGAGCAGGAGACCGAGCTCGTCTGCACCGGCCAGGACTGCGGCCTGGCCTACCCCGTCCGGGACGACATCCCCGTCCTCCTCGTGGACGAGGCCCGCCGCCCCGCGTAACCCCGCAGGACCGCGCAAGACCCCCGCCAGGCGTCCGGAGGCTGCCCACCATGCTCGACGAATCACTCCTCGACGACCAGGAGGCGCTGGCCCGCGCGGACCGGCGGGACCTGCTCCGCGGCGCGGCCGAGGCGGGCGCCCGCGTACGCACCGCCGTCCGGCACGCCACCGAGGCCGGCATCGGCGACCTCAAGCCCGACGGCCGCCCCCGCGCCATCCTCACCGCGGGCCCCGGCCTGGCCGCCACCTGCGTCGCCGACCTCCTCGGCTCGCTGGCCGGCGCCGCCTGCCCCGTCACCCGGCTCACCCCCCGCGGTGTCGCCCCCGCGGCGGGCGCCCTGCTCTGGGAACTCCCCGGCTGGGCGGGCCCGGTGGACCTGCTCCTGATCGCCACGCCCGACGGCAGCGAACCCGGCCTCTCGCTCCTCGTCGAGCAGGCCTACCGCCGCGGCCTCACCGTCGTCGCCGTCTGCCCGCCCGGCACCCCGCTGCCCGACGCGGTCGCGGGTGCCCACGGCCTCGCCGTCCCGATGGCGACCGCCCCCTACGAACCGCAGGCCCCGGCCACCGCCTCGGCCCCCGGCTCGCTGTGGGCGCTGCTCACCCCGCTGCTCGCGCTGCTCGACCGCACCGGCCTCCTGTCCGCTCCGCCCGAGGCGCTGCAGAAGGTCGCCGACCGGCTCGACCAGGTCGCCGAGCGCTGCGGCCCCGCCATCGCGACCTACAGCAACCCCGCCAAGACGCTGGCCGCCGAACTCTCCGAGGCGCTCCCGGTGATCTGGACCGAGGGCGACTCCGCGGGCCCGGCGGGCCGCCGCTTCGTCGCCGCCCTCGCCGAACTCGCGGGCCGCCCCGCGCTCACCGCCGAACTGCCCGAGGCACTGGCCGCGCACAGCGTCCTCCTCGCGGGCGCGCTGGCGGCGGGGGCCGACCCCGACGACTTCTTCCGCGACCGGGTGGAGGAGGCACAGGTCATCCACGCGCGCGTGGTCCTGCTGCGCGACCGCCCGGCCGGCGGCCGCACCGCCGCCCCCGCCGCCCGCGAACTGGCCTTCAGCCACGACACGGCGATCAGCGAACTCGAACCGGAGGAGGGCGGGGACCTGGAAACCCTCGCCGAACTGATCGCCGTCACGGATTTCGCCGCCGTTTACCTGGCGCTCGCCTCGACGGCCTGACCTTGAGATCTTGAGATCTCGCGCCACGCCTCCCACGGAGAAGACAGCACATGGACCGCCTCGACAACACCGTCCGCCCCTACGCCTGGGGCTCCACCACGGCCATCCCGCGCCTCCTCGGCGTGCGGCCGACCGGTGAGCCGCAGGCCGAGATGTGGATGGGCGCCCACCCGGGCGCACCCTCACGCACCCCCCGCGGCCCCCTCACCGAGGTGATCGACGCGGACCCCGAGCGTGAACTGGGCCCCGAGGCGGTCGCCAGGTTCGGCCCGCGCCTGCCGTTCCTGCTGAAGATCCTCGCCGCGGGCGCCCCCCTCTCCCTCCAGGTCCACCCCGACCTCACCCAGGCCAAGGAGGGGTACGCGGACGAGGAGCGCCGCGGCGTCCCGATCGACGTACCGCACCGCAACTACAAGGACGCCAACCACAAGCCCGAACTGATCTGCGCGCTCACGGAGTTCGACGGCCTGTGCGGATTCCGCGCCCCCCTGGCGGCCGCCGCGCTGCTCGCGGCCCTGGAGGTCGACTCCCTCACGCCGTACGTCGATCTGCTGCACGCCCACCCCGAAGAGGCCGCGCTGCGCGAGGTGCTGACCGCAGTACTTACCGCCGACCGCGAGCTGATGGCCACCACGGTCACCGAGGCCGCCGCGGCCTGCGCCCGGCTCGGCGGCGCCCACGCCCCGTACGCCGGTATCGCCCAGCACTACCCCGGCGACCCGGGTGTCATCGCCGCGATGCTCCTCAATCACGTACGACTGCAGCCCGGCGAGGCCCTGTTCCTCGGCGCCGGTGTGCCGCACGCGTATCTGAACGGCCTCGGCGTCGAGATCATGGCCAACTCCGACAACGTGCTGCGCTGCGGACTCACGCCCAAGCACGTCGACGTCCCCGAACTGCTGCGGATCGTCCGCTTCGAGGCGGGCGACCCGGGCGTACTGCGCCCCGAGGCGTCCCCGGACGGCGAGGAGGTCTACGAGACCCCCATCGACGAGTTCCGCCTCTCCCGGTACGTCCTCCCGGAAGGCGGCCCCGCCCACGACCTCACCCGCCGCACCCCGCAGATCCTGCTGTGCACCGAGGGCTCCGTACGGACTGGCTCCGGACAGGCGGAACCCGGACAGGCGGGGGACACCACGCTCACCCCCGGCGGTTCGGTCTTCGTACCGGCGAGCGAAAAGGTGGAAGTATCCGGGAGCGGGACGATTTTCCGGGCCACGGTCGTCGCCTGAGGGACCCTCAGTGGCGGCCTGGCGCTCCACGGCCGGACCGGGCTGCAACAATGGCCCACCGCAAAGGGCAGGCAAAGCGCGCCCGGCGGTCCGGCGGCCCGACAGCGGCCGGGCGACAGCCGGACGGCAGCCGAGTGGCAGACGAAGGGACATCGGGAACACATGAGCGCGTCAGGCGGCACCAAGGCGATCGTGGCGGCACTCGCCGCCAACCTCGCGATCGCGGTAGCGAAGTTCGTGGCGTTCCTCTTCAGTGGTTCGTCGTCGATGCTCGCCGAGTCCGTGCACTCGCTCGCCGACTCCGGCAACCAGGGCCTGCTGCTCCTCGGCGGCAAGAAGGCCAAGCGCGAGGCGACCCCGCAACACCCCTTCGGCTACGGCCGCGAGCGCTACATCTACGCCTTCCTCGTCTCGATCGTCCTCTTCTCGGTCGGCGGCATGTTCGCGATCTACGAGGGCTACGAGAAGATCAAGCACCCGCACGAGCTGGAGCACTGGTACTGGCCGGTGGGCGTCCTCCTCTTCGCGATCATCGCCGAGTCCTTCTCCTTCCGGACGGCCATCAAGGAGTCCAACCACACGCGCGGCAAGCAGTCCTGGGTCGACTTCGTACGCCACGCCAAGGCGCCCGAGCTGCCGGTCGTCCTCCTGGAGGACTTCGGCGCGCTGGTCGGTCTGGTCCTCGCGCTCGGCGGTGTGGGCCTGGCCCTGGGCACGGGCGACGGCGTCTGGGACGGCATCGGCACCCTCTGCATCGGCATCCTGCTCATCCTCATCGCGATCGTCCTGGCCGTGGAGACCAAGTCGCTGCTCCTGGGCGAGGCCGCCGGCACCGAGGCGGTCGAGAAGATCGAGGCCGCGATCGTCGACGGCGACACCGTCACCGGCATCATCCACATGCGCACGCTCCACCTCGGCCCCGAGGAACTGCTGGTCGCCGCCAAGATCGCGGTGCAGCACGACGACACGGCCGCCGAGGTCGCCTCGGCCATCAACGCCGCCGAGTCCCGCATCCGCGAGGCAGTCCCGATCGCCCGCGTCATCTACCTCGAACCCGACATCTACACCGTGGCCGAGGCCGTGAAGGGCGCGGACCCGGAGGCCTCCCCGGGCGGCCCGGTACCGACCGCCGAGCACTGACCCCGAGCACCGGCCGCCGGTCGCTCTTCTCCCTCTTCCTCCCGCCCTGTCGCCCTTGTCCCCACCCCGCCGGGCCCTCGAAATGTGCTTGATCTGTTCGCCGGCGGGCTGGGGTCCACTGCTCCGATCGGTGTAGATTCGAAACCGAGCCAGACGTCGCTGCTGATGGCGGTCGGGCGGCCCCAGCGGGCCGGCCGAGGGAGAGAGGGCCTCCGACGGACTGCGCTGCGCAAGGCACCGGGCATTCGTGTGCCCCGTGGGCGCTCTTCGTGCCCGCAGCCGCGCAGACCAGCCGAATCCGACCTCGCCCCAACCCGAGGAGCAGCTCGTATGACCACTGTCGACAACCGACAGGACTTCAAGGTCGCCGACCTCTCCCTTGCCGACTTCGGTCGCAAGGAGATCACTCTCGCCGAGCACGAGATGCCCGGCCTGATGTCCATCCGCAAGGAGTACGCCGCCGCGCAGCCCCTCGCCGGCGCCCGGGTCACCGGCTCCCTGCACATGACCGTGCAGACCGCCGTGCTCATCGAGACGCTGACCGCCCTGGGCGCCGACGTCCGCTGGGCCTCCTGCAACATCTTCTCCACCCAGGACCACGCCGCGGCCGCCATCGCGGTCGGCCCGAACGGCACGCCGGACGACCCCCAGGGCGTCCCGGTCTTCGCCTGGAAGGGCGAGACCCTGGAGGAGTACTGGTGGTGCACGGAGCAGGCGCTGACCTGGCCGAACACCCCCACCGGCGGCCCGAACATGATCCTGGACGACGGCGGCGACGCCACGATGCTCGTCCACAAGGGCGTCGAGTACGAGAAGGACGGCAAGGTCCCGTCCGTCGACACCGCTGAGAACGAAGAGCACAGCGTCGTCCTGGCGCTCCTCAACCGGACGATCTCCGGCGGCTCGCAGAAGTGGACCCAGGTCGCCTCCGAGATCCGCGGTGTGACCGAGGAGACCACGACCGGCGTCCACCGCCTCTACGAGATGCAGCGCGACGGCACCCTCCTGTTCCCGGCGATCAACGTGAACGACGCCGTCACCAAGTCGAAGTTCGACAACAAGTACGGCTGCCGCCACTCCCTGATCGACGGCATCAACCGCGCCACCGACGTCCTCATCGGCGGCAAGACCGCGGTCGTCTTCGGCTACGGCGACGTGGGCAAGGGCTGCGCGGAGTCCCTGCGCGGTCAGGGCGCCCGCGTGATCATCACCGAGATCGACCCGATCTGCGCACTGCAGGCGGCGATGGACGGCTTCCAGGTCACGACCCTCGACGAGGTCGTCGACAAGGCCGACATCTTCGTCACCACGACCGGCAACAAGGACATCATCATGGCCTCGGACATGGCCAAGATGAAGCACCAGGCGATCGTGGGCAACATCGGCCACTTCGACAACGAGATCGACATGGCCGGCCTCGCGCAGATCCCCGGCATCGTCAAGGACGAGGTCAAGCCGCAGGTCCACACCTGGAAGTTCCCCGACGGCAAGGTGCTCATCGTCCTCTCCGAGGGCCGCCTGCTGAACCTGGGCAACGCGACCGGCCACCCGTCGTTCGTGATGTCCAACTCGTTCGCGGACCAGACCCTGGCCCAGATCGAGCTCTACACCAAGCCCGCGGAGTACCCGACCGACGTCTACGTGCTGCCCAAGCACCTCGACGAGAAGGTCGCCCGCCTCCACCTCGACGCGCTCGGCGTGAAGCTCACGACGCTCCGCCCCGAGCAGGCCTCGTACATCGGTGTCGAGGTCGAGGGCCCGTACAAGTCGGACCACTACCGCTACTGAGCCCAGCGCTCACCGGACGGTTGTCAGCAGGCCCTCGCCCTCACCGGCGGGGGCCTGCCCCATACGAGGACCCGGACCACCATGCCCCGCGGCCGATATTCGCTCCATGACCCGCACGACCACACCCCTCTCGCCGAAGAACGGTTCCACTGCGCGCCCGGCCCCTCCGGCTGGCGCTACGTCTCCCAACTGACCATCCCCTCCGGCGAGGCAGCCGGCTCCGTCGACCTCGCCCTCGACGACCGCGGCCGCCCCATCCGCCTCGAACTCCACGCCTCGGGCTGGCAGGTCCGCGCCGCCGCCCTCGACGGCGTCACCTGGGTCCGTACCGACCCCACGGGAGATCACGCCACCGAAGGCAATGTCCGCGCCCACGCCTTCACCGGTACGTCCCCCGCCTTCCTCGTCGCCACCGCACGTCTGCTGCGCCTCACCCCCGATGCCTCCGCCGCCTCCGCCACGCGTGTACGCCTCGTCGCCTTCACGGACCCGGTCCTCGCCCCGCGCACCCTCGACCAGTCCTGGGCCCTGATCACGAGAGAAACACACGCCACTGACAACGGCCCCCTGGCCGTGGAGGAGTACCAGGTCACAGCCCTGGACACCGGTGAACAGCACACCGTTCACCTCTCCGGCGACGTGGTGCTCTCCGCCCCCGGGATCGAGTTGGAGGACCTCGAATCACCGCCGTCGGTCTTCACCTGACGACGGTGCGGCTCGGGGCCGGGTATCAGCCGGACGGGTATCAGCAGGCGGGGATCAGGCAGGCGGGGCGAACCCGGTGGAGGGTCGCTCCGCGTCGGCCGCCCGCACGGCGGCAGGGGTCGCGGCCGGGGCCGGAGCGGAGTCGGGGAACGGGGCCTGAGGCTGGACCCGCGGTTGAACGGCACCGCCGCCGTACGGCATCACCGGAGCACCAGGAGCACCCGGGCCACCGATCTGCCCACCGCCGACGTCCCCACCACCGAACGACCGCCGTATCTCCCGCGCCTGCCGCTCCTGCATCACGGCCGCCAGGAACGCCGCCGGCGGAACCCCGGGCGGCGCCGGAGTCCCGGTGCGTTCGGCGACGTCGGCCGCGAGCCGCTGCGCCATGGCCCAGCCGATCTGCGGATCCAGCTGCTGCATCCGCGTCAGGTACTGCCGCACGGCCAGCCACAGCCCGTCCGGGACCCCGGACAGATCAAGCGCGGAGAACCGCCCCGCCAGCCACGGCGGCGGAGGGGGAACGAAGGACGTACGCCCGGTGGGAATGCGTTCCCGCACGACCAGGGTCCCCGCGAACACGTCACCGAGCCGCCGTCCCCGCGCCGACACGAGCGACGCGACGCACGCCACGACCCCGAACGTCATCAGGATCTCGACCACACCGACCGCCCCGCGCACCAGCGCGTGCCGGAACCGGATGGGCCCGCCGTCGTCCCGTACCACCCGCAGCCCGCACGCCAGCTTTCCGAGAGAGCGCCCATGACTGAGGGTCTCCACCGCGATCGGCCCGCCGACCAGCAGAAGAAGGAACGCGGCGATCGACACCGCGGCCTGCGCCGCCTCGTCGAGAGCGGCCGTGGACAGCACCAGGGCGATCATCACGGCGACATAGGCGGCCACCGCCACCACCAGGTCGAGCACCACGGCCAGTACCCGGCTCGGCAGCTTCGCGGGGCGCAACTCCAGCGCCACCGCCTCGCCCGTCACAAGCTCACTCATCGCCCCGCCGTCCTTCCCCGAACCGCCTTGAGAACAGCCAGTCTGCCAAGCTGAGGCACAACACGCCGCAGTGCGACAAGCTGACCACACGACGAGCAGCCGAGGAGCAGCCGACCCGATGGACCTCGACGTCTTCGTGTCCGCCCACAGGGCCGAGTGGGACCGGCTGGACGCGCTTCTCCGCCGTCAGCGCCGGCTCACCGGCGCGGAGGCCGACGAACTGGTCTCCCTCTACCAGCGCACGGCGACCCATCTCTCCCTGATCCAGTCCAGCGCCCCGGACCCCCAGCTCACCGGCCGCCTCAGTCAACTGGTGGCCCGCGCGCGCAGTGCCGTGACAGGCACCCGCCGGGCTTCCTGGCGCGATGTCACGCGCTTCCTCACGCACGGGTTCCCCGCCGCGGTCTACCGGGCGCGCCACTGGTGGGTCCCGACCGCGCTCCTGTCCACCGCGCTGGCCGTCGTCCTGGCGTGGTGGATCGGCACCCACCCCGAGGTGCAGTCCTCGATCGCGGCCCCGAGCCAGCTGCGGGAGCTCACGCGCCCCGGCGGCCAGTACGAGTCGTACTACTCCAGCCATCCCGCGACGTCCTTCGCGGCCCAGGTGTGGACGAACAACGCCCAGGCGGCCGCGATGTGCCTGGTGCTGGGGGCCTTCCTGTGCCTGCCGGTCATCTGGATCCTCTTCCAGAACATGCTCAATGTGGGGGTGGGCCTCGGCCTGATGTCCTCGGCGGGCCGCCTGGACACGTTTCTCGGCCTGCTCCTCCCGCACGGCCTCCTGGAGCTGACCGCCGTCTTCGTAGCGGCCGGCACGGGACTGCGGCTGGGGTGGACGGTCATCGACCCGGGCCCGCGTACGCGCCGCGCGGCGCTCGCCGAGGAGGGCCGCGCCGCCCTGGGCATGGCGATAGGCCTGGCGCTGGTCCTCTTCGTCTCGGGCGCCATCGAAGGCTTCGTCACCCCGTCGGGCCTGCCGACCTGGGCCCGCATCGGCATCGGCATCGCCGCCGAAGTGCTCTTCCTCGCGTACGTCTATGTCCTGGGCGGACGTGCGGCGCGGGCCGGCGAGACGGGCGACGTCGAGGAGTCCGAGCGCAGTGCCTCCGTGCCGACCGCGGCCTGATGTGCGGGTACACCGGCCAGGCTGCTACTCTCCTCCTCGCCCCACAAAAACCGTTGACACGGAACGTGTGGGGAGGTAGATTCGAACAGTTGCCTAGAGCTGGACAAGCTCGGCGGTGGCAGTTAGCATCTGTCAGCTCCCTGGAATTCGATTCCGGTGGAGCACCTCCCGATAATTCAGGAATTGAACGGCCGGTCAGGCCGGTCGAAAACTTCTGATAAAGTCGGACTAGCCGAAAGAGAGCCGCAAGGCGATCAAATAGGCAAGGCCTACCAACTGGCCACCGGAAATGAATTCCGAACCGGAAACGGAACGGAAAACGGATCTGGTAAGGTTGGAAACACGAAGGGAAGCGCCCGGAGGAAAGCCCGAGAGGGTGAGTACAAAGGAAGCGTCCGT
>NZ_JBLFJV010000057.1:0-31725 GCF_047444975.1 Streptomyces sp. CWNU-52B | reverse complement strand
GCGAGGGCGCGGGCGCGGGCGAGGTCGGAGCCGGGGCTCCGGCCGGGGCCGGGGCCGGGGCCGGCGCCTGGCCGTCGGCCGCGCTCATGGCTCGTCCGCGGAGTCGGCGTCGTGGTGCACGTGCTTGTCACCCCGCACGTGGTCACCCCCGTAGTAGTCACCACCGATGTGCCACGCGTCGCCGTTCACCGCGACCGCGCTTTCCGTCACGTCGTGGATGTGGGCGGGTGTGGACGGCGGAACCGCGCTCCCCGCGGCGGTTCCGCCGTCACCCCTCCCCGCGCCGTCCCGGACCGCGGTTCCCCCTGCTGCGCCGGGCGGCTCCCCCGCATCGGCGGGAAGTCCGGGCGGTGCCGAGTAGCCGGGCACGGTGACCCAGCCCCGGCGCCGCTCGTCGTGCTTGGTGACGAAGTCGGCGGGCAGATAGGCCGCCGGGTCGATCCCGGGGTATCCGCCGCGCACGATCGACGTGTAGACGTGCTCGGAGACCACCAGGACCAGCTGTGCGCTGCGGGCCTTCTCCAGTACACCCTTGACCGGTCCGGCGTCCACGAGCCGGGCCAGGTCGTTGATGGCGGTGCCGGTCCAGCGCTTGCCCTGCCGGATCACGAGCCCTTGGTTGAGGCCGACCCGCAGCCTCATGCGGTGGTCGAGGTTGTACTTCGCCCGGTGTGCCCGCAGCGCGTCGTCGAGGCCGCGGGTCAGTTCCCTCAGCAGCTTGGTCGGGCTCGTCCCCGTCGGGACGAGGATCAGCATCCCGTCCCCGCGGTCCTGGACCGGGCACGTGGCGAGGTCGAGTCCGGCCCGCGCGACCGCGAACTCGACCACCCCGTACAGCTCGTCGTGCAGGGTCGCCTGGGCGACTTCCGTCCGCAGACTGAAGTCCTCGATGTCCAGCAGCACGATCCAGTAGCTGTGCGGATCCGACGCCACCATGTCCGTCCTCCTGTGCTCACGCAGGAACGGTCATGAGCGCCCCCGCGGCTCCATGCAAAAACCTATGAGAAGCAGTGTCTACGCCAACTGGCACACAGGGGACTGGATTCCAAACATCTCTATTGATGGGGAAATAACGGGAGAAGCAACACAAGGAGCAGTTCGCACCGGTTGCACAGCGGCCCGGCCTGCAACTCGCGCACCGGCTACGCCCTGAAGTCCGCCGTGCGTTCCGGTGACGCCTCGGACAGCGCCTTCGTCACCCCTGCCACGCCCGCCCGCAGGCCGTAGACGGGGGTGCCGGGCTGCTGGCGCCAGGAGTCGTCGAGGCCGCCCGCGTCCACGGTGTCGAAGCCGAGTTCGTCGATGAGGGCGCGGACGGCCTTCTTGGCGGCCTCGTCGTCGGCCGCCACCGGGACCGCGAGACGGTCGGGGGCGCCCGCCGGGAGGGGGCGGTCCAGGATGTCCTGCGCGTACGTGCCGTTGAAGGCCTTGACGACGGTGTGGCCCAGGTGACCGGCGGTCCAGCGGCTCTCCGTCAGGCCCTCGTCGAGGATCGCGGCGATCCTGCCGTCGCGCCGCGGGTAGTAGTTGCCGGTGTCGACGACGCTCACGTGGTCCGCCGCCCCGTCCAGCAGTCCGGACGGCAGGTCGGGGACCGCCCTGAGGGGAATCGTGACGACGACGAGTTCGGCGCCGCGGGCGGCCTCCTCGACGCGGACGGGGGTGGCTCCGGTCTCCTGCGCCAGCGCGGTGAGCGTCTGCGGGCCGCGGGAGTTGGCGACGTGCACGTCGTGTCCGAGCGCGGTGAGCCGCCGGGTGAGGTTGCCGCCGATGTTGCCTGCTCCGATGATGCCGATCTTCATGTCGACTCGCCCTTCCAGGGGGAGGTGGGTGACTCCTGCGGGGAGTAGCAACCGCCGACCTGATCAGGCTATTCCGGACTTACCGGGACGCGTGGAAAAGGGGCGCCCCGCGCGGACCCGCGCGACGGGCGCCCCTGCCGCTCACGTCACCTGTTGACGTGGGCCCAGAACTCGTCGAACGAGAGCAGCTTGTCGCCGTTGACGTCCTGGGCCGCGATGACGGCCTCGGCCACCGACTCGGTGACGTTCCAGTCGCCGCCCTGGGCCAGCGCCTTCTTGAACTCGGCGGCGGTGATGTAGCCGTCCCCGTCCACGTCGATGCGCTCGAACGCCTTGCGTGCTTCCTCGATGTCCGCCACCGGACCCGCCCCTTCATGGTGCTTCTCTGACGAGGTCAGATTAACTTCCCGCCCTGGCCCGCAGCGCGGCGACCACCCAGGCGAACTCCTCGGCGTGCGCGGGCAGCGGCCCGGTCCCGCGGACGACGGCGGTCAGCTCCCGGAACCGGGCGAGTTCCACGTGCGACGCGGACTCCATGCGCTCCAGTACGGCGGCCCGGTCGGCGTCGCCCAGGAGCCCGTCCAGCACCTCGTCGGCGCGGGCGGACTCCGGGTCGACGCCCTGCGCCCGTGCCTCACCGGCCAGCTGCACCAGACGGCTCATGAACCACAGGGACGTACCCGCGGGCACCTCAGGTCCCCGGTCCGCCGCGTTGAACTCGACCGTCCTGCGCATCCGCCGGCGGAACTGCGGATCCTGCATCAGCTCGGCGAGTTCGACCCAGGCGTCCACCTGCTCGGCCGTGGGGTCCTCGGGCAGATCGGCGATGCCGAACCGCAGCCGGGTGCGGATGTCGGGGTCCGCGGTGTCGAGGCCCCCGAAGGTCTCCTCCATGAAGTCGTCGATGATCCGCTTCCGTTCGGCCGCCGACAGCCGTGCCAGTTTGTTCATCAAGGTCATCTCCTCTGCGGTCGAGCCGCGTCGCGCCACGGTCGACAGCACCGCCCGGGTCACCCGCAACGCCCTGATCTGCGCGTCCAGGGCCAGGACATGGGTGGCCGCCACCTCCGCGACCGTCGTCTCGCCCGCCAGCACCCGCCGTACGTCGTCCAGGCCGAGGCCCAGCTCCCGCAGCGTACGGATGAGTTCGAGGCGCGCCACGGACGCGGCGTCGTACAGCCGGTAGCCGCCCTCGGAGCGGGTCACGGGCGGCAGGGCGTCCACGTCCGACCAGTAGCGGATGGTGCGTACGGTCAGCCCGGTGGCCCTGGCCAGCTCGCCGATGGTGAAGAGTCCGGTGCCGTCGTCGGTCATGTCCGGGAGTCTGGGCCTTCCAGCGGGTGGAGACTCAAGGAGACGAAGCGAAGGAGCGGACGCGTGCCCGAGAGTCTGTGCCTGCGGACCATTCTCGACGAGGCGGCCCGCGACGTCTTCCCTCCCGCGGACGGCCGCGTCACGGTGGTGCGCCAGCCCTCTCCCCGTGACGCGGGTGTCGTGGCCTTCACCGCGCACTCGGTCGTGTTCACGGACGAGGATCCCGAGTGGGTGCGCCGGACGCTGGAGCGGGCCGGCTGCGACGCGCTCGCCGCGCCCATGAACCCCCGTTTCCTGGCGGCCTTCATGGACCGTACGGGACGTACGAACGACACGGTCGACCTGCTGGCCGTCGCCCCATCGCTCACGGGCGAGCCGGCTCTCCCCCTGGTGGAGGTCACCGACCGGGACCACCACCGGGTCGTACGGGCCCGTGAGCACCGCGACGACGTGCGCGTGTGGACCGTCGACGGCGGAGTGCTCGTCCTCGGCCGGGGCGTCGCGGGGCGGCTGGAGGCCGGGGTCGAGGTGGACGCGGCGGTACGCCACCGGGGGCTCGGGCGGGAACTCGCCGGAGCGGCACGGCGGCTGGCCGGCGGCGAGCCGGTCTGGGCCCAGCTCGCGCCGGGGAACGCCCGCAGCGTGCGGGCGTTCCTCGCGGCCGGTTACCGGGCGGTGGGCGCGGAGGCACTGCTCACCGAACGGCGGAAGGCGACGGCCGCCGGCGAGGTGACGGCTGAGGGGGCCTGACCGGACTCAGGCGCCCGCTCAGCGTCGGGGCCGGCGGTTCCTCTCCGCGCCGAGGCGGGCCGTTCTCAGTGCCAGGGCCGGTAGTTCGGGTTGCTCTCGCAGTCGCTCATGATCTCGGTCTTGGTCTTCTTGTCGACCGGGCAGACACCGATGATGTACTGCCGTGCGATACCGCCCGGGAAGGCGACCTCGACCTGGTCGGCCCACTTGTGGGTGTCGCCGATGGTCTTGTTGACGTCCACACCGCCGGGGGCGTCGATGTAGTAGTTGTAGCCGCTCTTCCACCACGTCTTGTAGAGGTCGTGGTCGTAGCTCGTGGAGACGTACGGCGAGGGCTGGTTGACGAGGACGTACTGCTCGATGTCGTACTGGCCGTCGACGACGTCCTTGGGGTGGAAGCCCTGCTCGAAGACGACGGCGGGGCCCCGGCCGTCGCTGCGGTAGAGCGTGCCGCAGGTCTTGCGCCAGACCGGCTCGGGCGTGATGCGGGCGACGTCCACGCCACGGTCCGCGGCGGCGTGCACGGGGTCGGCGAACTGGGGACAGGTGGGTGCCGCGGCGGCCTTCGCGGCGAAGGCCGCGGGTGCCTTCGCCGTGGTCTCGGCGGGAGGTGTCGCGGCGGAGGTCGCGAGGGCGGCCGTGAGGGACAGGACGACGGCGGCGGCCCGTCGCCGCAGGCGAGTTGTGGTCATGGGAGCACCCTCGCGGGTCCGCGGGGACAGGCCGTGGATCTTCACTCGTACGGCGGCGCGCCGCGGACGGAGGTTGCCCCGGGGACACCCCTCAGCGGTCCGCCACCCGCATTTCGAACCAGGTCGTCTTGCCCCGTGGGAGGAGGTCGACCCCCCAGCGGTCGGAGAGCTTGTCGACCAGGAAGAGGCCCCGGCCGCTGATGTCCATCTCCTGCACCGGCATCAGACAGGGCAGTCCCCGCGAGGGGTCACGGACCTCGACCCTGATCCAGCCCCGGCGGCGGCGCATACGGAGCCCGAAGACCCGCGCCCCGGTGTGCCGGACCGCGTTGCCCACGAGTTCCGAGACCAGGAGCACCGCGTCCTCGGTCATCTTCGGCGAGAGGCCCCACTGGCGCAGCACGACGACCTGGGTGAGCCGGCGCGCGGTGGCGGCGGACTCCGGCCGGGACGGCAGCGGCACCTCCGCCTCGGTGGGGTTGCCGAACAACTCCAGCGCCTTCAGCGCGTGTTCGTCCTCGACAGCAGGCGACCAGCGCGCCGCGGTCGCACTCCCGTGCCGCCGCGGCTGTTCGATACCCTCCAGCCCCGCCATGCCCCCCATCATGGCTGCCAAAGGGCCACTCCGGGGACGTTCCAGAGGAATACGACCCCCGGAACTCCACATTCCGCTCGATTCGATCGACATATGCCATGGGCATTTCAGATATCCACACACCCCGTCTGACCTGCTACGACAGGCCCATTGAGGGCGATCACCCGGGTCCGACGAAAGGAACGCTTAAGGCTGCCTTAAGGGCTGGATAAACCGCTCCTTCGAGGGACACCGGGTAAGACACCGCGTCAACTGCAAGAGGATCGGCTCAACTTGACGGGTGAGTTTCGCGGCACCGCGACACCTCGGCGGCACGGTCGAGACCCGTCACGAGACCCGTCAGAGGAACTTCGCCTTGCCGGGCCCCTCGTCGACGAAGCTCCGCATCCCCCGCTCCCGGTCCTCCGTCGCGAACAGACCCGCGAACCAGGTGCGTTCGACCGCGAGCCCGGTCTCGATGTCGGTCTCCAGGCCCACGTCGACCGACTCCTTGGCCGCGCGCAGCGCGAGCGCCGGTCCCTGCGCGAGCTTCGCGGCCCACGCGTGCGCCTCGGCGTACACGTCGGCGGCCGGTACGACCCGGTCCACCAGACCGAGCGACAGGGCCTCGTCGGCCTTGACCATGCGGCCGGTGAAGATGAGGTCCTTCGCCCGGGAGGGGCCGATGAGCCGGGACAGGCGCTGGGTGCCGCCGGCGCCCGGGATCAGCCCGAGGAGGATCTCCGGCTGGCCCAGCTTGGCGTTGTCCGCGGCGATCCTGAAGTCGGCGCACAGCGCCAGCTCACAGCCCCCGCCCAGCGCGTAACCGGTGACCGCGGCGACGACCGGCTTGGGGATGCGGGCCACGGCGGTGAAGGAGTCCTGCAGCGCCCGGGAGCGTACGACCATCGCCGCGTGGTCCATGGCCTGCATCTCCTTGATGTCCGCGCCCGCCGCGAACACCTTCTCCCCGCCGTAGAGGATCACCGCGCGCACGTCCTCGCGGCGGGCGGCCTCCTCGGCGAGTTCCTTGAGCCGGTCCTGCGTGGCGACGTCCAGCGCGTTCATGGGCGGACGGGCGAGGCGGATCGTTCCGACACCTTCGGCGACTTCGAGATTGACGGTCATGAGGGCAGGTTAACGGGGGCTAACGGGTACGGCCCCGGTGTGCTCCGTCACAGCGGAGCACACCGGGGCCGTCCCCACGGTCCGGTCGGGACGGACCGGGACGAGGACGCCGCGGTCAGCGGCGCCCGGGTCCCCGCGGGGTCACGCCTTCCACTTCTCCCACGACATGTTCCAGCCGTTGAGCCCGTTGTCCGGGGCCACGGTCCGGTCGTTGGAGTTCTTCACCGTCACCACGTCGCCGACGATCGAGTGGTCGAAGAACCACGCGGCCGGGGCGCCCCGGTCACCGCCGCCGCGCTGGTCGCGCAGACCTATGCAGCCGTGGCTCGCGTTGTAGTTGCCGAAGGCGTCGCCGCCCCAGTAGTTGCCGTGGATGAAGGTGCCCGACGTGGTCAGGCGCATCGCGTCCGGCACGTCCTTGATGTCGTACTCGCCGCCGTAGCCGACCGTCTCGCCGTTCATCCGGGTCACCCGGAGGCGCTCACTGATGACCATCTGGCCGTTCCAGGTCTCGTAACCGGCCTTGCCCGTCGTGACGGGGATGGTCTTGATGACCTTGCCGTCCCGCTCGACGGTCATCTTCTTGGTCTTGACGTCGACCGTGGAGACCTGGCTGCGGCCTATCGTGAACTTCACGGTCTTGGCCTGCTTGCCGTAGACACCCGGCCGGCCCTCGACCCCGTCGAGGTTCAGCGTCACGGTGACCTTCGTACCGGACTTCCAGTATTCCTCGGGGCGGAAGTCCAGGCGGTCGTTGCCGAACCAGTGGCTCTCGACGTCGACCGCAGGCTCGGTCTTGACCTCTATCGCCTTCTCGACGTCCTCGGGGTGGGTGATGCCCCGGGTGAAGTTCACCGAGAAGGGCATTCCGACGCCGACCTTGGAGCCGTCCTCGGGCGTGAAGGTGCCCACGAAGGTGTTCTTCGGGGTCAGCGTGGTGAAGGCGGACTCCTCGGCGGCCTGACGGCCCTCGGAGTCCTTCGCCACCGCGTGGACCTTGTACTTGGTGGCCGCGGCGAGATGACCGGCGGGCGTCCAGCTCGCGCCCCCGTCGGTGATCTTCCCCTCGACCGGCTCGCCCTTGCCGTCCTCGACCGTGACCTCGGTCAGCTTGCCCTTGGCCGCCGTCACCTTCAGCGCACCACTGGTCCGGACGGAGCCCGCGCCGTCCTTCGGGGCTATGGTCACGACCGCCTGCGAGACCTTGGTGTCCGCCTTGTCCGAATCCTTGTCCTTGCCGTCGCCGGACCCGGAACCCGAGTCCCCTCCCCCGCCGCAGGCGGTCACGAGGAGCAGCATCGTCCCCAGCACAAGTGCCAGGGCTCCTTTGCCACTTCGTGTCCGCGCGCCAACCGACGCCCCCGATATCGGTCGCCCGTTCAAGTTCGTTCTCCCCTCGCACGGCCTGTTCAGGCCCGTACTACGGCGCGTCCCACGCACGCATCGCGCTAATTAATCACACTGCCACGGGGGATGGCCTCCAGGGAATGTCACCGTTCAGTCCCAACACGTCGAGCCGGTGGCGCCGGGGGCCCTTCCGTGTGCGTACCCGTATGTCGGGTTACTTCACCGCGGAGCCCGATTTCCAGGCCTTCCAGCCCATGTTCCACCCGCCGAGGCCGTTGTCCGGAGCGACTTTCCCGTCCTTGCTGTTGACGACCTCCACGACGTCGCCGATGAGACTGCGGTCGAAGAACCAGCCCGCCGGGGTCGCGGAGCTGCCGCCCTTCACATCGCGCAGTCCCACGCATCCGTGGCTGACATTGGCCCGGCCGAAGACGCCCTCGGCCCAGTAGTTGCCGTGCAGGAAGGTCCCGGAGGAGGTGAGGCGCATGGCGTGCGGGACGTCGGGGATGTCGTACTCGCCCTTGCCGTCGGCGCGTGTGAAACCGACGGTGGCCCCGTTCATCCGGGTCACCTCCAGCATCTCGGTGACCACCATCCTGCCGTTGTACGTCGTGCTCTTCGGGGCGCCCGCGGTGATCGGCACGGTGGACAGGAGCTCTCCGTCGCGGTGCACCCGCATGGTGTGGGCGGCCGCGTCGACGAGGCTGACCTGGCTGCGGCCGACCGTGAAGGAGACGGTCCTGCGCTGGAGCCCGTACACGTCCGGGGCCGCCTCGACGTCCCGCAGCCGCAGGTCGACGGTGACCTTCGTACCGGGTTTCCAGTAGGTCTCGGGGCGGAAGTCCAGGCGGTCCTCGCCGAACCAGTGCGGAGCGATCTCCGTCTTCGGCACCGAGGTCACCCGGATGGCGCGTTCGACCGCCGCCCGGTTCTCGATCGCGCGGTTGAACTCCAGCGAGACGATCATTCCGGTGCCGACCGTCGAACGGTTCTCCGGCATGACGTACCCGATGAACCGCTCGTCGGGGACGACCGTCGTGAACGTGGCGTGCCGTGCCACCCGCCGGCCGTGGCCGTCGAGCGCCACCGCGTCCACCGTGTACTTGGCGGCGAGCGCGAGCTTCGGGGCGGCGGGCCGCCAGGTCGCGCCGTCCGCGCCGATCCGGCCGGGGACCGGGGTTTCCTGGGCGTCCTGGGACTTCACCACCTTCACGGACTCCAGTCGCCCGGCAGGCACCCGTACCACCAGGCCCTCGTCGGGGCGTACGGCCTTGCTGCCGTCGTCCGGCACGACGCGGATCGCGTCCCGGGGCGAACGGGGTTTGCCGAGCATCTCGTCCACCCCGTGCGAGGTGCATCCGGCGGCCGAGGCCAGCAGGCCCGCCCATGTCAGTGCGGCGGCCAGCGCGGCCCCTGCGCGCCGCGCGCGCGTCTGTTCGTGCATCACGTGCACCCAACGACAGTCCCCCGTCTCGGGAAACGTGAGTGCGAGCCCGGCTCTGGGCAGAACAGTGGGGAGGACGACACGGGATGAGGCCGCGGCCGGGACGCCGCGGTCCTCCTGGTGCCGCTCCGACCGAGCCGCCGGGAGGGCCCAGGGTGTCGAGCGCAGCCGAGCAGGAGGCAGTGCAGGACGGGCGCGCGCCGGGCGGAGGGCTGCCCGCACAGGCCGCCCCCGCGCGAAACGGCACCGCGCTGAACGGCACGGCGCGCACCGCGCCGGGCACCGCCGTCCGGCCGGGCGCGCCGACCCCGCTCGGGGCGCGGTTCCGGACGGGGCCCGACGGCGTCTCGGGCACCAACTTCGCGCTGTGGGCGGGCGGGGCCGAGTCGGTCGAGCTGTGCCTCTTCGGCACACCGGACGACGGCGCCGCGCACGGGACCGAGCCCCTGAGCGGGAGCGGTGACGGCGGGCGGCACGAAGTCGAGATCCGGGTGCCGCTGACCGAGCTGACCCACGAGATCTGGCACGGCTTCGTGCCGGGGATACGGCCCGGCCAGCGGTACGGCTTCCGGGTGCACGGCCGCTGGGACCCGTGGACCGGCGCCCGCTGGAACCCCGCGAAGCTGCTCCTCGACCCGTACGCGCGAGCGGTGGACGGCGCGGGACAGGACGAGTTCGCCAGCCTGCCGCCCCAGGTGTACGCCCATGTGCGCGACTGGCCCCAGCAGCACGTCGCGGACACGGTGCGCGACGACCGCGACTCGGCGCCGTACGTCCCCAAGGGCGTCGTCGTCCACGACGACGCGCCCGACGACGAGTGGGCGGACGACCGCCGCCCGAAGACGCCGTGGGCGGACTCCGTCATCTACGAGCTGCACGTGAAGGGCTTCACCAAGCTCCACCCGGGGATCCCGGAGAAACTGCGCGGCACGTACGCGGGGCTGGCCCATCCGGCGGCGATCGAGCACCTGGTGGCGCTCGGGGTGACGGCCGTCGAGCTGCTGCCGGTGCACCAGTTCGCGCACGAGGACCATCTGCTGCGCCGGGGCCTGCGGAACTACTGGGGCTACAACTCGATCGGCTACTTCGCCCCGCACGCCGGCTACGCGGCCTCCGGGACCAACGGCCGGCAGGTCGGCGAGTTCAAGCGCATGGTGCGCGCGCTGCACGCCGCCGGCATCGAGGTCATCCTCGACGTCGTCTACAACCACACGGCCGAGGCGAGCGAGCTGGGCCCGACCCTGTCGCTGCGCGGCATCGACAACCGCGGCTACTACCGGCTGCAGAACGACGCCCGGCGGTACGCGGACTACACGGGCTGCGGCAACACCCTGCACGTCGTACAGCCGCACGTGCTGCGCCTGATCACGGACTCGCTGCGCTACTGGGTGACGGAGATGGGCGTGGACGGCTTCCGCTTCGACCTGGCGGCCGCGCTGGCCCGGTCGATGCACGACGTCGACATGCTGTCCCCGTTCCTGGCCGTCATCGGGCAGGATCCGGTGCTGCGCCGCGTGAAGCTGATCGCCGAGCCGTGGGACGTCGGCTCCGGCGGCTACCAGGTGGGCGCGTTCCCGCCGCTCTGGACGGAGTGGAACGACCGCTACCGCAACGCCGTACGGGACTTCTGGCGGGGCGCGCTGCCGGACGTGCGGGACCTCGGGTACCGGCTCTCGGGGTCGAGCGACCTGTACGCGTGGGGCGGGCGGCGGCCGTACGCCTCGGTGAACTTCGTGACGGCGCACGACGGCTTCACCCTGCGCGACCTGGTGTCGTACGAGCGCAAGCACAACGAGGCCAACGGCGAGGGCAACCGCGACGGCACCGACGACAACCGCGCGTGGAACGGCGGGGCCGAGGGCGAGACCGACGACGCGCGGATACGGGACCTGCGGCGCCGCCGGCTGCGCAACCTGCTGACCACGCTGCTGCTCTCCACCGGGGTGCCGATGCTGGTCGCGGGCGACGAACTCGGGCGGACCCAGCGGGGCAACAACAACGCGTACTGCCAGGACAACGAGATCAGCTGGCTCGACTGGAGCCTCCTCGACGACCCGGGCTGGCGGGCCCTGTTCGACCTGACGTCCCGGCTGATCGCCCTGCGCCACGCGCACCCCGTGCTCCGGCGGCGTGCCTTCTTCTCCGGCCGGGCCCACTCGGCCGACGGGCTGCGGGACCTGGCCTGGTTCACCGCGCACGGCACCGAGATGACGGAGCGGGACTGGTACGCGCCCGCGGGGACGCTGGGGATGTTCCTGTCCGGCCGGGACATCCCCGGGCGGGACGCGCTGGGTGCCCCCGTGACGGACGACAGCTTCCTGGTGGTCCTGCACGCCGGGGACGGCCCCGCGGACTTCGCCCTCCCCGGCCCGCCGTGGGCCGCGTCGTACGAGGTGGTGGTCGACACGTCGAGGGAGGAACAGGCGGCCGCCCCCGGGGTGACGCACCTGGCGGCCACGACGGTCACGGTCCCACCGCGCACGGTCCTCCTGCTGAAGGTCGCCGAGTAGGGGCTGCCGGGGGCGCCCCGTAAGGAGCGGGGAACCCCCAGGTCGTAGGACCAGCGGCCGACGCCGACCCGGCCAAAACTCGGTGGGCGTTGTCAGTGCCGATCCGTAGGCTCGCTGCTGATGACAACCACACCTGCGCCCGCCGAGGAAGTCACCGAGAGCCGTTCCCCCGACCGCCGCCGTTCGGCCGTGCGCGTCCTGCTGCGCCTGTGGCCGTACGTACGGCCGGTGCGCGCACGGCTCGGCGTCGCGGCGGTGACAGCCGTCCTCGCCTCCTGTACGGGGCTGGTGATCCCGCTCGTCCTGAAATGGATCGTGGACGGTCCGGTGGCCGACCGGGACACGGACGGGGTGTGGCTCGGCGCCCTCTTCCTGCTGCTCCTCGGGATCGCCGAAGCGGTGCTCTTCGGGCTGCGGCGGTGGCTGGTGGCCAGACCGCTGGCCGGGGTCGAGGCGGCGATGCGGGCGGACCTGTACCGGCATCTGCAGCGGCTGCCCATCGCGTTCCACGACCGGTGGCCGTCGGGGCAGTTGCTGTCGCGGGGCACCACCGATCTGATGCTGCTGCGGTTGTTCCTCGCGTTCCCGCTGACGTTCCTGCTGGTCAACTCGGTGACCATCCTCGTGGGCGTCCTCATCATGCTGGCCCAGAACTGGACGCTGGGGCTGGTGCTGCTCGCGCCCGCGGTGCCCGTGATGATCGTCTGCTGGGTCTTCGAGAAGCGGTACTCACAGGTGGCGCGGCAGGCCCAGGACCAGGTCGGCGACCTGACGACGCTCGTCGAGGAGAGCGTGCTGGGCATCCGGATCATCAAGGGGTTCGGGCGTCATCGCAGCCAGGCCCTCGCCTTCCGGGACCTCTCCAGGACCCTGCGCGGCACGGAGCTCGCCAAGGCGCGCCTGCTCGCCGGCATCTACGCCGCCATCACGACCCTGCCCGAACTGGCCATCGGCGCGGCCCTCGTGCTCGGGACGGTGCAGGTGGCCGACGGTTCCCTGTCGGCCGGCACGCTGGTCGCGTTCCTGTCCACGGCGCTCGCGCTGCGCTGGCCCGTCGAGTCGATCGGCTTCCTGCTGGCGATGAGCCAGGAGGCGGCGACGGCCACGGAGCGGTACTTCGAGGTGATGGACGCGGAGCCGGAGTCGCAGGGGGTGACGGAGGGTGTGACGGAGGGAGCCCGGCAGCCCGCGGCCCCGCGATTCTCCGTCGTCTCCGTCGTCTCCGACGCCACTGACGCCGCTGACGCCGCTGACATCACTGACGCCGGTCGCGGCGGGCTTCGGTTCGAAGGCGTCCGGTTCCGGTATCCCGACGCGCCCCCCGACAGCGTTCCCGTCCTCGACGGCGTCGATCTGCACATCCGGTCCGGCGAGACCATGGCCCTCGTGGGCGGCACCGGCTCCGGGAAGACGACGCTCACCGCGCTCGTCCCCCGGCTGCACGAGGTCACGGCGGGGCGGATAACCCTCGATGGCGTGGACATCACCGGAATGCCGCGGGAGGAGCTGCGCGCCCTCGTGGCGGTCGCCTTCGAGGAGCCCACTCTCTTCTCCGCCGACGTCGGCGAGAACGTCCTCATGGGCGCCGCCGACACCGCCGACGAGGCCGACCTGGGCCGGGCCCTGGCCGTCGCCCAGGCCGACTTCGTCCACACCCTCCCGCACGGGACGAACACCCAGGTCGGCGAGCAGGGCCTCAGCCTCTCCGGCGGCCAGCGCCAGCGCCTGGCCCTGGCGCGGGCGGTCGTCGGCAACCCCCGCTTCCTCGTCCTGGACGACCCGCTCTCCGCCCTGGACGTCCACACGGAGGCCCTGGTCGAGGCGGCCCTGCGCCGCGTACTCGCCGGGACGACCGCCCTGGTCGTGGCCCACCGGCCGTCCACGGTCCTGCTCGCCGACCGGGTGGCCCTGCTCTCCGGGGGCCGGGTCACCGCCGTCGGCACCCACCACGAACTGCTGCGCACGAGCACGGAGTACGCCTGGCTGATGTCGGGAAGGACAGAGACGACCGAGAGGGAGAACCGATGACGGCGCCCACGACCACCGCGCCGGCAACCGGCGACGCGGAGCAGCGGGCCGTCCCGCCGTTCGAGGACGGCGACCCCTTCGACCGTGACGCCCTTCCCGCTCCCCCGCGCGCCACCTCCGCCCTCCTGCGTTCCCTGCTCTCGCCCCTCAAGGCGCGTGTCGCCCTCACGGCGGTCCTCCTCCTGCTCCAGCAGGCGGCGGTGCAGGCGGGCCCGCTGCTGGTGGCGTACGCCATCGACCGCGCCGTACCGGCCTTCCGCGCGGACGACCACGGCCCGCTGATCGCGGTCGCGGCCGCCTACGCGCTGTGCTCGCTGTCGGCCGGCGCCCTCCAGTGGGGCTTCATCCTCACGTCCGCCCGTGTCAACCAGGACGTCCTGCTCGACCTGCGCGGCAGGATCTTCCGGCACGCGCAGGCGCTCAGCGTCGACTTCCACGAGCGCTACACCTCCGGGCGGCTCATCTCCCGGTCCACGACGGACGTCGAGTCGCTGCGCGAACTGCTCAGCGAGGGCCTCCAGGAACTCATCACCGTCGTCCTGTCGTTCGTCTACATCTCGGCGATGCTGCTCTGGCTCGACCTGGGCCTGGGCGCCGTCGCGGTGGCCTCGTTCGTGCCGCTGTACCTCCTCATCCGGCTCTACCAGCACCGCGCCGGGCGGATCTTCGGCGTCCGCTCGACCGCCATCGCCGCCGTCATCGTGAAGTTCGCGGAGACGATGAACGGCATCCGGCCGGTCCGCGCCTTCCGCCGCGAGGCCGTCAACGACACCGCCTTCCACGCGCTCAACAGCCATCACGAGCGGGTCAACGGCGACGCCATCCTGGAGATGGCCCGCTATGTCGTCGGCTCCCGGCTCGTCGCCAACACGGCGGTCGCGGGGATCGTGCTGTGGGGCGCGTACCGGGTGGCGTCCGGCTCCCTGGCGCTGGGTGTGCTGGCCGCCGCGGTGCTGTACCTGCGGCGGCTGTACGACCCGATCGACCGGCTCGGCATGTTCCTCAACTCGTACCAGTCGGCGGCCGCCTCGATGGAGAAGGTCGCGGGCCTGCTGGCCCAGGTCCCCTCGGTGCCCGAGCCCGAGCGGCCGCGCGCCCTGCCCGCGCTCGCCTCCGAACTCCCGGGCCGCGAGGTCGTCTTCGACGACGTCCGCTTCGCGTACCGCACGGGCGGTGAGGTGCTCCCGACCTTCTCGCTGACGCTCCCGGCGGGCCAGACCGTCGCCGTGGTCGGCTCCACGGGCGCGGGCAAGTCGACGCTCGCCAAGCTCCTGGCCCGCTTCTACGACCCGACGACGGGCCGGGTCCTGCTCGACGGCGTGGATCTGCGCGAGCTCTCGGTGCCCGAGCTGCGGCGCGGGGTCGTGATGGTGACGCAGGAGGCCTTCCTGTTCTCCGGCACGGTCGCCGAGAACATCTCCATCGGCCGCCCCGACGCCTCCCGCGAGGACATCGAGCGGGCCGCGAAGGCCATCGGCGCCCATGACTTCATCAGCGCGCTGCCGGACGGCTACGACACGGACGTACGCAAGCGGGGCGGGCGCATCTCGGCAGGTCAGCGTCAACTGGTCGCGTTCGCGCGGGCGCTGCTCGCCGACCCGGCGGTGCTCATCCTGGACGAGGCCACCAGCTCGCTGGACGTGCCGGGCGAGCGGGCGGTCCAGCGGGCCATGCACACGGTCCTGCGCGGGCGTACGGCGGTGGTCATCGCGCACCGGCTGTCGACGGTGGAGATCGCCGACCGGGTCCTCGTCATGGAGCACGGCCGCATCGTCGAGGACGGCACCCCCGACCGGCTGATCACGGACACGGGCCGGTTCGCGGATCTGCACCGGGCCTGGCGGGACAGCCTCGTGCAGGGACCCGCGGAATGACCCTGCGACGTGCGGTCCGCAGCCGGGCGGACCGGGCCCACGACCTGGCGTACGGGGATCCGGGGGTGCCCGACCTGCGCGGCGGCGGCCGGTATCTGTGGTGGCTGGTCACCCGGCAGCCGGGGCGCTCCGCGGCGGGCGCGCTGCTGGCCACCACCTGGCTGGTGCTCCTGGCGCTGACGCCGTATCTGCTGTCCCGGGCGATCGACGACGGCCTGGAGCCGGGCGACCAGACCGCGCTGGCCGGCTGGTCCGCCGCGCTGCTGGTCCTCGGGGTGTTCAACACCGGGGTGGGCGTCCTGCGCCACCGCACGATGACCCAGGTCCGGATGGACGCCAACTTCCGTTCGGTGAAGCTGGTGGTGGAGCAGTCGACCCGGCTGGGCGCCGGGCTGTCCCGGCAGACCGGGACCGGCGAGGTCGTCACGATCGGCGTGGCCGACGTGCTGACGATCAGCCAGGCGCTGACCGTCGTCGGGCCCGGTGTCGGCTCGGCCGCCGCCTACCTCGTGGTGGCCGGACTGCTCCTCTCGGTCTCGCCGCCGCTGGCCTCCGTGGTCCTGCTCGGGGTGCCAGTGATCGTCGTACTCGTCGGTCCGCTGCTGGGGAGGCTGCGCGGCACGGAGACGGAGTACCGCGAGCGGCAGGGGGTGCTGACGGCACGGATCGGGGACCTCGCCGGCGGGCTGCGCGTCCTCAACGGCCTGGGCGGCAAGGGCCTGTTCGCCGACGCCTTCCGCCGAGACTCCCGGCGCCTGCGGGAGCAGGGGTACCGGGTCGGGTCCGTGACCAGCTGGATCCAGGCGCTCGGCGTCGGGCTGCCGACGGTCTTCCTGGCCGTGGTGACCTGGCTGGCGGCCCGGCTCGCCGCCCAGGGCTCGCTCAGCGTCGGCGAGCTGGTGTCCGTGTACGGCTACGCGGCGGTCCTGGTGGGTCCGGTGGCCTTCTTCGTCGAGTGCGGCCACCAGGTCAGCCGGGGCGTGGTGGCCGCCCGCCGCGTCGTACGCTTCCTGGCCCTGGAGCCCTTGGCCCTGAAGCCTCTGGACCTGGACCTGGACCTGAAGCCGCCGGCCCCGGCCTCCCCGGCGACGGACGCCGCCGGCCCCCCGCGGGACACGTCGCTCGACGCCCCGGCCGGGCCCGCCGTGCTGCACGATCCGCAGTCCGGTGTCGCGCTGGCACCGGGCACGTTGACCGCGCTGGCCGGGGCCCGGCCGGCCCAGTCCGCCGCCGTGGTCGACCGCCTGGGCCGGTACGACGAGTCCGCGGCGACCTGGGGCGGCGTACGCCTCGACGCGATCGCCCTGCCGCGGATACGGGAGCGCGTCCTGGTCGCCGACAACGAGGCCGACCTGTTCGCGGGCACCCTGCGCGCCCTGCTCTCCGGCCGCCACGACCGCCTGGCGGCGGACATCGGCCGGGCCGTGCACGCGGCCGTCGCGGACGACATCGTGCTCGGGCTCCCCGACGGGCTCGACTCGGCCGTCGACGCGCAGGGCCGCAGCCTCTCCGGCGGCCAGCGCCAGCGCGTACGCCTGGCGCGGGCGCTGCTCGCCGATCCCGAGGTGCTGCTCGCGGTCGAGCCCACCTCGGCGCTCGACGCGCACACCGAGGCCGCGGTCGCCGCCCGGCTGCGGGCCGCGCGCTCGGGCCGCACGACCCTCGTCACCAGCACCTCTCCGCTCGTCCTCGACCAGGCGGACACCGTGTACTACCTGGTCGACGGCGAGGTCGCGGCCCACGGCAGCCATCGCGAACTCCTCGACGGGGAGCCGGGATACCGCGCGCTGGTGGCCCGCGAGGAGGCGCGGGAGCCCGGGGTGGCACAGACGGCCGGCGAGGCCGGCGGGGTGGAAGAGGTCGTGCGATGAGTACGCAGTTGCCGGTCGCCGGGCCCGCCGTCGTGCGGGCGGCGGCGGCCCGCCTGATCCGCGCGGACGGCCGCGCCTTCGCCGTCGTGCTCGCCCTGAACGCGCTGACCGCCACCGTCGGTCTGGCCGGCCCGTGGCTGCTGGGCCGCATCATCGACGAGGTCAGGGCCGGCCGCGGCGTGGGCACCGTGGACCGGCTGGCGCTGGTCATCCTGGTGTGCGCGCTGGCCGAGTTGCTGCTGGCCCGAGCCGCCCGGTACGTGGGGCACCGCTTCGGTGAGCGGACGCTGGCGCGGGTGCGCGAGGAGTTCGTGGACCGGACGCTGGCGCTGCCCGCCTCCGTGGTGGAGCGCGCGGGCACCGGTGACCTGACGGCCCGCGGCACCGCCGACGTCGCCGCGGTGGGCACGACCCTGCGCGACGCCGGGCCCGAACTGCTGGTGTCCGCGGTGCAGGCGCTGCTCCTGGTCGGCGCGGTCTTCGTGCTCGACCCGTTGCTCGGCTGCTGCGCGGTGCTCGCCCAGGCCGGTATCTGGTTCGCCCTGCGCTGGTATCTGCGCCGGGCCCGCACCGCCTACCTCGCCGAGGGCGCGGCCACCTCGGAGGTCGCCGAGATCGTCTCGGCGACCGCGTCCGGCGCGCGCACCGTCGAGGCGTTCGGCCTTCAGCGGCGGCGCGTCACCGCGAGCCGGGACGCCCTGGAGACGTCCCGGCGCACCCGGATGCGCACGCTGTACCTGCGGAGCGTGTTCTTCGCGTCCGTGGACATCTCGTACGTCCTTCCCGTGTCCGTCGTCCTGATGGTGGGCGGCGCCCTGCACGCGCGAGGGTCGATGACCCTGGGGGCCGTGGTCGCGGCGGCGCTGTACCTGCGTCAGCTGACGACGCCGCTCGACACCTTGCTGATGCGGGTGGAGCAACTGCAGAGCAGCGGTGCCTCGTTCGCGCGGGTGGAGGGCCTGGGCCGGGCTCCCCGGGCGGTGCCGTCCGGCTCCTCCGCTCCGGCGGACGACCGGATCGACGTGCGGGGGGTGCGGTACGCGTACGACCGTGGCGGTGAGGTGCTGCGCGGGGTAGACCTGACCGTGCGGCCCGGGGAGCGGCTGGCCGTCGTCGGGCCCTCCGGCGCGGGGAAGACGACCCTGAGCCGGCTGCTCGCGGGCATCGACGAGCCGCGCTCCGGCTCGGTGACGGTGGGCGGGGTGCCGATCGCGGGCCTGGACCCGGAGCAGTTGCGGCGGCAGGTCGTGCTCGTCACGCAGGAGCACCATGTCTTCCTGGGCACGGTCCGCGACAATCTGCTGATCGCCGAACCGGCCGCCGGTGACACGAAGTTGTGGGCGGCGCTGGCCGCGGTCGGCGCCGACGACTGGGTCAGGGAGCTGCCGGGCGGGCTCGACGCGCAGCTGGGCTCCGGCGGCCCGTCCCTGACGGCCGGCGGCGCCCGGCCGGGCGGGGCCCCCGTCGCGGACGGCTCGCGCGCGCAGCAACTGGCGCTGGCCCGGGTCGTACTGGCCGATCCGCACACCCTGATCCTCGACGAGGCCACGGCGCTCCTCGACCCGGCGACCGCGCGCCACACGGAGCGCGCGCTGGCCGCCGTGCTGGCGGGGCGCACCGTCATCGCCATCGCGCACCGTCTGCACACCGCGCACGACGCGGACCGGGTGGCCGTGATGGAGGACGGCCGGCTGACCGAACTCGGCACCCACGACAGCCTCGTGGCGGCCGACGGCGCGTACGCGGCGCTCTGGCACTCGTGGCACGGTGAGCGCCCGACCTCGGTGTCGAATCCGGACGACGGGGCCGCCGCCACCTCCTGAACAACTGTTTTCAGCCAGGCCGGAAACACACCGCCGCATGCGATCGTCACACCGGACACCGTCCGCACCTGGCGCGCCGACGTGTCCGTCGACGTGTCCGTCGACCCGGTGACCCAGGTCGACTCGACGCACCGCCCGACCCCTTCAGCTCCTCGAACTCGGCGGACTCGGTCGACTCGGCGGCCTCGGCGGACGTCGCCGACAAGCCGGGTATCGTCCGCGCGCCCTCCGAAGTCACCCACGGGATCCGACAGTTGACGGTGCGGGATCGGGCGGGCACGGGCGAGCACGGGGCGTCGGGGAACGACCAGTGGCCGGAAGACCACCTCCCCGCGACCCAGGTGCACGAACCGGCCCGCCGTGGGTGTAGTCCCGGGCTCAACCCCTCGCACCTACCCCCACTTTGCCTGCATTTTGCCGATCTCTTGCTGCGCACTTCCGGTCCCGTTGCCGGAGCTTTGCCGGAGATCGCGTCCGTAATGCGTACGCGGATCTTCGGGCAGCGGACGATTTCCGGCCAACCTTTATTCGCCCAGCTGACATGTACGCGACCCACCTGGCACTGTTCACCTCGCACCACCCGGCTCCACCTCGCACGGCAGGCGCACCCGCACCGCAACTTCATCTCTGTCCGGCCACCCCCCCATACCGGCCGGACATCCCCCACGAAGGAGCTTGTGTGACCCCCCTCTACGCGCGTCGCAAGCGCACCACTCTGGCCATCGCCACCGCTGTCGCGGCCGGAGCGCTCCTCACCGCTGGTCTGAGCACCGGCGCCTCCGCCCAGACCCCGGCGGACACGGCCGGCGAGACGACGCTCGCCGCCTCCGCGGTGCCGCTGTCCCCGGCGGCCCGCACGAGCCTCATCAAGAAGGCGGAGGCGGCCACGCCCGCGACCGCCGAGGAGATAGGTCTCGGCGCCAAGGAGAAACTGGTCGTCAGAGACGTCATCAAGAACGCCGACGGCACGACCCACACCCGCTACGAGCGCACGTACGAGGGTCTCCCGGTCCTCGGCGGCGACCTGGTCGTCCACGAGACCAAGGCCGGTGTGACGAAGGGCGTGACCAAGGCGACCAAGGCCACCATCAAGGTCGCCGACGTCACCCCCGCCATCGCCAGGTCCGCGGCCGAGAAGCAGGCCGTGTCGGCCGCGAAGGCCGAGGGCAGCGAGAAGTCGGCCGCCGACCAGGCACCCCGCAAGGTCGTCTGGGCCGCGGACGGCAAGCCCGCCCTGGCCTACGAGACGGTCGTCGGCGGCTTCCAGCACGACGGCACCCCGCAGGAGCTGCACGTCGTCACCGACGCCGAGACGGGCAAGAAGCTGTACGAGTGGGAGGCGGTCAAGACCGGTGTCGGCAAGAGCCAGTACTCCGGCACCGTCACCATCGGCACCTCGCTCTCCGGCTCGACCTACCAGCTCAACGACACGTCCCGCGGCTCGCACAAGACGTACAACCTCAACCGGGGTACGTCCGGCACCGGCACCCTCTTCACCGACGCGGACGACACCTGGGGCTCGGGCGCGGCGTCCGACACCCAGACCGCCGCGGTGGACGCGCACTACGGGGCCCAGGCCACCTGGGACTTCTACAAGAACGTGCTCGGCCGCACCGGCATCAAGAACAACGGCGTCGCGGCCTACTCGCGCGTCCACTACAGCAGCGGCTACGTCAACGCCTTCTGGCAGGACTCCTGCTTCTGCATGACGTACGGCGACGGCTCGGGCAACGCCAAGCCGCTCACCTCGCTGGACGTGGCGGGCCACGAGATGAGCCACGGTGTCACGGCGAACACCGCGGGACTCAACTACAGCGGTGAGTCGGGCGGTCTGAACGAGGCGACCTCCGACATCTTCGGCACGGCGGTGGAGTTCTACGCGGCCACCGCGTCCGACGTCGGCGACTACCTCATCGGCGAGAAGATCGACATCAACGGCGACGGCTCCCCGCTGCGCTACATGGACAAGCCGAGCAAGGACGGCGCGTCCAAGGACAGCTGGTCCTCCAGCCTCGGCTCGGTGGACGTCCACTACTCATCGGGCCCCGCGAACCACTTCTTCTACCTCCTCTCTGAGGGCAGCGGCGCCAAGACGATCAACGGGGTCAGCTACAACTCCTCGACGTCGAACGGCTCGACGGTCACCGGGATCGGCCGCGACAAGGCGATCAAGATCTGGTACAAGGCGCTCTCCGAGTACATGACGTCCACGACGAAGTACGCGGGCGCCCGTACGGCGACGCTGAGCGCGGCGTCGGCGCTGTACGGCTCGACGAGCACGGAGTACAAGGCGGTCGCGGCCGCCTGGTCAGGCGTGAACGTCGCCTGACGTCAGTCCCGTCACGGGCGGGCGGTACCCGGGGCCCTCGTCGCCCCGGGTACCGCCCTACTCTTGGTTCCCATGCCCTTCACGTACGAGGATGTGGGCGCGACCCGCGACGGCCGGTGCCCACCCGGCTTCCACCCCCTGCACCTCCGCAGCCGTATAGGTGAGGGCCACGAGGTCTTCAAATCGGCCTCCCAGGCGGTCCTGACCTGGGAACTCCACAGAGCGGTCGGCGTCACGATCACCACGGACGCCCCCCACGCCACACCCGGCGCGGACGTGACGGTCGGCCTGGGCCGGATCAAGGCCCCCTGCCGCGTCGTCTGGACCCTGGACGAACCCCGCCGGGCCGGCTGGGCCTACGGCACCCTCCCCGGCCACCCGGAGTCCGGCGAGGAGTCGTTCGTCGTCGACCGTACGGGCGACGGCACGGTCTGGCTCACGATCACGGCCTTCAGCCGCCCGGCGAAGTGGTACACCCGGGCGGGCGGCCCGGCGACGCGGGGCTTGCAGCACGCGTACGCACGCCGGTGCGGGACGGTGCTGCGCCGGATGTGCGCGGACGACGAGGAGTTCTAGAGGAGCTCTAGAGGAGTTCTAGAGGAGTTCTGAGGGCGGACGCCCCTCGATCCACCCTTCACCTTTCACCCTTCACCGTCCATAGTCACCATCCATCAGCGCTCGGCCAGCTCGTCCGTCGCGCTGCGGCCGGCCGTCGACGTACGGCGCAGGAAGTCGGCCAGCAACTGGAGCTCGGTCTCGTCGTAGTCGGCGCAGATCTCCTCGACGGCGCTGGTCATCCCCGAGTAGAGCCCGAGGATCTCCGGGTTCCGGTCGCGCAGCGGGCGCAGGAGAGTGGCGCGGCGGTCGTTCGGATCGCGCTCGCGGGCGATCCAGCCGCCGCGTTCGAGCCGGTCGAGGATCCCGGTCAGGGTGGCGGGATGCAGCCCGGCGAGGCGGGCGAGGGCACTGGGACCCATCGGGCCGTGCCGGTTGATCAGATCGAGGCAGTCGATGTCGACGGTCTTGAGCTCCAGACGTGCGCCGACCTGCTGATTGAGCAGGGAGAGCTGGACGCCCAGCGCGCGCAACGACTCCCGGATCTCACCGCCCAGCCGCCTGCGCCGGCGAGCGTCGCCATGTTCTACGGAACTCATATGTTACGCTCCTCATAATATCTGCTCTACGGAGAACAAGGTATCCCGGACGGGAGTGTGCACCATGATCATGGTTACTGGCGCGACCGGAACCGTGGGCCGCGAGGTGGTGAAGCTGCTGTCGGCCCAGGGGGTCGAGGTGGCGGCTGTCACCCGCGATCGGGCCACCGCCGAGGCCGCCGCCGAGTTCGCCCCCGAGTTCGCCGACGGTGTCCGGACGGTCGTCGGCGATCCGTCCAGGCCCCGGTCGCTCGCGTCGGCGCTGGACGGTGTGGAGTCCATCCTGCTCAGCCCGCGTGCCGTCGGGGAGTCGAGCGCCGAACTGCTGGCGCTGGCGGGCGAACACGGGGTACGGCGGGTGGTGGTGCTGTCGGCGGTGACCGTGGAGTACGGCGGCGGGTACCGGCGCTTCGCCGAGGAGTTCGAGGCGGTCGAGGCCGCGGCCAGGGCCTCCGGGCTGGCCTGGACGTTCGTGCGGTGCGCCGATTTCGCGGCCAACGCCCTGGCCTGGGCGCCGCAGATTCGCGCCACGGGCGTCGTGCGGGGCGCGTACGGGGATGCGGCCACCTCGCCCATCCACCAGCGGGACGTCGCCGAGGTCGCCGTACGAGCCCTGCTGGACCCCGCCCACGACGGCCGCGCCTACGCGATCACGGGGCCCGAGTCGCTCACCCAGCACGACAAGGCCCGCGTCATCGGCGAGGCCATCGGCAGGAAGCTGACGTTCGAGGAGATTCCTCCCGAGCGGCTGCGCCGGGCGTTGCTCGCCCAGGGCCTGCCCGAGGACGTGCCCGACCGGGTCATCGGCTACGCCGCCGCCTGTCTGAAGCAGCCGGGGCCGACGACGGACACCGTCGCACGGCTCCTGGGCCGCCCTGCCCTGACCTTCGCCGACTGGGCGGCAGAACACGCGGCCGCCTTCCAGGACTTGCGGGACCAGGGGCCCTCATGAGGGGCGAACGGACGGCCACGGCACTGCGCTTCGCGACGCTGGCCTTCGCGGGGGTGTTCGCCGGATTCCTCGTCGCGGTCCTGGTCCTTGAGGTCTCGCTGCGGCGCTTCGACGGGTCGGTGTACACCCAGGTGCGACAGGTCGAACTGCTGCGACTGGACGACCTCGCCTCCGCCACCCTCCTGCCGGCGTTGCTGTCCACGGCGGTTCTGGCAGCGACGGCCGTCAAGGCGCGAGACCGTACCCGCTGGGCCTTCTGGCTGACGTCGACGGCATTCGCCCTGCTCCTGACCGTCCTCGCCACGACGCTCGCCGTCAGCCTCCCCATCAACGCGGATCAGCTCCACTGGAATGTGCAGGCGCCCCCGGCGGACTGGGCGAGTGTGCGTGACCGCTGGCAGATCGCCCACGCCGTACGGACGGCCGCCGCCGTGGTCGCGTTCGGACTCCTGAGCGCGGCGGCACTGAGCGGGCGACGGCCACATACCCCGACCCCGGACATGGACAGAGCGATGGCACCGGAGTCCACTGAACCGACGGTCATGAGGGGCAACGCGTGAGGGGGAGCACATGAGGGAGATCGAGCTGACCGCCGGGAGGATCGAGTACGAGGACACCGGCGGCGACGGCCCCGTACTGGTGCTGCTGCACGGGCTGATGATGGACGCCTCGTTGTGGGACGGGCCGATCGCCGACCTGTCCGCCGAGCACCGGTGCGTGGCACCGACGCTGCCCCTCGGCGCCCATCGTCACGCGATGCACGCGGGTGCGGACCTGTCGTTGCCCGGGGTGGCCCGGCTGGTCACGGAGTTCCTCGACCGGCTCGATCTGCGCGACGTCACCCTCGTAGGCAACGACACCGGTGGGGCGCTCGTCCAACTGCTCATGGGCGACGGCACGGCGCGCGTGGGGCGGGCGGTACTCGTCTCCTGTGAGGCGTTCGACAATTTCCCACCGGGGCTGACGGGCCGGACGCTCCTGCTGACCGGAAAACTCTCGCCCCGGATGTTCGGGCTGTTCATGCAGCAGATGCGGCTGCGGCCGGTCCGTCGACTGCCCCTCGCGTTCGGGTGGCTGACCAAGCGAGGGGACGCCGCCACCGCCCGGTGGACGAGACCGGTCATGCGGCAGCCCGCGATCCGCCGCGACGCCGTGCGCATGCTGCGAGCGTTGGCGGCCGACACCGGCCTCCTGCTGGCCGCCGCCGAACGCCTGCCCGGCTTCAACCACCCGGCACTCGTGGTCTGGGCCCACGGCGACCGAGTGATGCCACCGGAACACGGCCGCCGCCTCGCCGAACTCCTGCCCCAGAGCCGTCTGGCCGAGGTGGACGACAGCTACACCCTCGTCCCCCTGGACCAGCCGACCCGCCTCGCACGGCTCATCAGGGACTTCACCCACACACCCGACACGGTCCAGGAGCCGTGACAAAGCCCGAACGACAGGTGGCGCCCTCACCGCAGCAGTACCCCCGCCCCCTCCACCGCCCCCTCGGAAGGCACCGTCACCAGGCCCAGTTCCGCGCTGGAAGCGAGGAGGCGGTGGGTCGGGAGGACTCGGACCGTGTAGCCGAAGGGGCCCGTGCGGTCGAGGGCCAGGGGGCCCTCGTAGAGCCAGCGGCCCTCCTGGTCCGGGCCGCCCGCCGGTTTCAGGGGGAACGTCGTGCCGTCCGTGATGCGGTCCTCCGCGTCGACGCGGCCCGAGACCGCCTGGACCTCGACGTCGTCCGGGGCCAGGTCGCCCAGGCCGACGAGGACCCGCAGGGAGAGCGTCGAGCCCAGTTCGGCCGTCGGGGTCGCGGCCGTCGTCTCGACGTGGTCGACCGTGACGTGCGGCCAGGCCGAGCGCACCCGGGACTTCCAGCCCGCCAGTTCCCTGGACGCGGAGTGGTCCATGGAGCGGTGGGCCAGGGCCGCCGGTGTGTAGAGGCGCTCCACGTACTCCCGGACCATGCGGCCCGCCAGGACCTTGGGGCCCAGGTGGGTCAGGGTCCGGCGGACCATCTCGATCCAGCGGTCGGGCAGGCCGGCCCGGCCGAGTTCGTAGAAGCGCGGGGTCACTCGCTGTTCCAGGAGGTCGTAGAGGGCCGCGGCCTCCAGTTCGTCGCGGCGGTCGTCGTCGACCGCGGTGCCGTCCGCCGTGGGGATCGCCCAGCCGAAGTCGGGGCCGAACCATTCGTCCCACCAGCCGTCCAGGACCGACAGGTTGAGGCAGCCGTTGAGCGCGGCCTTCATGCCCGACGTGCCGCACGCCTCCAGGGGGCGCAGCGGGTTGTTGAGCCAGATGTCGCAGCCGGGGTAGAGCTTCTGCGCCATCGCCATGCCGTAGTCGGGGAGGAAGACGATGCGGTGGCGCACACGCGGGTCGTCGGCGAACCGCACCAGTTCCTGGACCAGGCGTTTGCCGCCGTCGTCGGCCGGGTGCGCCTTGCCCGCCACCACGATCTGCACCGGCCGCTCGGAGTGCAGCAGCAGGTCCATCAGCCGGTCCCGGTCCCGCAGCATCAGCGTCAGGCGCTTGTACGAGGGGACTCGGCGCGCGAAGCCGATCGTGAGGACGTCCGGGTCCAGCACCCCGTCGATCCAGCCCAGTTCGGCCGTCCCCGCGCCCCGCTGCCGCCAGGACGCGTACAGCCGCTCCCGCACCTCCACCACCAACTGCTCGCGCAGCGAACGCCGCAGCTCCCAGATGTCCTGGTCGGGGATGTCCGCGACGGCGTCCCAGCGGTCGGAGCCGCCCACCGTGAGGGCGTCCTCGGTCCGCTGCGCGCCGATCTGCCGGGCGCCGAGCCGGAACACCTCGGGCGCCACCCAGGTGGGGGCGTGCACGCCGTTGGTGACGGAGGTGATCGGTACCTCCGCCGGGTCGAAGCCGGGCCAGAGCCCCGAGAACATCTCGCGGCTCACCTGGCCGTGCAGCACGGAGACCCCGTTCGCCCGCTGGCCGAGCCGCAGCCCCATCACCGCCATGTTGAAGAGGTTCGGCTCACCGCCCGGGTAGGTCTCCAGGCCCAGGCGCAGGATGTGTTCGACGTCGATGCGCGGGAGTTCCGCCTCGGGGCCGAAGTGGCGGGCCACCAGCTCCCGGTCGAAGCGGTCGATACCGGCGGGCACCGGGGTGTGGGTCGTGAAGACCGTCCCGGCCCTGACCGCCTCCAGCGCGGCGTCGAAGTCGAGCTCCTCGTACGACAGTTCGTGGATGCGCTCCAGACCGAGGAACCCGGCGTGGCCCTCGTTCGTGTGGAACACCTCGGGCCGCGCGTGCCCCGTCAGTCGGCAGTACGTCCGCACGGCCCGCACCCCGCCGATGCCGAGCAGCATCTCCTGGAGCAGCCGGTGCTCACTGCCGCCGCCGTACAGCCGGTCGGTGACACCCCGTTCACCGAGGTCGTTCTCCTCGACGTCGGAGTCGAGCATCAGCAGCGGCACCCGGCCGACCTGGGCCAGCCAGATCCGCGCGTGCAGGGCCGTACCGCCGGGCAGCGCCAGGGAGACCTGGGAGGGCGTGCCGTCGGGTTCGCGCAGCAGGGAGACGGGCAGTTCGTTGGGGTCCAGGACCGGATAGTGCTCCTGCTGCCAGCCGTCCCGGGACAGGGACTGGCGGAAGTAGCCGTGCCGGTAGAGGAGTCCGACGCCGATCAGGGGTACGCCGAGGTCGCTGGCCGCCTTGAGATGGTCACCGGCGAGGATGCCCAGGCCCCCGGAGTACTGGGGCAGCGCGGCCGTGATGCCGAACTCGGGTGAGAAGTAGGCGACGGCGTCGGGGAGTTCGGACGGCTGGGACTGGTACCAGCGCTCCCCTGTCACATAGTCGTTCAGATCGTCGGCGGCCACGGACAGCCGCCGCAGGAAACGCCGGTCCTCCGAGAGCTGGGCCAGCCGCCCGGACGACACGCTCCCCAGGAGGCGTACGGGATCGCAGCCGGAGGCGGTCCAGCGCTCGGGGTCCACGGACTGGAAGAGGTCACGGGTCTCGGCGTGCCAGGACCAGCGCAGGTTGCGCGCCAGGTCGCTGAGGGGGAGCAGCGCTTCGGGGAGTACGGGACGCACGGTGAACCTGCGGATGGCCTTCACGGGCTTCCACCTTCACAAAGGACGTACCGGGCATGAAGAACGTACCGGGGCGGCGAACCGGAGCCTGGCCCCCGAGGGGACCGTGAGGGCCACACGTCGATGTGCGCCCTTCGTCTCGTCCCCCACGACGGTAGCGGCGAGAGTGCCTCCGCAACTACGGCGCACAGCGCGTCGCCCAAAGCGCGGGGCCGCTGCCGGGATGCTCCGGACCGCCCCGGCACCCGGCGCGCCCCGCCGCCGCGGGGCATGGACGGCACGGCCACGCGCCCCCCTCCCTCGACCCCGCGCCCCCTCGGCCTCTCGACGTCCCGAGCCCGACCCTCGGCCTCCCGACCCCTTCGGTCGGCTTGATGTCGCCGCAACCTTTGCCCGCCGCCCCGCCCACGACGACCGGGCGATATGGCCGATTCCGCCCCGCTCTGCGGCCTTGTGGTGCTTCACGTCGCACGAGAGGCTCCGAATGGCGATCCGGCCACGGCCTTCCCTGGCCCGTCCAGACCCGTCCGGGGTCCGCGAGCCCGCGAGGGCGCCCGAGCAAGGGCGCGCGCCCGCGGCCGGGGTCACGCCGAGTCGAGGAGGGGAACTCACACCATGGCAGTGACGCGCACACGGCGGCTGCACCGGGCGGGAGGCCTGGCCGCGGTCATGACGGCCGCGGCGCTTTCGGCGTCCGCTCTGCCCGCCCACGCCGCTCCCGAGGGACAGCTGTCCGACAGCGGGAGAGCCGGCTCCGTCAGTGGCTCCGCCCATGGCTCCGTCAGCGGCAGCTACATCGTGACGCTCAAAGGGGGAACCCAGGCTCCGTCGAAGGCGGGCAAGGCCCTCGCCACCAAGTACGGAGCGAAAATAAGCCACACGTACAGCACGGCACTGAACGGCTACGCGGTGCGGGCCGGCGAACAGCAGGCCAGGCGGCTGGCCGCCGACTCACGGGTGGCCTCGGTCTCACGGGACGCCACCGTGTCCGTCACGCACCAGCAGTCCGATCCGCCGTGGGGCCTCGACCGCATCGACCAGCGGGACCTGCCGCTGGACCGCAGTTACACCTGGCCCGAGTCCGCGGGGCAGGGCGTGACGGCGTACGTCATCGACACCGGCGTACGTGTCTCGCACCAGGAGTTCGGCGGCCGGGCCAGTTCCGGCTGGGACTTCGTCGACGACGACGCCGTCGCCCAGGACGGCCAGGGCCACGGCACACACGTGGCCGGCACCATCGCGGGCACGACGTACGGCGTCGCGAAACAGGCGCACGTCGTCGCCGTCCGCGTGCTCGACGACACCGGGGCCGGGACACTGTCGCAGGTCCTCGCGGGCATCGACTGGGTGACACGCAACGCCAGGAAACCGGCCGTCGCCAACATGAGCCTGGGCGGTCTCGCCAATCCCCAACTGGACGCGGCCGTACGCAATTCCATCGCCTCCGGGGTCACCTACACGATCGCGGCGGGCAACGACGACCTCCCGGCGAGCCTCTTCTCACCGGCCCGCGTCAAGGAGGCGATCACGGTCGGGGCGAGCGACCAGAACGACGCCAGGGCGTACTTCTCCAACTGGGGTCCCGGTCTCGACCTGTTCGCGCCCGGCGTGGACGTCACGTCCGCCTCCCCTGCGAGCGACACCGGCACGGCGACCTTCTCGGGTACCTCGATGGCGTCGCCCCATGCCGCGGGCGCGGCCGCGCTGTATCTCGCCGACCATGCCACGGCGGCTCCCGCCGAGGTCGGCGAGGCGCTCGTCGAGCGGGCCGCCGCCGGGACCTTGTCCGACCCGGGTCTCGGCTCGCCGAACAAGCTCCTCCAGGTGAACAACCCGTAGTCGATTGCGTATTCACAGACCGGCCTCGTCCCATGAATCCTCGGCGGATCGATGGCGGATCGATGGCGGATTCCCATCGGGTGAGGCCGGTCTTGTGTGTCGACATACGTGCGAGTAGTTAACACGGTGCCGGATTGCCCACCCGAAAAGGGTGGGAAGGCTCCTTCGACAACCACCGCAGGACCCACCTCCCCACACCCCCATCCGCCCACCCACGTTGACGCGGACAGGAGCGGTCATGCCCGCCACGCACCACCAGCCGTCACCACCCCCGACGCCCGGCACCACACCGGCCCCCGACCGGGGGAGGGAAGCCGGCCCCGCCGTTCCCACGCCGGCCCCCACCCCGGATCCCGCACCGGATCCGGCACCGGTTCCCACCCCGGATCCCGCACGGGAAGCCACGCCCGAGCCCGAGCGCGCCACCCCCGTCATCGGCCGCATCCCCGTCCTCGACGTGCGTCCTCTCGTCACGGGCGGCCGCCGTCCCGCGAAGGCCGTGGTGGGAGAGGCCTTCGAGATCTCCGCGACGGTCTTCCGCGAGGGCCACGACGCGGTCGCCGCGAACGTCGTCCTGCGCGACTCCGAGGGCCGCACCGGCCCCTGGACCCCGCTGCGCGAACTCGCCCCGGGCACCGACCGCTGGGGCGCCACCGTCTCCGTACCGCGTGCGGGCCACTGGACGTACACCGTGGAGGCCTGGGGCGATCCGGTCACCACCTGGCGCCACCACGCCCAGATCAAGATCCCGGCGGGCATCGACACCGAACTCGTCCTGGAGGAGGGCGCGCTGCTGTACGAGCGTGCCGCGGCCGGGGTGCCCAGGAGCAGGGGCCGGCGCACCGCGATCCTCACCGCCGTGGCCGCCCTGCGCGACACGGACCGCCCCGCGGCGGCCCGGCTCGCCGCCGCGCTCACCCCCGACGTGGACCATGTCCTCGCGCGCCACCCGCTGCGCGAACTGGTCACGGCCGCCGACCCGTTGACCTTGCAGGTCGAGCGGGAGCGGGCGCTGTTCGGGTCCTGGTACGAGTTCTTCCCGCGCTCGGAGGGCGCGGTGGTCGAGCCCGGCGAGGCGCCGGTCAGCGGCACCTTCAGGACCGCGGCGAAGCGGCTGCCCGCGATCGCCGCGATGGGCTTCGACGTGGTGTACCTGCCCCCGATCCACCCCATCGGCACGACCTTCCGCAAGGGCCCCGACAACACGCTGGACCCGGGGCCGTACGACGTCGGGGTGCCGTGGGCGATCGGTTCCCCGGAGGGCGGGCACGACGCGGTCCACCCGGACCTCGGCACGATCGACGACTTCGACGCGTTCGTGCGCCGGGCCACCGAGCTGGACCTGGAGATCGCCCTCGACTTCGCTCTCCAGTGTTCACCGGACCACCCGTGGGTGGAGAAGCACCCGGAGTGGTTCCAGCACCGGGCGGACGGCACGATCGCGTACGCGGAGAACCCGCCGAAGAAGTACCAGGACATCTATCCGATCGCCTTCGACCGGGACATGCCGGGGCTGGTGCGGGAGACGCTCAGGGTGCTGCGGTTCTGGATGGGGCACGGGGTGCGGATCTTCCGCGTCGACAACCCCCATACGAAACCGGTCATCTTCTGGGAGCAGGTCATCGCGGACATCAACCGCACCGATCCCGATGTGATCTTCCTGGCCGAGGCGTTCACCCGCCCGGCGATGATGCACACGCTCGGCGCGATCGGCTTCCAGCAGTCGTACACCTATTTCACCTGGCGCAACACCAAGCAGGAACTGACCGAATACCTCACCGAACTCTCCGGTGAGACGGCCGCCGCCATGCGGCCCAATTTCTTCGTCAACACCCCTGACATCCTGCATGAGTTCCTGCAGCACGGCGGCCGGGGCGCCTTCGAACTGCGTGCGGTCCTGGCGGCGACGCTCTCCCCGACCTGGGGTGTCTACAGCGGGTTCGAGCTGTGCGAAGGCGTACCGGTGCGCGAGGGCAGCGAAGAATACCTGAACTCCGAAAAGTACGAACTCCGTCCGAGAGACTGGGAGTCGGCGGAGCGGGAGGGCCGCAGCATCGCCCCGCTGATCTCCGCTCTCAACTCGATCAGGCGTCGCAGCCCGGCACTTCGGCAACTGCGGAACCTGCATTTCCACCGGACGGACAAGGAGGCGGTGCTCGCGTACTCGAAATCCGGCACGGACGCACGCGGCTCGGACACGGTTCTGGTGGTCGTGAACCTCGACCCCCACCACACCCAGGAAGCC
>NZ_JBLFJV010000056.1:0-310621 GCF_047444975.1 Streptomyces sp. CWNU-52B | reverse complement strand
GCCGCCAACGACACCATCACCGCCCACAACGCCGGCTGAACCACATCCACCCGCTCCAGCGCCGACCCGTCCTCCAACACCTCCAGCAGAGGAACATCGAGAAACGGCTCCAAAGCCGCCGCACACTCCCGCATCCGCGCGGCGAACACCGGCTCCTCAGCCAGCAGTTCCACCGCCATCCCCACCCACTGCGACCCCTGACCCGGGAACACGAAGACCGTCTGGGGCACGGTGTCCTCGCCGGGGACCTCACCACCGTCACCCGTCTTGCGGGCCAATGCCCTTACCGCGTCCAGCAGTTCCCGTCGGGTGGCGCCCGCGACCACCGCGCGACGCGCGTGCACCGCGCGATCGGTCGCCAGGGAGACACCCACGTCCAGCGCGGACGCCTCCGGCCGCGACTCGACGAAGGCCGCCAGCCGCTCGGCCTGCTCCCGGAGCGCCGCGCCGCTGCGGCCGGACAGCACCCACGGCACGACCGACGGCACAGGTCGCCCGTTCGCCGGTTCGGCCTCGGCCGGGGCCTCCTCGACGATCACGTGCGCGTTGGTGCCGCTGATCCCGAACGACGACACCGCCGCACGCCGTACCCGTCCGCTCTCCGGCCAGTCGCGTGCGTCCGCCAGGAGTTTCACGGCTCCGGAGGACCAGTCGACGCCCGGTGACGGCTCCTCGGCGTACAGCGAGGCGGGCAGCACGCCGTGGCGCAGCGCCTGCACCATCTTGATCAGACCGCCGACTCCGGCGGCCGCCTGGGCATGGCCGATGTTCGACTTCACCGAACCCAGCCACAACGGCCGCTCCGGGTCCCGCCCCTGGCCGTACGTCGCCAGCAGTGCCCCGGCCTCGATCGGATCGCCCAGCCGTGTCCCGGTTCCGTGTGCCTCCACCGCGTCCACGTCCGACGCCCCGAGCCCCGCGTCCGCCAGCGCGGCCCGGATCACCCGCTGCTGCGCCACACCACTCGGCGCGGACAGACCGTTCGACGCACCGTCCTGATTGACCGCACTCCCCCGCACCACCGCAAGCACCCGATGACCCCTGCGCCGCGCCACCGACAACCGCTCCAACACCAACACACCCACACCCTCGGACCAGGCTGTTCCGTCCGCGTCCGCCGAGAAGGCCTTGCAGCGGCCGTCCGCCGCCAGCCCGCCCTGCCGGTCGAACTCACGGAACATCCCGGGTGTCGCCATGACGGTGACACCGCCGGCCAGGGCCAGGTCGCACTCCCCCGACCGCAGCGCCCGAGCCGCCAGATGCAGCGCCACCAGCGACGAGGAGCACGCCGTGTCCACCGTCATCGCCGGACCCTCGAAACCGAACGTGTACGCCACCCGGCCGGAGATCACACTCGGGGTACTGCCCGTGAGGAGCTGGCCGGAGAGGTGGTCCGGGGCCTGGTGGGCTCGGGGGCCGTAGTCCTGCGTGGTGGCGCCGACGTAGACGCCGGTGGCCGAGCCCCGCAGCCCGGCCGGATCCAACCCGGCCTGCTCCAGGGCCTCCCAGGAGGTCTCCAGGAGCAGGCGCTGCTGCGGGTCCATCGTCAGCGCCTCGCGGGGCGAGATACCGAAGAAGTCCGCGTCGAAGTCCGCGGCCCCGTCGAGGAATCCGCCGCCGGGAGCGGGATCGCCCGAGCCCGTGCCGTACCGCTGCGTCGGGGCCCAGCCGCGGTCCGCGGGCCAGGTCGCGGCGGCGTGCGCGCCGTCGGCGACCATGCGCCACAGGTCGTCCGCCGAGGCGACGCCGCCGGGGTAGCGGCAGGCCATGCCGACGACCGCCAGGGGCTCGTCGGCCTCACGCGCTGAACCCGCCTCCCGGACGGGGACGGTGACGGTCGGTCCTTCGGGCACCGCACTCGCCCTCAGCGGTACGCCCGTACGCGCCGCCAGTCCCCCGGCGTCCTCCTCGGCCGACTCCGCGTCGGAGTTGGACTTGGAGTCGGTGTCCGTCTCCGTGTCGGTCAACCGGTCGCCGAGGTGAGCGGCAAGCGCCGTGGGCGTCGGATGGTCGAACACCGCGCTCGCCCTGAGCCGCACGCCCGTACGCGCCGCCAGTCCCCTGGCCAGCTCCTCGGTCATCACCGAGTCGAAACCGAGGTCCTTGAAGGTGAGGGCCGGGTTGACCGGGCCGGTGTCCTTCATGACGACGCCGGCCTGCTCGCGCACCAGCTCGCGCAGCGCGGCGGCACGCTTCGGCCCGGTGAGCGCGGCCAGCCGGGCGGCGGTTTCGGCGGACCGGTGGTCGTCGGGCTGCGCGCCGGTCGCGGCGGTCTCGGCGCCGGTCGCGGCGCCTTCGGCGGTGGCCGGTGACGGCAGGCCGTCGAGCCAGAACCGCCGGCGCTGGAACGGGTACGTGGGGAGGTCGACACGCCGGGCGCCGCCCAGCAGGGGCGCCCAGTCCACGTCGGCGCCGGCCACCCACAGCTGCGCCAGGGCCCGGACCGAGGCAGACCCTTCGTCCTCCCCGTCGCGCACCAGAGGCACGACGGCGGGAAGCCCCGGCGCGTCCACTTCGCCCTCGCCCGAGGCGCGTACCGACTCCTCGATCATGGAGGTGAGGACGGCCGCCGGGCCGATCTCCAGGAACGCCGACACGCCGTGGTCCCGCATCGCGGCGACGCCCTCGGCGAACCGGACCGGCTCCGCCGCCTGCCGTACCCAGTACGCGGGATCCTGCAAGAGCCCCGGCTCCGCCAGCGCTCCCGTCCCGAGCGACGCCACCGCCAGCCGCTGGACGCCGAACCCGACCGAGGACAGCACCTCGTGGAACGCCGCCGGCATCGGCCCACCGGCCGGCGCCGTCTCCGTCAGCCAGCCGCGCGCCAGCACCACCCGCGCGGCGTCCCGCACCGACCACACGCCGGCCACCTGCGCGGCCACCAGCTCTCCCACCGAGTGCCCGGCCACCACGGACGGCTCGACACCCCACGAGGTCAGCAGACGCCACGCGGCCACCCCGAACGCGAACGACCCCGGCTGGGCCCAGCCGGTTCGCGCGCCGTCCGTCCCGTCCGTCCTCTCCGGCCCCTCCGCCATGGCCCGCCGCAGACCCGCGCCGAACGCCCCGCGCTCCACACCGAACCGCTCACGATCCTGCGCCGACAGCCCCACCGTGCCGGCGACCTCCGCGGCCACCTCGTCGAACGCCTCGCAGACCTCCGCCAGCGCCTCGGCGAACACCGGGAAGGCGGACAGGCCCGCACCCGTGCCGCCGCGCTCCGAGCCCTCCCCGGAGAACACCACCCCCACGTCGCCCGGCGCCGCCTCGCCGGACAGCAGGACACCGGGCGCCGCCGTGCCGTCGGCCAGCGAGCGCACCCCGGCCAGCAGGCCCTCGTGCGACGGCGCCACGATCGCCGCACGCCGTCCGAAGGTGGTCCGTGACGACGCGAGGGACCAGGCGATGTCCGCGTCCGCCGCCGGGCCTTCCGTACCGTTCACCGCCTCGCCGCCCGCGAGGCGCGACGCGGCGTCGCGCAGGGCGGCCTCGCCGCGTCCGGACAGCAGCCACGGAACCGCGGGAAGGGCGACCGGCGCGGTGACGGGCTCCGGCGACCGCGGGTGCCAGTCGGTCAGCACCACATGGCAGTTGGTGCCCCCCATGCCGAAGGAGCTGACACCGGCGACGAGTTCACGCTCGGGCGACGGGTCGCCGGGCCACGGGCCGAGCTGTCGCTGGACGCGGAGGTTCAGTTCGTCGAGCGGGATACGGGGGTGGGGGTTCTCGAAGTTGAGGCTGGCGGGCAGCCTGCGGTGCTTGAGCGCCAGGACGGTCTTGATGAGGCCCGCGATACCGCCGGCACCGCTGAGGTGACCGATGTTGGTCTTGACGGAGCCGACCGCGAGGGGACGGTCGGCGCCGCGGTGGCGGCCGAGGGCGTCGCCCAGCGCGGCGGCCTCGACGGGGTCCCCGGTGGGGGTGCCGGTGCCGTGCAGTTCGACGTAGTCGACGGCGTCCGGGGAGATTCCGGCGCTCCGGTACGCGCGGGTGAGGACGTCGGACTGGGCGGCGGCGGTCGGCGTGGTGAAGGTCGCGCCGGCCGGGTCGTTGTTGGTGGCGCTGCCGCGGACCAGGCACAGGACGCGGTCGCCGTCGGCGAGCGCGGTGTCGAGCCGTTTCAGGACGACGGCGCCGCCGCCCTCGCCCGGTACGTAGCCGTCGGCACGCTCGTCGAACGTGAAGCAGCGGCCTCGCGGGGACAGCGCGCCGAGGCGCTCGGCGAGCAGCACGCTCTGGGGCAGCAGATGGAGGTTGACGCCGCAGACGAGCGCGGTGTCGGACTCTCCCGCGCGCAGGCTCTCGGCCGCCAGATGGAGGGCCACGAGGGAGGAGGACTGGGCCGTGTCGACCGTCAGGCTCGGACCGCGGGCGCCGAGGAAGGCGGCCAGGCGGTTGGCCATGACCCCGCGCTGCACGCCGGGCAGCGCGTGCTGCGTGGCGAGCGCCTGGACGTGCGGGAACAGCAGATGCGCGTAGTCGTCCCCGGTGACGCCGACGAACGTGCCGAGCCGGCTGCCGCGTACCTGCTCCGGCACGATCCGGGCGTCTTCCAGTGCCTCCCAGCCGAGTTCCAGGACGAGCCGGTGCTGGGGGTCGACGAACGGTGCCTCACGCGGCGAGATCCCGAAGAACGCGGCGTCGAACTCGTCGACGTTCTCCAGGAAGCCGCCCCGGCGGGGCGTACGCCCGGCGGCGGGGTCCGGCCAGCGGCCGGCCGGCACCTCGCCGACGCCGCTCTCGCCCGCGGCCAGCAGCCGCCACAGCCCGTCCGGGTCCGGCGCCCCGGGAAAGCGACATGAGACACCGACGACCGCAAGCGCCGTTTCCCGGCCGTCCGCTGCCCTCATGAGTGCGACTCCCTTGACCCTGGAAAGAAAAGCGGAAGAACGTAATCAAGACCTGTGCCGCGGCCCTCCGGAATTACCTTCCGGATTAACGTGACAGCATGATTCGCGCGACAGCACTCCACGCGAATACCCCACGATTCCCCGCACGGGCGGGGAAGACATCCGTGAACGCCGCCGTTACGAAGTCGACCAGGCGTGTTCCGCCACATTGCGGTGCACCGCAGTCCGGACGGCATTGCCTTTCCGGGTTGGCCGGTGGTAGACCTGACGCTAATTCCCGCGGCTCATACCGCATCTATCCTGGAGGAAATCGGGAATGCCGAACGACAGTCTGACTTCCGAGATCGCAGAGATACGTTCGTCCTATGTCCGTGACCGTCTCGCTTTTGTACCCGGCGAGCAGATGGTCCGCATCGTGCAGGCGCTGGGTGCCACGGACGAGGACCTCGACCGGCTCGTCACCGTCAGCGACGCCCTGGAGAGCGATCCGACGCTCCCGTTCCGCAAGACCCGCACCGGGCGGTTCGGCTTCGACCCCGTCGCCCTGGAGGTGCGGCGGCTGGAGTTCCAGCCGTTCATGCTGTCCACGGAGGACGACTTCGTACGGCACGACGCCGGGCAGGTCCGGGTCTTCGACGAGATCCGCGACGACCTGCAGCTCAACACGGCGCTCCAGGCGCTGTTCGTCTTCAAGTACCTGGTGTTCGACGGGATGACGGTCGAGCCCCGTCCGAAGCTGGACTACGACAGCGACCGCTGGGTGTGCACCCTGCTGAACGTGCGCACGACCACCACCCGCGACCTGGTCGGCGAACCGGCGCTGGAGGGGGTGCACAGCGACGGCGTCGACCACACCATGACGACGTATCTGGGCAGCACCAACATGACCGAGGACAGCGCGGTCACGTTCCTGCACGAGATGGACGAGGTCAACGGCACCCGGTGGCACGACACCGACCCGGAGCTGGTGCGTGCGCGCGCCCAGCACCGCGACTTCCTCGACACGTGCCTGATCGTCGACCACGAACTCAAGCACAGCGTCTCGACGTTGTACGCGGCCGACCCGGACCGGCCGGCCACCCGTGACCTGCTGGCGTTCCTGACCCGCCGGCCGGTGGGCAGGGACCACCACTCCTACGAGTTCGACTCTCCGGCGCCGCACGCGACGATGCCGATGACGGTGGCGCTGAACACCCTGGACGAGACGGCGCGCACAGCGGGCTGACCCCGCCCTCGGGGGCCGGGGCGCGCCGCCCTCGACGTCAGGTGAGGTAGTCCTCGGGACCGCCGTCACGGACGGTGTCGAGGGTGAAGCAGTGGAACCCGCCCCCGAAGAGGCGCCGGTGGCGGTGCCGTACGGGGACCACGGTGAACTTCGCCGCCTCCAGGGTCCGGACCAGTTCGGGGCTGGCCTCGTTGACCAGGACGGTGTCCGGGTCGACGGACAGCACGTTGAGGTCGATGAAGGGACTCGTCAGGATGAGCGCGTCGTCGTCGTACCGCGGGAAGCTGTTCTGCCGCGGGGTGGGCGCGACGATCCGGTCCCAGCGGCGCAGTTCGGGCGGCAGCGCGTCCGCGACCGCCTCGGAGCGCACCAGCAGCAGGCCGGGGCGCAGGGCCAGGACCATGCTGTCGATGTGGCTGTCGCTCAGCCGGTGCACCCGGTGGATGCGGAACCGGCCTTCGAGGTGGCGCTCCAGCCAGGTGACCGCGAGCGCGTGGTTCTCGGTGGCGATGTTGACGACGATGTCCCGGCCGAGCCGCAGGCACTGGGCCGCGTCGAACATCATCTCCAGGCCCACGTCCCAGGGCGAGGGCCGCGGTTCTTCCACGGGTTCTGTCGGTCCGCCCGCGGTCGCGGTGCGCACGTACGACAGGTCGAAGGACGTGTCGGTCATCATGGGGCGCGGCATGGTGGTCCAGCGGGCGCCGCTGCGGAAGTAGTCCTGGAAGAGCGGTTTGAGGAACTGGGTCTCGAAGTAGCGGGAGCGGATCATCGGCGGTGTCTCGATGATCTCGTCGCCGACGATGAGTGTGTTGTCCCGGATGTTGAGCGGCGGTACGACGGAGGCGGACCAGGCCGGGGTGGTGACCTCGGCGGTGTCCGCGGGCAGCGCGAGGGGCCGGTGGACGGTGACACCGAGGGTGCGCAGGGTGTCGGCCAGGCCCTCCAGGTCCTCGTTCAGCTCGTCGACGTACTTCCGGGCCACGGGCAGCCGCTGCCGGCCGGATCCCTCGCGCCGCGCCGTGAGCCGGGGGTAGTACCACTCGGACCGGCCGGGGTTGTCCTGGGCGAGGTTGTCGTGGAAGAAGAGGTCGAAGGAGAGTTCCCGCTCGTGCGAGACATAGTTCCGCGCGGATCCGACGACGACTTCGCGCAGGGGCGACCACTCGTCAAAACTGTTCAAGCGCACGGGGGGACCGCCTACTCATCGGGATGGCTGGTTCTCTCTCAGCGGGTGGGGTGTCCGGGGCGGGCGGCGGCCCGCAGGGTGGCGGTGACCAGCGAGGCGATCTCCGGTTCGTGGTCGGTCACGAAGAAGTGGCCGCCGGGGAAGACCTTCAGGTCGAAGGCGCCCGTGGTGTGGTCGCGCCAGTCGGCCACCTGGTCGACCCCGACGTGGGCGTCCCGGTCCCCGGCGAGCGCGACGACGTCGCACCCCACGATCGCGCCGGGTCCCGCGTCGTACGTCTCCGAGGCGACGTAGTCGGCCCGTACCGACGGCAGGAGGAGCTGCAGCAGTTCGGGCTCGTCGAGGATGCGGCCGTCGGTGCCCTCCATGCTCTGGAGTTCGGCGACGACGCCCGCGTCGTCGAGGAAGCGGACGCCGCGGTCGCTCTCGATCGACGGGGCGCGACGGCCGGAGGCGAACAGGGCCAGCGGGGCGGCGGGGCCCTCGCGTTCGAGGAGCCTGGCCAGTTCGAAGCCGACGGCGGCGCCCATGCTGTGCCCGAGCAGGGCGAAGGGCCGTCCCGCGATCAGCGGACCCAGGTCGTCGAAGACGCCGCGGGCGAGTTCCTGCACGGATTCCAGGCAGGGTTCGTGGAACCGGTTCTGGCGGCCGGGGTACTGCGTCGCGAGGACGTCGACCTCGGCGGCCAGGCGCTCCGACAGGGAGAAGTAGGCGCTCGCGGACCCTCCGGCGTACGGCAGGCACACCAGTGCGACCCGGGCGTCCGGACGCGGGTGGAATCTGCGGAACCAGGGGCTCGTGGACGCGGCGCTCAGCTCCATGGCGGGGCTGCTCCCTTCGGCTCGTCGGGGCGGGATCCGGTGCGGTCCGGCCCAGGGCGTCGGCGCCCTGGCGCCGTTCTGCACCTCACGGGGTCGCTGTCACGGGGACCGGCGGTGCGGGGGGCCTGCGTCCGTCGGTGTCCTCGGTGTGGGGCCGCCCCGACTCAGTCGAGGGCGTTCGCTCCACCGCCGTCGGCGGGCGAGTCCCGGTGCAGCCACTCCAGGAACGGCCGCGGGGCGAGGGTGCTGACCCGCTTCCGGTACGCGGCCACGTCGGCGTCGGTCAGTACCTCGCGACCGGCGCCCGAGCGTCCTCCGTGGAAGAAGTCCACCGGGTCCGTGAGGACTTCGGTGTCCGGCGCCAGCCACTGTGCCTTGGCCTTCATCTCGTCGAACGTCGCGGCCTTCACCAGTTCCGGCCAGACCGACGCGTCCACCGTGATGTCCAGCCACTCGGCCAGCGCCGCCATCTGGCCTCCGAGGTCGGCGCTCAGGTCGTCGTAGTGCAGGAGCTTGATGTTCGGCTCCGCCCGCCGCTTCCAGGCGTCGAGGGGATGATGGAGCTCGGCCGAGGCCACGTCCTGCTCCCAGCCGTCGGACGATCCGGCCTCGCACCAGTTCAGCAAATACTCGCGCACCGGCGGAAGCGTGGGCGAGGGCTGCCTGACGTTCGGTGCGTCCGGCTCGCTCTGGAAGGCGTGCAGCCACTCGGCACGGATGTTGGCGGCCTGCCGGTACATGGACAGGGCCCGGTCGAGCGGGTGCCGGGCGACGACGATGTACCGGACGCGCGGATCGAGCGGCAGTCCGTCGAGCGGCACGTGCGTCTTGAGGACGCGGCGGTGCTCCTGCTCGGCGAGGCGCGCGTACATCTGGTCCCGCGGGGTGAACAGCTGGTCCAGCCACGGCGACAGGGTCGACAGCGGCTTCGGGAGTTCGGGCGTCTGGAAGACGAGCAACGCGCAGATCATCTGCACCCAGGTCGTCCCCGACTTCGCCGGGCTGCTGATGACGATGTCGCCCTCACGCACCGGGAAGTCGTCCCAGCGGGCGCTGTCCTGCTGCGGCGAACTGTACCGACGTGGTGCTGCCGTCATCATCGCCCCCCGACCGCTCGGAGGGCATCGCACGGGGCCGGTTCGCCACCGTCGTGGGTGGCCTCGGGCGGTTCCGGGCGACAGTCGTTCAGGACCAGGGGACGAACACGCATGACGGCATACCTCGCAGGAGAGCGGACCGGTGGCGGATACCGTCCCAACCTGCCGTCGCCGCCGGGGCGAGGCATCCACGATCACCACAGTTACGGCCGTGCGGTGGATCTTCGGCCCGCCGCGCGGCGGTGGACCGCGGCGGGTCCGTCGCCGCGTCGGACGCGGGCCGTGCCGTGGACGGGAACGGCCCCGCGCCGCCCGGTCCCCCGGGACCGGCGGGAGGCGGCGCCCGCTGACCCCGCGGCCGGTGCGCTCGTACACGGTTTTCACGCCGCGGGCCGAGCCGTCGTGACGTAACGGCGGCTCACACCGATCTCCCCGGCCACCACCGTTCGGGAGCATCCCTTGCAACGGCCGTACGGTCGGCCTCGCTCCGGCCCCTGACGCCGGCCAGGTTCCCTCCGCACGGAAGGTCGGGCTCACGTGACACATGCCGTCGACGCGGGTGCGTCGCGCAGGGAGTACGCGGACCGGGTGCGAGGCGACCGTGGCGAGGCACCGCGCCCGACCGGCTGTTCGAGGACTGCCCGCTGATGGCGGAGTACCTGTCCGGCGCACGGCGGGTGAGCGGTGGCCCACCGGGCCGGCCCCGGGGGCAGCCACCGCGTCGCCACCGCCCCTCGTACCCCGACTCCCGTACAGACGAAGGAGATTCCACCGTGACGCAGTCCGCATCCCCGCAGCCCACCACCGAAGCCGTGACCGCCGCCGACGCCGTGCCCGCCCCGGACTCGGCGCCCGCCGCCGCTTCCGGCCCAGGCTCCGGCTCAGGCGACGAGTTCGAGATCCGCCTCGTCTCCGGCGCACTGGGCGCCGAGGTGCGCGGAGTCGACCTGAACACGGTCACGGACGCGCAGTTCGACCGGATCCACGAGCTGATGCTCGAACACCTCGTGCTGTTCTTCCCCGGCCAGGAGAGCCTGACCCCCAAGGCCCACGTGGCGCTCGGCCGGCGCTTCGGCGACGTCGAGGTCCACCCGTTCCTGCCCAAGCTGGAGGAACACCCCGAGATCACCCTCATCGAGTCCGACAAGGGCGGGAAGGCCGACGAGTGGCACATCGACGTCAGCTTCAGTCCCAATCCGCCCATCGCCTCGATCCTGCACCTGGTCCACTGCCCGCCCTCGGGCGGCGACACCATGTGGAGCAACCAGTACCTCGCGTACGAGACGCTGTCCGCGTCCTTCAAGGAGCTGCTTGACGGCCTCACCGCCGTCCACGTGCTGAAGATCCCGCCGGTCATCGAGATGTCCGCCGAGCACCCCGTCGTACGGGTCCACCCGGAGACCGGGCGCCGGTCGCTGTACGTCACCCGGCTGTGGACCTCGCACATCCCCCAGCTGACGCGGCAGGAGAGCGACGCCGTGCTCCAGCACCTGTTCGAGCACTCCGAGCAGCCGCGCTTCACCTGCCGGCACCGCTGGGACGCGCACACCGTGGCGCTCTGGGACAACCGGGCCACCCAGCACGTCGCCATCAACGACTACCAGGAGTACCGCCGCGGCCAGCGCGTCACCGTCCCCGGGGACCTTCCCACGAGCGACACCCCGCGCAAGCCCGACTACGAGCGCAGCGGCGACGAGCGCTACTACCCGCGCCGCGTCAACGCCCGCGTCGGCTACTGAGGCCGCGCCCCCCTCTCCCCGAAGTCCGCGCTGTCGCCCGCGCAACGGAGCGCGGGCTGTCACACGGTGTCCCGCGGGGTCTCAGGACGCGACACCGGCCGGCTGACGCGACCCGCCGGCCGGCTCAGGCCGGGAGCCGCGGCACGCTGTCGATCAGGCGTCGGGTGTACGGGTGGGCCGGGGCGCCCAGCACCTGAGCGGTGTCGCCCTGTTCGACCAGCCGGCCGCGTTCCAGCACCGCCGTGCGCTCGCACAGGGAGGCGACGACCGACAGGTCGTGGGAGACCATGACGAGGGTCAGCCGCCGCTCCTCCTTGAGCTCGGCCAGCAGGTCGACGATCTTGACCCGGGTGGCGACGTCGAGCGCGCTCACGGGTTCGTCGGCGAGCAGGACGCGCGGGTCGCACACGATGGCGCGGGCGATGGCGATCCGCTGGCGCTGGCCGCCGGAGAACTCGTGCGGGTAGCGGGAGGCCGCGTCGGCCGGCAGTCCGACCCGTTCGAGCGCGGCACTCACCTTCGGGGCGGCGGTCGTACGGGTGTCGAGGCCCAGGGAACGCAGCGGTTCGGCGACGATCGCGGCGACGCGCCGACTCGGGTCGAGGGAGGAGTACGGGTCCTGGAACACGCACTGGACGCCGCGCCGGAAGCGCCTCATCTGCCGCCGGTCGCGCGGGGCGAGCGGCTCGCCGTCGAAGCGGACGGTGCCGGCCGTGGGACGCGCCAGGCCCAGCAGGAGGCGCAGCAGGGTGGTCTTGCCGGCGCCCGACTCACCGACGAGGGCCAGCGACTGTCCTGGCGCCACGGCGAGGGACACGTCCTGTACGACGTCGGTGGCGGCGCCCCGGTAGCGCACGGCCACGTCCGTCAGCTCCAGCACGGGGGTGGGTTCCGGCACGTCGGTCATCGCGGGCTCCTCAGGTCCAGGGCGGACTCCAGCTTGCGGGCGCCCGCGACGAGCGCCTTGGTGTACGCGGCCTTCGGCGCTCCGACGACGTCCAGGACGGGGCCCTCCTCGACGGCCCGGCCGTCCTTCATCACCAGCACGCGGTCGGTCACCGCGGCGACCACGGCGAGGTCGTGGCTGACGAACAGCACCGCCATCTCCCGTTCGCGCACGAGGGTGTCGAGCAGCTCCAGCATCTCGGCCTGCACGGACACGTCGAGCGCGGTGGTGGGTTCGTCGGCGATCAGCAGGCGCGGTTCGCAGGCCAGTGCCATGGCGAGGGCGACGCGCTGGCGCTGGCCGCCGGAGATCTCGTGCGGGAAGGAGCGGGCGATGCGATCGGGTTCGGGCAGCCGTACCCGGGCGAGCGCCTCGGCGACGGCGATGCGCAGTCCTCGTCCCTTGAGGCCGGTCCTGCGGGCCAGCGGCAGGGCGATCTGACGGCCCATCCGCATGAGCGGGTCGAGGGCGGTCAGGGGCTCCTGGAAGACCACGGCCGCGTCCCGGCCGCGTACGGCGGTGAGGCGTTTCTCGGGGGCGCCGACGATCTGCGTGCCGGCCAGTTCGACGCTGCCGGTGGCGGTCATGCCGTCGGGCAGCAGGCCCAGCACGGCGAGCGTGGTGAGGGACTTGCCGGAGCCGGACTCGCCGATCAGGCCGAGGCGTTCGCCGCCGGCGACGGTGAAGGAGAGGCCGTCGACCAGGGTGTGCCCGTCGTCGGTGCGCACGGTCAGGCCACGTACGTCGAGCAGCGGGCCGGGGAGGGTCATGTCCGCCTCCTGCGGGTCGCCGGGTCGAGGGTGTCGCGCAGCCCGTCGGCGATGAGGTTGACCCCGATGACGAGCAGGACCAGCAGGATGCCGGGGGCCAGTGCGCCGGCGGGGGCGGTGGTGAAGGTGGCCTGTGCCTCCTGGAGCATGCGGCCCCAGGAGGCGTTGGGCGGCGGGGCGCCGAGGCCGAGGTAGGACAGGCCGGCCTCGGCGAGCACGGCGAGGCCGAACTGCAGGGCCAGGTTGACCACGAGGGTGGGCCAGATGTTCGGCAGCACGTGGGCGACGACCGTACGCGGCCAGGAGGTGCCCGAGGTACGGGCGGCGGTGACGTAGTCCCGCGCCAGGACCCGCTTGACCAGGATCCGTACGAGCCGGGCGACCACCGCGCTCTGGGCCAGGCCGATGGCGAGGATCGCGGAGCCGAGGGTGGCCGAGCGGGCGGCGACGACGAGCATCGCGAGCAGCAGCGTCGGGAAGGCGATGAGGATGTCGAGGAACGCGGCGAGGGTGTCGTCGAGCCAGCCCTGCGCGAACGCGGCGAGCACACCGAGGGCGACCCCGAGGAACGCGGCGATCAGCACCGAGCCCAGGCCCGCCTCGACGGCGATACGGGAGCCGGTCATCAGCTGGCTGAACAGGTCCCGGCCCAGCTTGTCGGTGCCGAGCAGGTGTCCGTCGCCGGGTCCCGCGAGCCGGCCCCCGGAGGTGTCGTCGGCGTCGAAGGGCAGCCAGAGCAGCGAGACCAGGGCGAGCAGCACGATCAGGGCGGTCAGTACGCAGCCGGCCAGCAGGGTGGCGGACCGGCGGCGGCGCGAGGCGGGCGCCGCCTCCTTGTGCGGGAGGTCCGTCAGGGTCACCGGGCACCTCCGGAGAGCCGTCCGCGCAGTCGCGGGTCGATGATCCGCTGGACCAGGTCGGCGGTGAAGCCGATCAGGAGGACGGCGAGGGTCGAGACGAACAGGACGCCCTGGACGACCGGGTAGTCGTGCTGGGCGATCCCGGTGGCGAGCAGCGAGCCGAGGCCGGGCAGCGCGTACACCGACTCCACGACGACCGCGCCTAGCAGGGTCGAGGCGAGTTCGATGCCGAGGACGGAGATCACGGGTACGGAGGCGTTGCGCAGCCCGTGCCGCCACATGGCGCCGGGGAAGGACGCGCCGAGGGCGCGGGCGGTGCGCAGATAGTCGCTGCCGAGGACGTCGAGGGTGGCGGAGCGGACGTAGCGGATCAGTGAGGCGCCCATCACCAGGGCGATGGTGACCACCGGCAGGACGAGGGAGCGTACGGCGTCGGCGGGCGCGGCCCAGCCGTCCTGCGGAAAGCCGCCGGAGGGGAGCCATCCCGCGTTCAGGGCGAACACGGCGATGAGGATCATGCCGAGCCAGAACACCGGAACGGCGATGCCCAGTTGGGAGACGCCGCTGAGCAGGGCGCCGTACCAGGTGTGGCGTTTGTACGCGGCCACGAAACCGACGGGTACGGCGATGACGACGGCCAGGACGAACGCGGCCAGCGTCAGCGGGACGGTGACGTTCAGGCGGGAGCCGACCTCGGGGCCGACCGGCAGCGAGCTGACGAACGACGTACCGAGGTCGCCGCTCACCAGCTGCCCGAGCCAGTGGGTGAACTGCTCGGGCAGCGGCCGGTCGGAGCCGATGGAGTGGCGGGCCGCGGCGATCTGGTCCGGGCTCGCGCCCACCGAGGTGAGCGCGTTGGCCGGGTCGCCCGGCAGCAGGCGCAGCAGGACGAAGAGCACCACGCTCGCCAGGGCCAGCGACACCAGGAGGAACGCGAGTCGGCGCAGGAGATAGCGCCCCATCAGCCCTTCTTCTTGATGTCGTAGGCGTAGAACTGGGAGTTGAGGCCGTTGAGCGGGTAGCCGGAGATCTTGCTGCCGGCGACGACGATCTGCGGGTAGAGGTAGAGCCAGTCGCTGGCCGCGTCCTCGGCGGTCCTGCGGTTGACCTTCTTCAGCAGTTCGGTCTGCTCGGTGGTCGTGGAGGCCTCCTCGGCCTGCTGGACCCACTGGGTGACCTGCTTGTTGTCGTAGCCCCAGTAGAAGTCGGGGTCGCCGTACCAGACCAGGTCGCGGTCGTTGACGTGCTCCTGGAGCGTGGCGGTGAAGTCGTGGTTCTTATAGACCTTCGTGTACCACTCGTCCGGCGTGATCGTGTTGATCTTGACGGTGATGCCGACCGCGGCGAGCTGGGACTTGATGAACGTGGCGGCCGTGGGGTGCGGGTCGTAGTTCGGGGTGTCGAGGGTGAAGGTGAGGCCCTTGGCGTAGCCGGCCTCGGCGAGCAGCTTCTTGGCCTTGGTGACGTCGTACGCGTTGACGTCGGTGAGGTCCTCGTACCAGGGGTCGGTGGGCGGCACCATCGAGCCGATGAGCTTGCCGTAGCCGCCCCAGACGGACTCGAGGAGCTTCTTGTCGTCGATGGCGGCGGAGACGGCCTGGCGGACCTTGACGTCGGTGAACGGCTTGGCCTTGTCGTTGAAGGCGAGGAGCAGCTTGGTGGTGGAGTCGCCGTCGTTGACCTTGTAGTTCTGGTTGCTCTTGAACTGCTCCAGGGCGTCGGGCGACTGCTCGCTGGTGACCACGTCGACGGCGTTGGTCAGCAGCGCGTTGTTCAGCGCGCTGGCGTCCTTGTAGTAGTGGTAGACGACCTTCTTGTTGGCGGCGGCGTCGCCCCAGTAGCCGGCGAAGCGGTCGAGGCTCAGCGCGGAGCCGCGGGTCCACTTGGCGAGGGTGTAGGGGCCGGTGCCGTCCTCGGTCGTCTTGAGGTTCTTCGCCTCGGAGTTGATGATCCAGACGTAGGAGAGGTTGTAGACGAAGGAGATCGACTTCTTCGACAGGGTGACCTCGACGGTCCGCTTGTCGGGGGTGGCGATGTCCTTGACGACCTCGAGGTTGCTCTTGCGGGCGGACTGCGAGTCGTCCGCGAGGACCTTCTCCAGGCTGTACTTGACGTCGGAGCTGGTCAGTTCCTTGCCGCTGTGGAACTTCACTCCGTCGCGCAGGGTGAAGGTGTAGGTGAGGCCGTCCTTGCTCACCTCGTGGTTCCGGGCGAGGAGGTTCTCGACCTTGCCGTCGTCGGTGAGCTTGAACAGACCCTCGTAGACGTTGCCGTTGAGGGCCTCGGTGACGCCCTGGCCGCCGCCCGCGGTGTTGTCGAGGTTCTGCGGCTCGTAGAGGGAGCCGATGTTCACGGTGGCGTTCTTGTCCCAGGTGCCGCCCGAGGCGCTGCTCCCGCCGGAGCCGCCGCAGGCGGTGAGGGTGAGGGCGAGGCCGGCCACGGTGGCGGTGCCGTAGAGGGATGCCTTGTTGCTGCTGATGCTCATGGGTGTCGGGTGCCTTCGGTGCGAGGAGCTGCGAGGTGCTGCGGAGTTCCGCGGGGGATCAGTGCTGGGCCGGGAAGCCGTCACGGAAGAGGGGAAGTTTCTCACCGGCCGCGACGGCCGGGTGGAAACGGTTCTGCCGTGGCGGCATCGGACAGTTGTACTGATCGGAGAATCCGCAGGGCGGCACGAAGGCGCGGTTGAAGTCGAGGACGACCCGCCGGTCGTCCTCGGTGCGCCGCACGAACAGGAAGCGGCCCGCGCCGTAGGTGGTGTCCCCGTTGGTGGGGTCGCCGAAGACGAGGAGCAGGGTGCCGTCGTCGTCGAACGCGCTGAGGGTGTAGGTGTGGCCTTCGAGGGTGAGGGTGATGTCGCCCGGGACCACCAGCTCGCGGGTGCCGCCGTTGTCCCGGAGGTGCTCGAAGGGGACACGGCGGGCGCCGGCCACGGGGGCGTAGGACGCTTCCAGGACCCACGCGGGGTCGTACGGGAAGGCGTCGACGCGCTCGAAGTGGCGTATCGCGGGTGAGTCCGCGTCCCAGAAGCGCAGACCGTGCTCCGGCGCGCCGGTGACGCGGTCGGCGCGCTGGAGGGTGGTGACCGTCACGCTGTCCGGCTGTCCGGCGCGGGCCGCTTCGGCGTCGGGCTCCTCGCCCGCGGGCAGCCAGCGGGTCTCGACGAGGGCGAGGTTCCCGGTGGCCGAGGTGAGCGAGCGGTGGCGCTCGGCACGCCAGGCGTTCCACTCCGTCCCGGGGTCGACGGGAGCCGGGGAGGAGTGGAGCTGGGACACGGCGGACTCATTCGACTAGAAGGGCACAGCCAACGAACGAGGATCGTCATTAGTTGGCCAAAGCATGTCCTTTATCCTTCATAAGGTCACCTAATGTCAAACATGCCTCCTCGGTGTTCAGCTGTCCTGTCAGCTCCTCATCGTCCGCCCTCGAACAGGGCGACGGTGTCCGTGTCGGCGAAGCGGGGCGTCTCCGCCTCCGCGACCATGAGGGCGGCGATTCCCGCACGGGGCGCCCTGGGCGGGAGCCCGCGCGGGGTGAACTCGTCGGCGCGCAGGAGGCGTCCGTCGCCCTGGTAGGGCTTGCCGGTCAGGGGCCCCGCGTGGACGGTGGTCCCGCCCGCGCCGCGGACCGCGCGGTCGGCGACGCCCTTGGCGTCCCACTCGTGGCGCAGGGCGCGCTTGAGGAGAGCGCCGGTGACTCTGCCGAGCGCCCCCTCGGTGGCGCCCATGCCGAGGGAGGTCAGCCAGATGACCCGGGGCGCGGCCGCGACGATCTGCCGGGCGCCCTCGGCGAGGATCTCGGGGTCCTGTTGCCTGGTGACGCCCAGGCCGCTCACGACGACGTCGACACCCTCGACGGCGGCGGCGACACTGCCCGGATCGGTCACGTCCGCGCGGATCACGCGCAGGTGCGGGGAGGCGGGCATCCGCACCTGTTCGGGCCGGCGGGCCAGGGCTATGACGTCATGCCCTCGCTCCAGGGCACGGGCCGTCACCAGGCGGCCGGTCTGCCCGGTGGAACCGAGTACGGCGATCTTCACGAGGGTCTCCAGTCGCGACGGCGGGAAAAGGGGGGGGGAAGAAAAGGGCAGGAAGGGAGAGCAGGGAGGAAGGGAGGGGTCGGGGAAGGGGAAGCGGTCAGCCCCGGCCGGACAGGACCTCGACGGCCCGGATGTGCAGGCCGGGCGCGGCGGCCAGGAAGTCGCGGCTGGCCGGGCTCCAGGGCTCCCCCTCCGTGTCGGTGACCGTGCCGCCCGCCTCGGAGACCAGCAGCGCCCCGGGCAGCAGGCCCGAGCGCACGTCGGAGAACTGCCAGAAGGCGTCCATGCGGCCGGACGCGACATGGATGAGCTGCAGCGTGGCCGGCACCGAGACCCGTACCACCAGCGCGCTGAGCAGCATGTCGGTCACCGTGGCGCCCATCCGGCGCAGGGCTGCCTCGTCCTCGCCGGGCTTGGCCTGGCCCGTGCCCACCAGCGCCGCCCGCAGGTCGGTCTTGGCCGAGGCGCGCAGCGGCTCGCCGTTGAGGTGGGCTCCGCCGCCCTTGAGCGCGGTGTAGGTGTCGCCGGTCAGCGGCAGGTGGACCACGGTCAGCACCGGGGTGTTGTCGCGTACCAGCGTGGCGGTGACCGCCCACTCGTCCATGCCGTGGATGTGGTTGATGTTGCCCTCCGCCGTGTCCACCACCCACCACTCGCCGTCGGGCAGCGCGCCGCCCGCCAGCTCGTCCTCCGCCCACCGGGACCCGGGGCGCGCGGTGAGCAGCGGCCGCTCGACGATCGACAGGACCGCCGCGTCGTTGGCGTCGATGGCACGGACGATCTCGTCGAGGTCACCCGGCCGGGCGGCCACGTCGTGGCGCTCCCGCAGAAGCTCGCCGGCCGCCTTCACGACGGTCACGGCGTGGTCCAGAACCACTGCGAGCCCGGTGGACGCGCCGGAGGCGGCAGGGGAGTCGGAGACGGAGAAGGCAGGCATGAGCACTCCAGGTCGCGAGGAGGAAGAGGAGGAGGGAGGGGGTCGTGGCCTCCCGGCCGGTCGCACTCGACGTTAGGACCAGGCATCATTAACTTCAAATGCAATCTAGTTACGACTGGATTTACCCTCATGCAACTGGATTTGAATCTGCTGACCGCGCTCGACGCCCTGCTCGAAGAAGGCAGCGTGACGGACGCCGCGGCCCGCCTCCACGTCTCGGCCCCGGCCATGAGCCGCACCCTGGGCCGCATCCGCCGGGCCACCGGGGACCAGATCCTGGTGCGCACCGGCCGGACGATGACGCCGACCCCTCGCGCCCTCGCCCTGCGCGCGCGGGTGCACGATCTGGTCCAGCAGGCCGAGGCCGTCCTCTCCCCCGACACCGAGGTCGACCTGGCGGCCCTGGAGCGGACCTTCATCCTCAAGTGGCACGACGCCCTGACCGCGGCGGCCGGCCCCGCCCTGCTCCGCTCCCTGCGCGCGGAGGCACCCGGAGTGCGGCTGCGCTTCCTGGCCGAGGCCAGTACCGACACCCACGACCCGCGACGAGGGGACATCGACCTCGAAGCCGGGTCCAGCGAACCCGCCTCGCCCGAGATCCGCCACGAGGTCGTGGGCCACGACCGGCTCGTCCTGGCTCTGCGCCCCTCCCACCCGCTGTGCCGCGGCCCGCTCGCCCTCGCCGACTACGTGGCCGCCGAGCACGTCACCATCTCCCGCCGGGGGCGGCTGCGGGACCCCATCGACGACGCGCTGGAGGCTCAGGGGGTGAGCCGGCAGGTCGTGGCCGCCGCGCCCACCGTCGCCGCGGCCCTGCAGTTCGTCCGCCACCACGACCTCGTCGCGGCGGTGACCCACCTCGTCAGCCGCCCACTGCTGGACGGCCTCGGCCTGTGCACCCGGCCGCTCCCCCTGCCCATGCCGACCGTCCCCGTCCACCTCGCGTGGCACCAGCGCTACGACAACGACCCCGCCCACACCTGGCTGCGGAGCCGGGCCCGCGCGGCCCTGCACCGCGCCTGCGACCCCACCGACGACCCGACCGAGGGGTACACCGGAACCCCAAGTCGCTGACAGGTCAGGCGGCGCGGCAGAGCCGCTCCGGGTCGGGCCGTGCCCCCGGGCGGGCGGCGGGCACGTCCCGCGAGCGGTGCCGCGCGAAGACGACGAGGCGCAGCACCGCAAACCGCACGACACCGGCGAGTGCGGACGCCGACAGGTAGACGACCTGTTCCAGCAGCGCGCCGGGTACCGCGACCAGCAGGTGCAGGGCGACCATCGCCGTACAGGTCACCACGTACGCGGCCGCCGCGGAACCGGCCGACTGCGCGTGCTGGCGCCGGGTCGCCCGTCCGCCGGTGCCGAAGGTGAAGCGGGCGTGCAGTTCGGTGGCGAGGAGCGTGGACACCACGGTGATCAGGGCGTTGGCGAGGGCCCAGGGCATCCAGGAGGCGCAGGCCGCCACGGCGAAGCCGGCGGCGAGGCCCACTCCCCCGCCGCAGAACACGAAGCGGGCGAAGGCGGCGAGAAGACCGTGCCGGCCGGCCCGCGGCGCCGTCTCGAAGACACCGCTCGTCCCGTGAAAGGCGTGATCGGCAGCCATGCCCGCATCCCCCTGGTGGTGAGTCGATGTCGTCATCCTGCTCGGCGGACTTGACGGTCGTCCCACAGCGAACCTGAGGGTTCCATGACGGTCTGTCCGGGTGGGACCCGAGCGGGACAAGAAGGTGGTACCGCTGGTACCGTCTGCACCATGGCGACGTCGTCGAACACCCCGAAAGCTATGAACCTGCGGTTCCCCGACCCCGGACAGCGGGCCGCCATCGAGGCGGCAGCCCGGAAGGAGGGCGTCAGCCTGCAGGAATACATCCTGTCGGCGGCCTACGCCCGTGCGACCGCCGTCGAGGACGCCTTCCTCAAGGCCTTCCGGGGTTCGATGGCGTTCTCCGGGGCGGCCTTCGCGGCCGAGACGAGCACGGTCGACCCCTCGACGGCACAGCGCGACGCCGAACGGCAGGCCCGTCGTGACCTGGAGCCCGGTCGGCAGGGGCACGCCGCGTGACCCAGCCCGACCCTCAGCAGTCCGTTCCCCTTGAGCTGCAGTTCCTGCTGCACGCGGCGGAACTCCTCGACGGTGACCCCCAGTTCGACGACTACGGCCCGCTCTACGCGGCTGTCGGGCGGGTCAACGCGTACGCGATGGGCCGCGACATCTACGGATCGGCGTTCCTCAGGGCCGGGGCCCTGCTGCAGACCCTGGTGCGGCTGCCCTCGCTGGAGCACTCCAACGAGGCTTTCGCCTGGCACTGCTGCGAGGCGTACCTGGTCCTGAACGGTCACCGCGTGACGTACGAGCCGAAGGACGCCGTGGCTCTCGTCCGCGACGCCGCCGCCGGCACCGCGGGCGTGGCGCAGGTCGCGCGCCTGCTGCGCTCCTGGGCCGGCGGCTGAGTCCCGCTGACACGCCGCGTGCGAGCACGGTGACCGGAGCCCCTGACGGAGCTCAGGCCTGACGGACCTCAGTGGTGGGGGCCGTGCCGGCCGAGGGTCTTCACCGGGGTCGCGTCGGGCCGGGTCCACTGCGGCACGGGCCGGCTGGTCGGACCCCAGGTGGCGTTCCCCTCCACGTCCGAGCGCCAGTACCAGCAGGCCTGTCGTCCCTCGGACAGGTCCCCCTCCGGACGGTCCTCCCACGCCTCGCCGCGACCGCGGGGCGTCATGTCGAGCAGGCCGAGAGACCCGTTGACCGGCTCGTTGCCGCGGCCCGTCGTGGAATAGGTGAGGAACACGCGGTCGCCGTCGCGCAGGAAACAGACGAGGTGCCCCATCTGCCCGCCGACGGGCGGCGCCACGTCCCGCACGGAGTACCAGGGCTGGGTGTAGCCCATGAACGCGACGTAGGCGGCCACCTCGTCCCAGGGCCCCGAGGTCAGGACGGCGTACGACACGCCCCTGGCGTTGAGGTAGACGGCGTCCTTCATGTGCCAGGCCGTGGTGGTGCAGCCCTCGCACTGCCCCTGGTGCGGCGCGCCGTCGTACCACATGTGCTGGTAGACCACGAGTTCGTCGCGCCCCTGGAACAGGTCCGTGAACGGGACCGGGCCGTCGGCTCCGACGACCTCGGCCGTCCCGTCGATCTCCACTCTCGGCAGCCGGCGGCGCGCCGCGGCGAGGGCGTCCCCCTCGCGGGTGTACGCCTTCTCGCGGACCAGCAATGCGTCACGGGCGGCCTGCCAGGTGTCCAGGTCGACGACGGGCGGGCGGCCGGGCCGCGCGGTGGTCGGATCGTTCGGCTCGGTCGTCATGGTGTCCTCCATGGTGTGCCGGGCACGTGCGCGACGTGCCCTCGACGGTCACCGACACAGACTCCCCGCGCCACCAGAACTCATCGCAGGCGCGTCAGTCATCCTGTTTCCACGATCCGGTGGGCCTGCCGTCCACGCACCGCACCCGGAGTTCGACCTTGCCCGCGGAGCCCTCGAACCGCACCTCGACGTGCTCGTCGTCGGGGCCCCGGTCGGCGCTCTTCACTCCGTACCCCTGGGCGGGAGTCCACGACAGCAGCCGTGCAGTCGCTCCGTCGCACACGGCGATGGCGGTGCCGCCCCGGGTGGAGAACGTCTTCCTGGCCGCGGTGGCCGTCGAACTCCCGGTGGACGTGGGCGAGGGCGAGGGCGTCCCGGTGCCGGGAGTCGCGCTCGGCGTCGGGGTGCCCTGTCCTCGGCCGGAGGCCTTCGCCGCGTCGAGTTGCCGCTGCACCTGCTCCGAGGTGAGCGTCTTGCCTCCGGAGGAGCCGGTGATCCCGTCGCCGATGATCTCGACGGCGGCCAGCCCGGTGAGCGTGGCGGCCACCGCGGCGGCTGTCCAGCCGGCCAGGGCGAGGAACGTACGGGAAGGCATGGGGACGACTATGCCCCGGACCTCGATAAGAGGAGCACCGGGGGAACCTAAGGGAAGGTTAACGAGGCGGTTCCGCCCCGCTGCTCGGATAGCGTGCCCGTCGTGGTGCACCTGCTGATAGTTGAAGACGACCCCACGATACGGACGCCGTTGATCCGGGCCCTGAGCGAGCGCGGTCACGCCGTCGCCGCCGCGCACACCGCGATGGGCGGACTGCAGACCGCGCTGGACGAGCGACCCGATCTCGTGGTCCTCGACCTGGGCCTGCCGGATCTGGACGGCATCGAACTCCTGCGCATGCTGCGGGCGGTGAGCCCGGTACCGGTGATCATCGCGACGGCGCGGGACGACGAGGCGGAGATCGTCCGAGGGCTCGACGCGGGCGCCGACGACTACGTGGTGAAGCCGTTCACCGCCGCCCAGTTGGAGGCCCGGATCAGGGCGGTGCTGCGGCGCGGCGCGGGCTCCCGGGAGCCCGCGGCCGCCGTCGTCGTCGGTGACCTGCGCATCGACCCGGGCACCCGTGAGGCCAGCCTCGCCGGTACCGCCCTGGACCTCACGCCCCGCGAGTTCGACCTCCTGCACCATCTGGCCGGCCGGGCAGGGCAGGTCGTCACCAAGCGGGAACTGCTCACCGAGGTCTGGCGGGTGCCGTACGGAAGTACCGACAAGACCGTGGACGTGCACCTGTCCTGGCTGCGCCGCAAGCTCGGCGAGAGCGCGCAGGAACCCCGCTACCTGCACACCGTGCGCGGGGTCGGCGTCCGGCTGAGCGCGCCCGCGGACCGTCCATGAGGCGCCGGCTGACCCTGCTCGTCGCGGCGACCATGTGCCTGGCGCTCCTCGCGTTCGTCGTGCCCCTGGCCCTGTTGCTGCGTACGGTCGCCCAGGACCGTGCCACCGCCACCGCGAGCGCCGACGCGCAGAGTCTCGTCTCGCTCGTGGGGACCGCGGACCCGGACACCCTGCGCAACAGCGTCGAGCACATGGCCGCCGGAGCCCGGGGCCCGCTCACCGTCTACCTCCCCGACGGGTCGTCCCTGGGCACCCGGGTACCGAGGACCAGTGCCGTGCGGCTCGCGGCCCTGGCCGGGGTCAGCCGGACCGTGGAGCGCTCCGACGGGCGCGAGATCGTGGTGGCCGTGCTCGGCCGCCCGGACGGCACCGCCGTCATCCGTGCCTTCGTGCCCGCCGCCGAACTGACCCACGGGGTCACCCGGGCCTGGCTGGTACTCGCCGGGCTGGGCGTCGCCCTCTTGCTGCTGGGGCTCGTCGTCGCCGACCGGCTCAGCCGTGCCCTGGTGAGCCCCATCACGGAACTGTCCGCCGTGTCCCACCGGCTCGCGCGGGCCGACCTCACGGCGCGCGCCCGTCCGGACGGGCCGCCGGAACTGCGCCAGGTCGCCGGAGCCCTCAACCATCTCGCCGACCGGATCCAGGAGTTGCTCCGCGCGGAGCGCGAGGAGGTCGCGGACCTCTCCCACCGCCTGCGGGCGCCGCTGACCTCGCTGCGGCTGGAGACCGAGTCGCTGACCGGCACCGACGCGGCCCGGATCGCCGCGCGCGTGGACGCGATGGAACGGGCGGTCACCGGACTCATCGACCAGGCCCGGCACCGCCGGGAGGCGGACGCGCACGCGGTGTGCGAGGCGGCCCCCGCGCTCCGCGAGCGCGTGGCGTTCTGGCGCGTGCTGGCCGAGGACACCGGCCGGGCCGTCACCCTGGACATCACGGCGGACGGTCCCCTGCCCGTCGGTGTCGACGCCGACGAACTCGCCGCCGTCGTGGACGCGTTGCTGGGCAATGTGTTCGCCCACACCCCCGACGGCACCGCCTTCTCGGTCACCCTGTCGCCCCGCGCCGACGGCGGGGCCGTCCTGACAGTGACGGACGACGGTCCCGGTCTGTCGGCTGACCTGGCCCGACGCGGTGCGAGCCGCGGCGGGTCCACCGGTCTGGGCCTGGACATCGCCCGCCGGGTCGCCCAGTCCAGCGGCGGGAGCATGGAGCTGTCCACCGGCCCGGCGGGCGGCGCCCGGGTCACACTGGAACTGGGACCTCCCGCCGCCCCTCCCGAGACCCCTCCTGTTCCGTCGTGAGCGCCTTAGCCCTTAGCCCGCTGTTAGCACTGCCGCAGCGCGGCGCTATCCCGAACCGCGCGAATCTCTCCTCATCACCAGGCAACACAGGAGGTTCGTCATGAAGCGCGTATCACTCGTCCTGCTCACCTCGGGAGCGCTCGTCGCCGCGGTCGCCGGCACCGCTCTCGCGGGAGGGAGCGACGACACGTCGCCGGCCCGCGGCACGTCGTCGGCCACGGCGTCGGCGGCGCCCTCCCCCGGAGTGCCGACCGCGTCGGCCGACGACACGGCCGGGCCCGCCGCGACCGCTTCCGGCAGCACGTCGGTGAGCGGCCGCCGCGCCGGGGAGCTCGCCCTCGCCCGGGTGGGCGGCGGAACCATCAGCAGGATCGAGGCCGAACAGGAGCACGGCCGGGCGGTGTGGAACGTGCGCATCGTCAAGAGCGGCGACCGGTACGACGTGCACGTCGACCGGAGCAGCGGCGAGATCACCCGGTCGCGCGCCAAGGACGGCGACGGCCGCGGTGACGACACGAGCGGCGGCCGCCAGAGCCTTTCGGGGAGCGACGACCACGGCCGTCACCACGACGACGACGGCGGCGGCGACGACCGGCACCGGGGCGGTGACGACGAGGACGGCGGCCGGCACGGTCGGCACCACGGCTGACCTCCCGGCGCCCCCTTGCCCGGGGCACCGGACCTGAGGTCACCCGGAGGCCGACGGTCCCTTCCCCGGGCCGGCCGTGGCCCACGGGCCGAGGGCGAACCCACCGTCGTCACGGCGCACTTCCACCGCGCCCGCGCCACCGAAGTGCGCCGGGACGAGCAACTCCCTTTCGTCGGCCGCCCGTTCGAGGATCCGGCGCCGACTGGCCGCCGCCTGCTGCGGGTTCAGGCAGGCACTGCTGTTGCAGCAGGGATCGAGGATCTGTACGGGGCTGTGCAGCAGGTCTCCGACGAAGACCGCCCGGTCGCTCCCCGAGGAGAGGCGCAGCACGGACGAGCCGGGGGTGTGGCCGGGCGCGGACTCCAGGGTGAGGTGTTCGTCGATACGGTGGAGGCCGTCCCACAGCACGGACTGCCCGGCCCGGTGGACGGGCGCGATGCTGTCCTCGTAGATCAGCCGGTCCACCTCCTGAACACCGTTCCCGTACCCGTTGTCCGGTCCGTAGTGGAAGTCGTCCGCAGCGGGGATCAGATACTGGGCCTCGGGGAACGTCGGAACCCACTGGCCGTCCGCGTCCACGGTGTTCCAGCCGACGTGGTCGACGTGGAGGTGGGTGTTGACGACGACGTCGACGTCCTGCGGGCGGACCCCGGCCCTCGCCAGCAGGTCGAGAAAGTCGCCCTCGCACTGATGGAAGTACGGCGCCATGCCCGGCCGTTCGCGTCCGTTGCCCCCTCCCGTGTCGACCAGGACGGTCCGCCCCGCGCTGCGCAGCACCCACGACTGCAGCGCGATGACCGTCCGGTCGCTGTCCGGCTGCCAGTGGTCCGGTGCCAGCCAGTGCTCGTTGTCCTTCCACACACCGGCACCGACGTCCGGCAGGAACTCGGAGGCGGTCAGGAACGGCCGGTGCCATTCGACGACCCGGGTGACCTCGACATCGCCCAGCACCAAAGTCTGTACACGCTCGTCCTCGTTCATCATGTGCTCGACCCTAGGAAGATCGAACGACCCTCTCAATGCGCTTCCGGCTCAACAAAATACGCATCCGTCTCACCTGTCGTACGAGCGATACCATCGGGGGATGGATGTGGTGAGCGACGCGATCTCCGCGGTGCATCTCGGGCACCCCTGGTCCCACCGGGTGCGGACGAGTGGGAGCTGGTGCGCGCGGCTGGAGCCGTACACCGGCGCGGGCTTCTACGTCGTCCTCAAGGGCACCTGCTGGCTGCTGACCGACGGCGGCACCCTGGTGCCTCTCGGAGTGGGTGACGCGGTGCTGTTGCCTCATGGCGCCGGCCATGTGATCGCCGATTCCCCGGTCGACGCGGCGACCGCGGAGCAGAAGGCGGTGCCGTTCGAGCGGTGGCTGCTGGACACGGGCCCACGAGACCGGTCCCGTGCCGGGTCGGGCCCTGACGAGACGGAGATGCTGTGCGGCAAGTACTGGTTCGACTGCAGCCGTATGCACCCGTTCATGACGGAGCTGCCCGAGGTCGTGCACCTGCCCAGCCGCGTGGGCAGCCACCTCGAACTCCGCGCCGCGATCGACCTGTTGGCCGGTGAGCTGGACGAGCTGCGGCCCGGCTCGTGCGTGGCGCTCCCGAACCTGCTCGACCTCCTCCTCGTCTACATGATCCGTTCCTGGATGACCGAGACCACCACTGGGGCCTGGCCCGGCGCGCTGGGCGACCCGGTGACGTCGGCGGCCCTGCGGGCGATGCACTCCAGCCCGGCCGCACCGTGGAGCAACGACCGGCTGGCCGCGGAGGCGGGTGTGTCCCGTCCCACCCTGGCGCGCCGGTTCACCACTCTGGTCGGCCGCCCTCCGATGGCGTACCTCACCTGGTGGCGCCTCGTCCTCGCCGCGACCATGCTCCGCGACACCCCGGAGACCCTGGCGACCATCGCGGGCCGGGTCGGCTACGGCAGCCCGTACGCGCTCTCCCACGCCTTCGAGAGGGAGTTCGGCCTCACACCGGGGCGGTATCGGGTGCAGGCCGCGGAGCGCGACGACCCGCCGCAGCAGGGGTGAACCGGGACCCGTGACGAGGGTCCCGGTTCACCGCCGCCACACGTCCGGTTCAGCACTGATGCTCGTACCGGTTCAGCACTGCTGCTCGTACTGGAGGCCTGCGTACCGTCGGGCGGCGATGTCCTGACGCGTGCCCACGATCAGGTTCATGGTGTAGACGTCGTAGTCGATCGCCTGCCCGGCCAGCTGCGCGAAGAGTACGAGGTCGCCCTCGTCCGGTGCCGTGTCCCACGGGTCGGAGAACCCGCCGAGCTGGACGCAGACGCCGGAGCGCCTGCCGCCGGCCGCGTCGAGGACGGCCTCCTCGAACCTGTCCAGCGCGTCCGCCTCCGCGTCCCCTTCGCCGTCCCCGTCACCGGCGCGGTCCAGGAACGCGCCGGCCGCCGGGGCCTGTCGCCAGTCGCTGTCGAGGGTGAGGCCGGCCAGCGGATACAGCACACGCGGTTCGTAGACCCTGGCCGACATGGGCTCACCGTCGAAGTCGTAGGCCGCGGCGCGCTCCGTGGTCCGGGCTCCGGCCGGGACATGGAGCACCGCGGACGACTCCGGCGGGTACTCGATCTCCATGAAGAACAACAGGTGCCCGTCGGCGGGCAGTTCGATGTCCAGGACGTCGCGGGGCAGGGCCGCGCAGTCGACGGTCAGCAGGAGCGGCTCCCGGCCCTCGGGCCAGTCCGTCCCGTCCGGCAGCGAGGGAAGCCCGCCCGTGCGTGCGGCCGGACGCGTGTTCTCCCGCTGGTCCGAGGGCACTTCCCGCTCCTGCACCAGGTAGAGGCACGGCCTGGACCGGGCTATCAGCTCCTGGGCGACAGCGCCGGGAACGCCGTACTTCTCGGCCGCCTCGTGGACGAGCCGTTCGTCGATCGGTGTCATGGCGGCGATCGTGCCACAGGCCACCGACAGCCCTCGATGCGGAACGCGTCGGCGACGGCCCGTCAGCTGTCGTACGGCACCGTCGACGTGTCCGGCACCGAGGCCAGGACGCGCCGCGCGCCGCGCACCACCGCCTCGTCGATCATGCGGCCTGACTCGTCCTGGGCCACGCCGGAGCCCGCCGCCTCGAACCGCTCGACCAGTGACCTGGCGCGGTCCAGTTCCGCGGTGGTCGGGGTGAACACCTCGTTGACGACCGGGATCTGCGCGGGGTGGATACAGGTCCGGCCGCCGAAGCCGAGGCGTTTGAGCGCGGCGGTGGAGCGGCGCAGGGCTGCCAGGTCGCGGAAGTCCGTGCTGACGGGGCCGAGGGGCGGCGCCAGCCGGGCCGCCGCGGACGCCAGGGTGAGCTGCGTCCTCGGCCACAGCAGTTCCCTCTCGTCGGGGCCCGGGGTGATACCCGTGTCGGCGCACAGGTCCGCCTCGCCGAGCTGCAGCCGGGTCACCCGCGGGCCGCGGGCCAGCAGCGGCGCGGCCAGCAGGGCGGCGGCGCTCTCCAGGAGGGGGCACAGCGCGATCCACGGGGCCGCGGCCAGTTCACCGGCCACGGCGACGAGATCACCGACCCGCTCCGCCTTGGCGACCATCATCCCGTCGACGGCGGGCAGGGCCGCCGCGCGGGCGTCGGCGAGTCCCCGCTGCCCGGGGTTGATCCGTACCCAGATCTCGGGGCCGGGGCGGGACCCGGCCGGCGGGAGTTCCGTCAGCCACCGGGCGCAGACGGTCCTGGCATGTTCCTTCGCGGTGGGGGCGACCGCGTCCTCCAGGTCCACGATCACGGCGTCGGCGCCCCTGCCGAGGGCCTTCGCCAGCATGTCCGGGCGGTCTCCCGGTACGTACAGGGCGGATCTCACCACTGGTCTTCCTTCACGTGCCGCTCGGTGGGGCGCGGTGGCGGAGCGGCTCCGCCCGCCACCGCGGTTCAGGTGGTCCGCCGCGCTCAGTTGCCGGTCGGGCGGTGCAGGTAGCGGCCGGTGGGTTCGCCGTCGACCTTGCCGTCGGTGAGGATCCGGGTGCCGCGCAGGAAGGTGTCGGTGACGCGGGCGGTCAGCTCGAAGCCCTCGAAGGGGGTGTACTCCTGGGTGGACTCCGAGTCGGCCGCGCGGACCGTCCAGGTGTGGTCCGGGTCGACCAGCGCGATGTCCGCGTCGAAACCGGCCGCGAGCCGCCCCTTGGTGGGCAGGCCGTAGCGCCGGGCGGGGTTCCAGGCGGTCAGGGCGGCGATCCGGCCGAGGGACAGGCCGCGCCGGGTGCCCTCCGTGACCATGCCGGGCAGCAGGTACTCGGCGCCGCCGAAACCGGACTTGGCGAGGAACACGTCGTCCTTGGGCTCGCCGAACTTCACCTCCTCGCGACAGCAGGCGTGGTCGGAGACGACCCAGTCGACGGTGCCGTCCAGGACGTACTCCCACAGCGCCTCGACGTCCTCGCGGGGCCGCAGCGGCGGGTTGACCTTGCCGCCGAGGCCGTGCGCGGTGGTGATGTCGGCGAGCAGGTGCCCGACGGTGACCTCGCGGCGGAAGTCGATGTGCGGGAACGCCTTGCCCATGCGGACCGCGGCGTCGACCGCCTTGCGCGAGGACAGGTGCAGCAGGTTGATGGTGGGCAGGCCCGTCTCGTGGGCGAGGTAGGACGCGATGGAGACGGCCAGGCCCTCGGAGTGCTGGGGGCGCGAGGCGCTGTAGGCGGCCAGGCCGGTCAGCTCGCCCGCCTCCTCGACCAGTTGGGTGTACGCCGTCATGATCTCGGCGGTCTCGCAGTGCAGGGAGAGCGATATCTGGTCGGCGATGTCGGGGAACCGCTCCCGCGCCTCCTGGATGCCCCGCATCACGAACTCGAAGTGGGCGTAGTCGTAGCGCTCGCCCTCCGGGGTCATCAGGAAGGAGCTCTGGTCGGCGGAGCGGCCGTGGAGGCCGTGGCTGCCGTAGAACATGAACACCTTGAACGAGGTGACACCGTGCTCTCGCACCAGGTCGGGTATCTCGGCGATGTGCCCCTTCGACATGGGCGCCAGGTGGTACGCGTAGTCGACGTGGGCGCGGTTCTCGGTCCGCTCCAGCACCTCGGGGAAGAAGTCGGCGTACGGGCCGCCCTTGTTGAGGTAGTACTGGCCGGTGCGCATGTAGGTCAGCGCGGAGGTGACGCCGCCCTGGGCGCAGGCCTTGCTCTCGCTGGTGGCGTCCTGGTCGAGCGGGTTGTAGATGCCCCAGTGCTGGTGGGCGTCGACGACTCCGGGGAAGGCCAGCTTCCCGCCGCCGTCCACGACTTGGCGGGCGCCGGTGACGTCCACACCGGGCGCCACCTCGACGATCTTCCCGTCGCGTACGGCGATGTCCGCGCTCCGCGGTTCGTCCTGTTCGTCGGTGACGACCCTGACGTCGGTCACCACGAGGTCGTATTCGGTCCCCATGCGGTCAGTCACGATGGCCTCCAGCCACTGTCTTCAGCTCGGCCACGGGGCGGAGCAGATCTTGGATGCGGTCCAGTTCGCCGAGGCGCAGGCCTCGGTCCATGACGGTGTCGACGTCGGCGTCGGACAGCCGCCCGGCGGCGTTGTCACGGAACTTCAGGGTGAGTTCGGCGTCGGAGAGGGGCCGGTGCGGGCCGCCGCGGTTGTTCAGGACCTCGTGCCGCCAGGTGCGGCCGTCGAGGTCGTGGGCGGTGAGCACCGCGGGGAACTCCGCGGGGAAGATGGCGGTGGCCCGCTCGTCGGCGACCACCTCGACCTTGGCCATGAGGTCCCGGCGGACCGGGTCCCGGGCGAGTTCGTCGGTGAAGTCGTCGAGTCCCAGGCCCAGTCCGCCGCCCTCGCCCAGGAGTCCGGCGGCGACCATGTAGGGGCCGGAGAACTGGGCCTGGTAGCCCGTCTCGGGGGCGCGCTTGCGCTCGATGGGCTGGCCGATGGTACGGATCACCGGGGCCGGCACGCCGAGCACCAGCCGCTCCACCCTGGCCGGGTCCAGGCCCTGTTCGCGCAGGGCCATCGCGGCGTCGGCGGCGGTGTGGGTGAAGTGGTTGGCCGGGTAGGGCTTGAAGAAGATGCCGGGCACGGCCCATTCGGTGCCGAGGCCCGCGGTGACGGCCGACGGGTCGTAGACGCCGTGCAGGAACGCCTCGAAGAACCCGAAGCGGCCCTCCAGGACGGTCGGCGGTCCGGTGAAGCCGCGGCGTACGAGCTGGGCGGCGGTGACGGCCGACTGGGCGGCCAGGCCGCAGTGCAGTCGTTTGACGGTGCCGCCCGTGCGGTTGGCCTCGATGATGCCGGAGGCCATGGAGGCGGCGATGCCGAGGACGTCCACGAGCTGGTCGACGGTGAGGCCGAGCAGCAGTCCGGCGGCGACGGCGCCGCCGAGCGCGCCGCAGATCGAGGTGGCGTGCTGCCCGTGTTCGAAGTAGGTGGAGTTGCCGGTCGCACGGTCGTAGCCGGCCATGCCGAGCCGTACGCACACCTCCAGACCCACCGCGACGGCGTGGATGGTGCGGCGGCCGTCCGCGCCCGCCGTCTCGGCCGCCGCGAGGGCCGCGGGGACGACCGAGGCGCTGGGGTGCAGCACGGACGGCAGGTGGGTGTCGTCGTAGTCGAGGGAGTGCGCCAGGACGCCGTTGGCGAGGGCCGCGAGCGGAGCGGGGAGCAGGGTGTGGCCGCCGCCCACGACGGTGGCCTGGGGCCGGCCGCCCTGCTCCCGCACGTGCTCGACGATCGCGGCGGAGGTGGGCAGCCGGTGGGCGGCCACGCACAGGCCCAGCACGTCGACGACCCGTCTGCGGACGCTGGCGGTGACCTCGGGCGGGAGGGTGTCGTAGGCGGTGCCGGCCGCGAACTCGGCGAGGTGCCGGGCGAGAGTGGGCTCAGCCACGGCCTGCTCCCGCCGTCGGAGCGCTGGTCACGGCCAGCGGGCGGACGGGGGACCCGGTGGCGCCGAACAGCGGCAGCGGGCAGAGCACGAAGGTGAACTCGTGGACCCCCTCGGCGGCGGTCTCCTCCAGGTCCAGCGTCTCGATGATGTAGATGCCGGACTCCACGAGCAGCACCCGGTGGGCGGGCAGGCTGCTGTGGCCGGTGCCGGGCGCCAGGTGCTCGAAGGCGATGGAGTCGGCGCCCGCGGCGTGCACCCGCCGTGCGGCGAGCCACTGCGCGCCCGCCTCGCCGACGCCGGGCACGCCGGAGTCGTGGCCGATGAAGGTGTCACGGCCGGGCGCGTCGAACTGCCGTCCCCAGCCGCTGCGGACGAGGACGACGTCGCCCGGTTCCACCGCGGTCCCCTGGCGGCGTTCGGCGGCCTCCAGGTCGGCGACGGTGATCTCGTAGCCGGGCTCGCAGACCTCGGCGCCGAGCGCCGCGGGCACGTCGAGCAGGACTCCCCTGCGGACCATCGGGGCGATGGTGTGCACGCCGTGGTCCCGGTAGACACCGCCCTCGCCGGCGCTTTGGGCATCCGCTCCGCCGAACAGCTTGCCCTGGTGCGAGACATGGGCGAGGGCGTCGATGTGGGTGCCGACGTGGGTGCCCATGACGAGCATGTCGTTGGCGGCGGAACCGCCGTCCGCGCGCACCCGGTCCCCGTGGCGGCGCGGCAGTGTGTGCCAGTAGGCCGGGTGGTTGGGTGACTGCGGCATACCGACGTGGAGCCGGCGGCCCAGGTCCAGGACGCGTACTCCGTCGCGTACCGCTGCCAGGAGGGGGTCGCGCGGTGTCGTGGGCGCGTCCTCGGTGGTCGATGCCGTGTTGCTCATGTGCGTCCCGTTCCTTCGTTCGGTGGTTCCTGGTCCCGTGCGTCGCCGGCCGCCCGGCCCGCGCCGGTCAGGAGACGACGCCGCGGCGCCGAAGGTCCGTCAGTTCCTCCGGCGGCAGGCCGAGTTCACCGGTGAGGACCTCTTCGGTGTCGGCGCCGGGGGCCCGTCCGGTGAAGCGGATCCGTCCCGGGGTGGCGGACATCCGCCACATGACGTTGTGCATGAGCAGCGGGCCCAGGTCCTCGTCCTCGACCGTGGTGAGCATGTCGGTGGCGCGGATGTGGGGGTCGTCGACGAGGTCCCGCGCGTCGTAGACGGGTGCCACGGCGGCTCCGGCGGCGGTGAACTCGGCGACGACCTTCTCGCGGGTGCGTTCGGCGATCCAGCCGCCGACGAGGCCGTCGAGGAGGTCGGCGTGCGCGGCGCGGCCCGCGCCGTCGGCGAACCACTCCTCCCGGACGATCTCCGGGTGGCCCACCAGGTCCATGACGCGTTCGGCGATCCGCTGTGCGCTGGTGGAGACGGCCACCCAGTGGCCGTCGCTCGTGCGGTAGGTGTTGCGCGGGGCGTTGTTGGTGGAGCGGTTGCCGTGCCGCTGGGGGACGACGCCGAGTTGGTCGTAGACCGTCGGGGAGGGGCCGACGGCGGCCATGATGGGCTCGATCAGGCTCATGTCCACGACCTGTCCGCGGTGCTGCGGATCGCGCTCCCGGTGGTACAGCGCCATGGTGGCGGCGGAGGAGGCGGCGATCCCGCAGATCGTGTCGGCGAGGCCGAACGCCGGGAGCGTGGGCGGTCCTTCGGGGTCACCGGTGAGGTGGGCGAAGCCGCTCATCGCCTCGGCGAGGGTGCCGAAGCCGGCCCGGGAGGCGTAGGGGCCGCTCTGTCCGAAGCCGGTGACGCGCACGATCACCAGGCCGGGGTTGATCCCGTGCAGGACGTCGGGGCCCAGACCCCAGCGTTCCAGGGTGCCGGGGCGGAAGTTCTCCACCAGGACGTCGGCGTTCTCGACCAGCTGGCGAAAGAGCGCGGCGCCGTCCGGGTCGGAGAGGCTGAGGCCCACGGTGCGCTTGTTGCGGGATATCTCCTTCCACCACAGCGAGATCCCGTCCTTGGACTCGCCGTGCCCGCGCATGCCGTCTCCCGCGACGGGATGCTCAATCTTGACCACGTCCGCGCCGAAGTCGCCCAGGAGCTGGGCGCAGAGCGGTCCGGCCAGGATGGTGGAGGCGTCGATGACGCGGATGTCCCGCAGGGGCCCTGGCCCGCCGGGCGGGGCCTGCTGCGCCGGTGTCGTCATGGAGTGTCCTTTCGTTCCCCGGTGGTGTCCCGCACGGCACCGAGGTCGGCGGAGATGTCGGCGGCGGCCTCGGCGACCTGTTCGCCGAGCCGGCGGCTGCTGGTCTCGGCGAACATCGCCCTGGTTCCGCAGACCGAGACCGACCCGACGACCTGCCCGATCGGGCCGTGCAGGCAGGCGGCCACACTGGCGGCCTCCGCCTGCCGCTCCCCCACGCTGACCGCGTAGCCGGCGGCGCGGATGGCGGTGATCTCGTCGCGCAGGGTCGTGGCCGAGGTGATGGTGGCGTCGGTGACGCTGTCCAGGCGGTGGTGGTCGATGTAGTCCTCCACCTCTGAGTCGGGCAGCGCGGCGAGGATCGCCTTGGAGGAGGAGCCCGCGTGCAGCGGGTGGCTGGTGCCGAGCGCGACCGACATCCGGATCTCCTGGCGGGAGAGGACCTGGTCGACGTACACCCGTGCCCAGCCCTGCCGCAGGGAGAGGGTGGCGGTCTGGCCGGTGAGTTCGGACAGGGCCACCAGGTGGCGGTGGGCGACGGAGGGGACGTCCAGTTCCCGCATCGCCGCGAGTCCGATGTTCAGGGCGCCGGGGCCCATCCGGTAGACCTTGGTGTCCTCGTCGAAGGAGAGGAAGTTGCCCGCCACCAGTTCGCGCAGGATCCGGTGGGTCACCGCCTTGGGCAGTTCCGTCTCCCGTGCGATCACCGAGACACCGTGTGCGTGGGGGGTACGCGCGATGGCGTCGATCACCGCGAGCGCGCGGGAGATCCCGGAGCGGCTGCGGCTGGTGTGCTCTGCGGTGTCGTCGATGGTCATGGGAACCTCGGTCGGTCGGCCGGCCCGGCTGTCCGGACCGGCGTGGATGGGTCACACACGAAGGTGGTCCCGGCGGCGTCAACTGCCGCCGTGGATCTCCGTGCTGACCTCGATGTTGCCTCGTACGGCGTGGGAGTAGGGGCAGAGGGTGTGGGTCAGCTCCACCAGTTCCTCCAGCGTGTCCTGCGGGCATTGGGGTGCGCTGACGCTCAGCCGCACCGCGATGCCGTACGTGCCGCCCGGCCGGGTGCCCAGCGTGACGGCCGCGGTGACGGCGACCGGCCCCGCGGTGACCTTGCGGCGCCGCTCGGCGATGCCCAGCGCACTGCCGAAGCAGGCCGCGTAGCCGGCGGCGAAGAGCTCCTCCGGGTCGGTCCCGGCGTCGCCCCGCCCCCGCTCGGCCGGCCGGGACAGCGCCAGGTCGAGCGAGCCGGTCGTGGAGCGGGCCCGTCCGGCGCGGCCGCCGGTCACCTCGACGGTGGCGGTGTGGACGGGGGTGAATCCGGGGGCGGCGGTCCGGCCCGCGGCGTGCGCCAGCACATGGGCGGCGACGGCGTCCGCGAACTCCTGCGGCCGCTCCTCCGCGACGAAGTCGGTGCCGCCGTCGATACGCACCAGGGGTGCGTCGGGGAACGCCGCCGTGACGACGTCGTTCATCCGGTCGAGCACGTCGTCGCTGCCGTGCAGCAGCAGGGTGGGCACGCCCGACAGGCTCTCGGTGTCGGTCCTGTGGGCGAAGACGGCCCGGTAGGCGACGCCGTAGTCGGGGCCGACGCTGAGGTACTCGGCGACCTGGCGGCTGCCGGACTCGGCCGAGATGGTGGGGTAGAGCCACCTGACCCGGTCCCAGACGACCTGGAGGTGGCTGCCGTCCAGGACGGGGGTGTAGCCGGGGGCGTATCCCGCCGCCTTCTTGGCCCGTTCCTCGTCGCTGTAGAGCGGGATGCCCTGGAAGACCAGGCTCAGCACCCGGTCGCGCTGCTGGAGCGTGGCCTCCGCGGAGATGATCGCTCCGGTGTGCTGGCCGAGGAGGTGCACCTCGCCGAGGCCGAGCGCGTCGGCGATCTGCCAGAGCCCCGAGGCGTACTCGGGGATGGACCACTGCGCCGGGGTGGCGTCCGACATGCCGAAGCCGGGGATGTCGACGGCGACGGTGTTCAGCCCGTGCGCGGCGAGCGCGGCCATGGCCGGTTCGTACGTGGCCGAGGACAGCGGCGACTGGTGGACGACGAGCAGCGCGGGTCCCTCGGCGTCGCCGGAGCGCCGGAAGTGGACCTGGCCCCACGGCAGTTCGACGTATCCGCGGTGCGAGGTGCCCCGCAGGTGGGTGGCGTGGACGGCCCGGTCGGCGGGGGACGCCTGGGCGGCGGGGGTGCTCATGCGCTCACGGCCAGCGCGGCCATGACCCTGATCACGTGCTTGATGCCCATGCGGTAGTCCTCCAGGCGGATGTGTTCGTTGGGCCCGTCGATGCCCGCGTCGGCGCGGGAGACGCCCACGCCCACGATGGGCAGTCCGGGCACGGCGCCCTGGTTGCCGATCCACTGGGTGTACGGCTCGACGAGGGGTTCGGCGCCGTAGGCGGCGCGGGCGGTGTCGGCGACGAGGGCGACGAACGGGTCGGTGTGGTCGGTGTGGTGCGGGCTGCTGGTGGCCATCACCTCGACGGCGATGTCGTCGAATCCGGCCGCCGTCAGATGGGTGCGGACGGCCGCCAGCACGCGTTCGGGGTCCTGGCCGGGTACGAGGCGGATCTCGACCTTGGCGGTGGCGGTGGCGGGGATGCCCAGGGTGATGTCGTCCGCGGTGTCGCCGCCCTCGATGCCGGTGACGGTGAGGGTCGGGACGGTACGGATCGCGACGGCGGCCTCGGTGTCGCTCAGACCGCCGGTGAAGGCGTCGACGCCGGCCCGCTTCCTCAGGAACGCGCCGTCGAAGGGCATCTTCTCCAGGAGCGCGCGCTCCGCGTCGGTGGGCACCCGGGCGTCGTCCGCGAAGCCGGTGACGGCGCAACTGCCGTCGGAGTGCAGGAGCGTGGCCAGCGCGGTGGTCAGCCTGGTGGTGGCGGACGGCAGCAACACGGTGTTCTGGCTGGTCAGTTCACGGGTGAGGGTGGTGGAGGTGAGCCGCAGGTAGAGGATGCCCTTCTCCCCCAGCTTGAGCAGCGGTCTGCCCTCGCCGTCGCACCAGGAGTTCTCCCACAGGGCGGCGTCGGCGGCCAGCCGTTCGGCGTGCGCGGCGACGAAGGTGCCGAGCCCGGGGCTGTGCAGCCACTGCTTGCCCTCCATGATGTACCGGCTGGTGACCGGGGGTTCCTGGCCGGAGAGCCGCCAGGCGGCCGCGGCGTGCACCCGTGACATGAGGGCGCCCTTGTCGTCGGCGACTCCGCGGGCGTAGAGCCGCCCGTCGTGGATCTCGGCGGCGTACGGCGGGCTGATCCACTCGCCCTCGTCACCGGTGGGCTCCACCTCGACGTCGTAGTGGTTGAAGTGCAGGAGGCGTCGTTCGCCGCCGCCGATCTCGGCGAGGACGTAGGGGTGGGACTTCTCCCACGGGACGACCTCGGCGGTGCCGCCCCAGCGTTCCACGGAGGCCTTGAGGAAGTCGGCCGTGGCGGCCATCTGTTCGGGCTCCTGGCGTCTGCTGCGCAGGCGGCACAGTTCCTGGAGCTCGGTGACGAAGGTGTCGAAGTGCGCGTCGACGGCGGCGAGGGCGGCGTCCGGATCGAACTCGGGCATGCGGGGTGCTCCCATTCCGGGTGTGCTGGCTCCGGGGGTACGGGGTTCCAGGCGTACGGGGTACAGGGGTACGGGCTTCAGGGGTACGGGCTTCGGTGGCCGGCTAGTGGATGACGGCTCCGCCGTCGACGAAGACCGTCTGACCGGTCGTCATGGCCGCCGCGGGACTGAGGAGATGGGCGACGGTGAGGGCGACGTCGCGAGGTCCTGCCATCCGGCCGAGCGGGATGCTCGCCATCTTCTCCGCCATGTAGTCGCCGTCGGCCCGGACGTCCTGGGTCATGGCGGTCGGCACGATGGTGGGGCCGACCGCGTTGACGCGGATGCCGTCGGGGGCCCACTCCAGGGCCAGGACGCGCGCCATGTGCATCACGCCGGCCTTGCTGACGCAGTAGGCGAGGGTGTTCAGCACCGCGATGTGGCCGTTGGTGGAGCCGATGTTGACGACGCTGGCCCCGCCGGCGGAGCGCAGCGCCGGGTACGCGGCCTGCGACATGCGGAAGGTTCCGGTGAGGTTGACGTCGATGACGCGCCCGAAGTCCTCCTCGCTGATCGTGGCGGCCGGTCCCCTGCTGACGATCCCGGCGTTGTTGACGAGGTGGTCCAGCTTCCCGTGGGCGGCGACCACTTCGTCGACCGCGCGGCGGCAGGACCGTACGGAGGTGATGTCGAGGTGGTGGCGGGTGTGCGGACCGCCGTCCGGGAGGGAGTCCTGCCACTGGTCCTCGGGGAGGAGATCGGCGGCGGCGACGGTGGCGCCCAGTTCGGCCAGGCGGGTCGCGATGGCGGCGCCGATCCCCCGGGCGGCCCCGGTCACCAGGGCCACCCTTCCGTCGAAGCGTACGGGGTCGTTCACGGGGGTTCTCACGCTCCGATCACCGTGTTGTCCTCGGCCCAGAAGGCGAACCGTTTCTGGGCGGTGCGGATGATGAAGTGGGCGATGAGGCCCAGCAGGGACAGGACGACGAGGATCGCGAACATCCCGGCGATGTCGAAGTTGTAGTTGGTCTGCAGCAGGAGGTACCCCAGCCCTTCCTTGGCACCGATGAACTCGCCGACGACCGCGCCGAGGATGGCGAAGACGATGCCGATGTCGAGGCCGGCGAAGATGAACGGGAGGGCGCTGGGCAGCCGTACCCGGCGGAAGACGTCGAACTTGCTCGCCCCGAAGACCGTGAGCATCTGCACCCGGTCGGCGTCCGCCGAGCGCAGCCCTTCGACCACGTTGACCAGCATCGGGAAGAAGGAGATGACCGCCGCCATCACGACCTTGCTGGTCATGCCGAAGCCGAACCAGACGACGAACAGCGGCGCGAGAGCCACCTTCGGCACCGTCTGGAAGGCCACGATGTAGGGCATCAGGGTCTTCTCGATCAGCCTCACCTGGGATATCGCCGTACCCAGGAACAGCGCGGCGCCGACGCCGAGCAGGAAGCCGTACAGGGACTCCTGGACGGTGATCTTCAGGTGTGTCCAGAACAGCGCGTCGGACAGCTGGGTCCCCAGCGCGTCGGCGATCTGACTGGGGCGTGGCAGGACGTAGTCGTCGACGCCGAGCGCCGGGACCAGGAACTCCCACAGGAGCACCACCACCACGAAGACACCGGGGACCAGTACCCACTCGGGATGGTCCCGCAGGTCCCGGCGGCGGCGGGGCGTCGCCGCCGGGGCGATCGCGGCCGGTGTGCCGTCGGGTCCGGTGCGGGTCGCCCCGGTGCCGTCCGGTCCGGTGGCGTCGTCGTCGCCCCGGCCCTTCTCTGTCGTCGTCATGGGCGGCCTCATCAGTTGATCACGCCTTGGGCGTTGAAGTAGGTGCGGATCCGCTCGACGTACACGCCCGCCCGGTCGGAGGCCATGACGCTCAGATCACGCGGACGCTCGATGTCGATGTCGATGACCTCCGCGATCCGGCCGGGACGGGGGCTGAGGACGACCACCCGGTCGGAGAGGAACACCGCCTCCGGGATGGAGTGGGTGACCAGGACGACCGTCTTGCCGCTCTCGCGCCAGATGCGCAGCAGTTCGACGTTCATGTACTCGCGGGTCATGGCGTCGAGCGCGCCGAACGGCTCGTCCATCAGCAGCACCGCCGGATCGTGCACCAGGGCCCGGCAGATGCCGGCCCGCTGCTGCATGCCGCCGCTGAGCTCGTCGGGGTACTTGTCCTCGAACCCGCCCAGCCCGACCATCTCCAGGAGCCGGCCGGCCCGCTCGCGGTAGACCGCCCGGTCCAGCCGTTGGATCTCCACCGGCACCATGACGTTCTGCAGGATGGTGCGCCAGGGCAGCAGGGTCGCGGCCTGGAAGACCATCCCCACTTCGGGCAGCGGGCCGTCCACATCGCGCCCGGCCACCCGCACGGTGCCCTCCGTGCGCGGGATGAGTCCGGCGAGGATCTTCAGCAGGGTCGTCTTGCCGCAGCCCGAGGGACCGACGACCGAGATGAACTCACCACGCCTGACCAGCAGATCGATGTCGGACAGCGCGTGTGTCGGCTCGGACTTACGGGGGCGGTAGACCTTGTGCAGCCCGCTCAGCTCGATCCAGCTGTCGTCGTCGGCTTCGGCGACGGCTGCCACCCGTGGGCGGCGACCGAGGGTCCTGATGGCCATGGTGACCTCCTTGCCTTCCTGCTCCTGACGTTGCCGTCGGTTACTTGGTGGCGCTCTTGGCCTGGCTGATCACGGCTGCCGCGTCGAAGTCGTTGGCGTCCGCGAGCAGGCTGTCGTCCCACAGGGCGTCGAGGTCGGGGTCCTTGGTGATGGTCCCGGCGGCCTTGATGTAGTCGGCGGTCCTGGTCCACGCCTCGTCGCTGATGGCGCCCCAGTCCTTGAAGGACTCCGGCTGTCCTTCGAGGGGTACGGCCGTCTTGACCCAGGTCTCGAGGGTCGCGGTGTCGTCCTTGATCCGTGCGTCGGCCTGCTTGCCGGAGAGGATCGCCGGGAAGGCCTTGTACCCGTCCTTCATGGCCGCTTCGGGGTTGACCGCGGAGAAGAGCATTCCCTTGTAGGAGGCGCGCAGGAAGCGGGTGATCTGGTCCTTCTTGTCGCGCAGGGTGTCCTCGCGCACGGCGTAGGTCAGGGAGCGGATCCCGTCGAAGCGCTCGCTGTTCTCCAGGTAGTCGAACTTCTTCCCGCTCAGCTCGATCGTGGTGTAGGCCTGCGTGTACAGGGCCAGCGCGTCGACCTTGCCGCTCTCCAGCGCCGACAGCGCCTGGCTGCCGACCCCGACGGGCAGCAGGTCGACGTCCTTCTCCGGGTCCAGCCCGGCGTCGGCGGCGACGGCCCGCGCGTACGGGGCGGACCCCGACGCGAGACTGATGACGCCGACCTTCTTGCCCTTGAGGTCCTGGGCGCTCTTGATCTCGCTGCCCGGCAGGGTGGCCACGCGCCAGGGCCAGTTCTGCACCAGTCCGCCGACCGCGACGACGGGGACGCCCTTCTCCCGCGCGGCCAGGATGGCGCTCGCGTCGGCCGGGGTGATGTCTGCGCTGCCGGAGGCCACCGCCTGGATCGCGGCGACCGAACCGTCGGTGTTGATCGTCTTGACGTCGAGCTTCTCGTCGGCGAGGAAGCCCTCCTCCTTCGCCACCGAGTAGGTGGCCACCTCCTCCTTGGGCCCGATGACGGCGGAGGCGATGGCGAGTTGCACGGTCCCGTTCCCCTTGCCCGAGCCGGAACCCGAGGACGAGGAATCGCTGGACCCGCCGCCGCACGCGGTGAGGACGGCCAGGGCCGACACGGTCACGACGCCGGCGCCCACTCTCAGAGTGTGCTTCATGTTCGGTACCCCTACTGTTCGGTTGAAGGGACTGTCGGCTCGGTCGAAGGGACGGTCAGCCGCGGACCGGGGCGCTGATCCCGGTCTCGGAGAGGTCGTTGTAGACGTGCTGTTCGGCGATCAGACCGTCGCGCAGGACGAACACGTCGGCGTACCGCACGCCGTCGAAGGGACGGCCCCGCAGGTCCTCGCCGTAGAGCCTGCCGAGCGAGGTGACGGTCACCAGACCGTCCGGGGTGCTGCCCGTGAAGTACCGGTCGCGGTGCTTGCGCACCCACCGGTAGCGGCCGCGCTGGTCGGCGGCCATCTCCGGCAGGGAGCCGTAGCCGAGGTCGCCGGGGAAGACGATGCGCGGCCGCGGGGCGAGCAGTGTCCTGGCCTCGTCCAGTGCCCGGTCCTCGCAGAGCTGGAGGTACCGGTCGACGGTCTCGGCGGGGGTGGCGCGGCCGGTGTCCATCAGCCGGCCTGCTGGTGCAGGGTCGATTCCCACTGGTCGCGCAGGGGGCGCTCGGCGGGTCCTGACTCGGTGATGATCCGGATGAGTCGGGCGATCGCGGCCTCGCGCCGGCCGTCCAGCACCCGCTGCTCGTCCTCGGTGGGCTGCAGGGCGTCGAGTTCGCCGCGGGCGAGCACCCCGTGCCGGACCAGGAGGGCCTCCGTGGCGTGCAGGCGCTGGGTGGTGACGTGCAGTTCGGTGCTGAGCTGGAGCAGCAGGTCGAACAGCTTGCCGACGTTGCGGTCGCGGAAGTAGTCGAATTCCTCGGTCATGGTCGCCTCAGTTCTCCGGCTCGGTCTCGGTGCGGTTCGCCGGCTTGGTCGCGGTCAGGACGGCCCAGGGGAAGTGCCACTCGCGGCGGTCCCCCCAGCCCTCGGGGCTCTTGCCGTCCCGGCGCTCGTCGAACGGCGTCCAGTCGGCTCCGGTCAGACCGGCCTGGGCGCAGATGTCCAGCAGGTCGGTCGCGAACAGGTCGCGGAAGAAGGGCTCGTTGTTGCGTTCGGCGTGTTCGTTGATCGTGGCGTCGCGGAAGGGGTCGCCGGTGGGGTGGAACTCCAGGAAGCTCATGGTGCCGCCGGGCTTGAGCAGCCGGGCCGCCTCCAGGACGGTCTCGCGGACCGCCTCGGCGGGCATCTCGTGCAGCACCATGGTGCCGGTGACGACGTCGCAGGACGCGTCCTCGATACCGGTGTTCCGGCCGTCGCCCTGCCGGTAGGTGATGGCGGCGCCCTCGGCCTCCGCCTCGGCGTGCGCCAGCCGCAGGCCGGGAGCGGCGAAGTCGATGCCGATGACCTCGGCCCCGGGGTAGCGCAGCGCCAGCGGGCGGGTGCTCTTGCCGAAGCCGCAGCCGATGTCCACGATCCGTCCGGCGCCGGGGACTTCGGGCAGGGCGGTCTCGGTGAACAGGCGGTGGAACTTGTAGCCGTCGTTGTCGCGGAGCATCACGATCCGCGCGCCGAGTTCGTACACGTAGGCGCTCAGGTCGTCGGAGTAGAAGCTGCCGGGCTGGATGTGGATGTCGTAGTCCGTGTACCAGTCGGGCAGGGCGACACGGGAGGTGAGTTCGAGGCTTCCCTTGGGCGGGTCCGGGATCTCGTCCAGTTGTTCGCGCAGGGTGTCGGCGCGGTTGACGACGGCCTCGCCGACGGTCTTCCACAGCATCTTCTGCTGGACGCGCTCCAGGTGGCTGTACCAGGGGTAGAGGCTGAGCTGCTGCAGACGTCCGGCCGCGTCGTCCACGGCGGTGGCGGCCGGGCCGGTCTCCCGGTACTCCTCGGCGAGGGCCGGGTAGACGGTGTCGGACCAGCGCTTGCGCAGGGTCAGGATGAAGTCCACGGAAGAGCGTTCGTCGAGGGTGAGCTGGTTCTCGATGTCGATCATGCGTCTCTCCAGTTCGAGCCGGTTCGGGCGGGCCGTGGGAGCGGGCCGGGGCCGTGGGAGCGGGCGGGCGACGTCACGGACCGTTTCGTCGAAGGGGTCGGTCCACGGACCGGCTCACGGCCGGGCACCGGGGTCGGTGGGCCGGGCGGCGGGCGGGGCGCGATGTGGCGTGAGGTGACGTGGTGCCTGTGCCGGTGTCGGTCGCCAGGGGTGCGGCGAACCGGCTGTCGGGCGAGGCCGGCCGGAACGGTGACTGGTGCGGGTTCCGGAACTGGTGCCGGTACTTGGGTACTTGGGCTGCTGCTGGTGCTGGTGCTGGTGCTGGTGCTGGTGCTGGTTGCGGAGTGTCAGGAGGGCTGGGCGAGGAGTCCGGCGCCGGTGACGGCGTCGGTGAGGAAGGTGCCGGCGAGCCGGCCTTCGTACACGGCCTCCAGCGCGGTGCGCGGGGCGTTGGCGTCGCCGACGACGTGGACGTTCGGAGCGTCGTCCCGGGCGTCGAGCGCCCGGTACAGTCCGTCGTCGGCCACCGGCAGTCCCACGTCCACGACGGCCGTGACGCCGGTGAGTTCTTCGGTGTGGCCGCCGAGCGTGTCGCGCAGCACGACGGTGTCCCCGTGCGCCGCTGACACCTCCCGCATGACATGCGACCTGATGCCGAGCTCCCCCAGCCGGCTGGTCAGCGCCAGCTTGGAGTAGGTGGTGATCTTCGAGGCGAACGAGGCGGTGGGCGACAGGATGTGCACCTGTGCGCCGTCCCCGGCGAGGCTCTCGGCGACGGAGGCCGCCGCCCAGGTGCCCTGGTCGTCGCGGACGAGGACCGTGCCGCGCAGCGGCGAGCCGGGGGGCTTGAGTGCGGTGATCGCCTCCAGGACGTCGAACACGGGTGGTCCCCCGGGCAGTTCGCGTCTGCCGGGGCGGGCCCCGGTCGCCACGACGACGTCGTCGAAGCCGTTCAGCCGGCCCCCCGGCAGCAGGTCTTGCGCCGTCACCCGCTCCCCCAGCCGTACGTCGACGTCGGTGCCGGCGAGTTCACGGACCAGGTCGGTGACCATCAGGCCGAGCCGTTCGCGTCCCGGTACACCGGCCGCGACCAGGACGGTCCCGCCGAGCACGGGGCCGGCCTCGGCGAGGGTGACCTCGTGACCGGCGCGGTGCGCGGACAGGGCCGCTTCCATCCCGGCCGGGCCGCCGCCGACGACCAGTACGCGTCGCGGGGGCACGGGATCGGCCGCCCGCAGGTCCGCCCACTCCTGTTCGGCGCCGACCTCGGGGTTGACCACGCAGGCGATCGGCAGGTTCGCCTCCAGCCGTCCGACGCACCCCTGGTTGCAGGCGATGCAGGAGCGGACGTCGTGGGGGCGGCCCTCTTCGGCGCGGCGCACCAGGTACGGGTCGGCGATGTGCGGGCGGGCCAGGCCGACCAGGTCCGCCTCGCCGGCCGCGACGAGCAGCGCCGCCTCCGGAAGGCTGTCCAGGCGGCAGACGGCCAGGACCGGCAGGTCGGGGATCTCCTTCTTGAACAGGGCCGCGTGGTGGCGGAACTGGGCGTGCCCGAAGCTCATGTCCGCCATCTGCGTGCCCAGTGAGTAGCTGCCGTGGTAGGCGGCGTGGCTCACATGGACGTACAGCAGCGGGAACTCCTGTCGCAGCAGGTCGACGATCTCGACCATGTCGACAGGCGTGAGCCCGCCCGGGAGGAACTCGTCGGCGCTGATGCGGATGCCCATGGGCAGTCCCGGTGCCTGTGCCAGTACCTCGGCCAGTACCTCACGGGTGAACCGGAGCCGTCCGTCCGGGCTGCCGCCGTAGGCGTCGGTGCGGGTGTTGGTGAACGGGGAGAGGAACTGCTCGATCAGATGCCCGTGTCCGAGATGGATCTCCACGCCGTCGTACGCGGCCTGCCGCATCCGCCGGGCCGCGGCCCCGAAGGCACGTACGACGACGGCGATGTCCGCGCGGCCCATGGCGTGCGGGATGTGTGTGCCCGCCGCCCACGGGGTCGTTCCCGGTGACCAGGCGGCGGTGCGGGTGGCGTCGCCGTTGGCCTGGCGGCCGGTGTGCAGCAGTTGCGCGAACAGCCGTGTGCCGTGGGCCTGTACGGCTCGGGCGACGGCCGAGTAGGCCGGTACGGAGTCGTCGTCGAAGCTGCCGAGACTGATGTGGCGGCCCGCGCTGGTCGGGTGGACCCGGATGCCCTCGGTGATGATCAGGCCGACGCCGCCGCGGGCCCGTTCGCCGTGGTAGGCCGCGTGACGCTCGGTCGGATGGTTGGCGTGGCCGAAATTCGTGGTGTGCCCGGGAACGAACACCCGGTTCCGCAGGCGGACCGGACCGAGACTGACCGGGGAGAGCAGGGTACTGATGTCAGTGCTTGTCACCTATGATCCCTCCTATCCGAGGGCCGGCGCTCCGCAGCGTTCCGTTGACAGGTACGCCGTTCGATTGACCGGAACACTAAGGAGCCCGAACAGGCGAGTCAATCAAAACTCACAAGTAACTTGAACTGTTAACATCCGGCGCTTTTCAGCCGAGTGGCCATCGGAGACGTCAACGCTGTGGACGTCCCTGCGGCGGCGCACCGTGAACCCCCGTCACCTGCCGGCCGGCTCGGTGACGATGATCGAGCGGTCACTCGCCGCGAGCGGCGCGTGCGATGTCCTGGCCCTCGAGGTCCTGGCCCTCGCGTCGGGGGAGCCTGATGGTGAAGGTGGCGCCGCGTCCGGCCGTGCTGTCCGCCGACAGCACACCGCCGTGTGCCTCGGTGAGTTTCCGGGCGATGGACAGGCCGAGACCGCTGCCGCCGGTCCTGCGGTTGCGGGACTTCTCCGCCCGCCAGAACCGGTCGAAGACGAACGGCAGATCCTCTGCCACGATTCCGGTGCCCGTGTCCGTCACCTCGACGACGGCCGCGGCGCCGTCCCTGTGCGCGTGCAGGGTGACCCGGCCGCCGGGCGGCGTGTGGCGGACGGCGTTGGAGACGAGGTTGCCGACGATCTGGCGCAGCCGCAGCGGATCGGCCCACAGGTCGAGCTCCCCCGGGCCGTGGACCTGGAGAGTGACTCCCGCGTTCTCCGCCGTGGCCCGGTGGGCGGCGGCCACGTGCTTCAGGACGGCCTCGGCCAGGACCGGTTCCGAGTACAGGCGCAGGGTGCCAGCGTCGGCGGCGGCGAGATCCTGCAGGTCGTCGATGACGTGCTGGAGCAGCAGGACCTCTTCCAGCAGGGAGGCCGTCAGGTGCTCGTCGGCCTCGATGACACCGTCCTGGGTCGCTTCGAGGGCGCTGCGGATGGTGCTCAACGGAGTACGCAGCTCGTGGGCGATGTCGCTGACCATGACCTTGCGCTGCTGTTCGGTACGCGCCCGGTGCTCGGAGAGTTCGTTGAACGCGGCCGTGAGACGGCCGATCTCGTCGTGCCGGGCGACGGGCACCAGGGACAGGTGCTCGTCACGGTCCTGGGCCGCCCTGGTCAGGGCCCGCAGCGGGCGGACCAGGTGGATGCCGGTCACGACGGTGACGGCCGCGGCGAGCAGCAGGACCACCGCGGTGACGACGAGGATCCGCAGGGCGTTGGCGGGCGAGAGGTCGAAGGCCGCTGAGGCGGGGCCGGAGGTGTCGCTGACGTACAGCAGCGCCGAGGGGGCGACGTACGGTGTGAGCTGTTCGCGGCGGCCGGTGTCGACGCAGTTCTGCGCGGCGGGGGTGAGGGCGGGGCCCCGTCCCGTGGCGCCCGGCGTGAAGTCCGGCCCGAGGCGCACCGTGGGCAGCTTCTGGCGTCGCAGACAGGCGTTGACCACGTCGTTGAGCGTGGTGAGCGCGTGTTTCTCGCCGGCGGTCGGGGTGTCCAGTGCGGGCAGTCCGCAGTCCTCGGCACGCTTGGCGCGGTACTGCTGCTGGACGGCGTTCTCGATCTGCTCCTGGAGCGAGACGTCGTGCAGCAGCGCGATGACCGGACGCCCCGACGGGGTCGCCGAACGCTGGAAGGGCACGCCCCCGCCGGTGAGGCATTTCGCGACGGTGTCCGCCGCCCGGTCCAGACGCCGCCTCTCGGACGCCCGGAGCGCGTAGGGGCCCAGCGCGGCGGGGTCGATGCTGCCGCCCCCGGCCTGCTGGGACAGGAACGGATCGGTGTGCAGCGGGTCGATGGTGGCGAACGCTTTACCGGACGTGTCGGAGGGCCGGACCGGTCCGCTCGCCAACGGCCGGCGGGTGTCCTGTGGAGTCACCGTGATGTGCCGGCCGGTGCGGCGGGCGAGGTCGCGCACCACCGGATCGGCGCCGTCCCAGTCGGGATGGGACGCGGCGTACGCCATGAGGGTGCGGTAGATCAGGGTGTCGTCGGCGAGCACCTGCCCCTGCTGGTCCCGTACGGCGTTGGTGGTGGTCCGTACCGCAAGCCAGGCGGCGGCCGCGATCGCGCAGACCACGATGAGCAGGGAGGAGGCGAGCATCCGGAACAGCAGGCTGCGGTGGACCGGGAGTCTGCCCTTGCCCGCTCCGAGAGTGTTCACCAGGGGTCCGAGTGCGGTGATGTGCCTGCCGGAGTGCGGTCGTTGAGTTTGTAGCCGACCTTGTAGACCGTCAGGAGGTGGACCGGCGAACGCGGGTCGGACTCGATCTTCTTGCGCAGGTTCAGGACGTGCACGTCGACGGTGCGCTCGGTGATGTAGGCGTTGGTGCCCCGGCTGACGGCGAGCAGCTGACGCCGGGTGAAGACCCGGCCCGGCTCGGCGGCCATCGCGGCGAGCAGGTCGAACTCGCCTGCTGTGCACACCACTTGGCGGCCGTCGACGCTGACCGTGTGGCGCCGTGGGTCGACCGTGATCGCCCCCGCGGTGAGCACCCCCGCGGTATCGGCCCCCGCCGTCCGGGAGGACAGCTCCGCCTGTGCCAGCCGCTCCACCCGTCTGAGCAGGTTGCGGATGCGGGCCATCAGCTCACGGGGGCTGTAGGGCTTGGTGACGTATTCGTCCGCGCCCAGGTCGAAGGCGAGCAGCATGTCTTCCTCCGTGGTGCGCGCGGTGAGCATGAGCACCGGGAGACCGGTGTGGGCGGGCTCCGCGCGCAGCACACGGCAGATGTCCAGGCCGTCGACGCCGGGCATCATGACGTCCAGGACCAGCAGGTCGGGCGGCCGGTGGCGAATCTCCTCCAGCGCGGTACGGCCGTCGTGGACGATCCGGGCCACATGGCCCTCCCGCACGAGGTAGTGGCCGATGATCTCGGCTTGTTTGACGTCGTCTTCCGCGACCAGGACGTTCGCGCACATAGCGGGGACTGTAACCGGCCGGACAGGACACTCATACGGTCCTGACCAGACCTTCATATCCGGCCGACAGGCTGTCAGCCATGTCGCGCCACACGTCGAGAAGCCAGCGGTCCGAAGACGGTTCACCTGATCCGTCCGACTCGGCCGAAGGGGTGGGTTCCGCTGCCCCGGACACGGCGCGGCGCCGCTCGGCCCGCCGGACAGCGGCCGTCGCGGGAGGAGTCGTCGTCGCGGTGGCCGCGGGCGGCGTGGTCCTCCTCCCCCACTGGTCGCAGGCGGCCAGGGCTCCCTCGAAGGCGTCTGCTCCGTCGGTGAGCACGGCGGTCGTGCGGCGCACCGATCTGTCGGACTCGGTGTCCGTCGACGGGACACTCGGCTACGGCAGCCCCCGTGCGGTCGGGACCGCGGCGACCGGGACGGTCACCTGGCTGCCGGAGGTCGGGGCGACCGTCGAGCGCGGCCACCAGCTCTTCCGCGTCGACAACCGGCCGGCGACGGTGTTCTACGGATCCACCCCGCTGTACCGGCGTCTGGACACGGTGGGCATGGTCGGCCCGGACGTACGCGTGGTGGCCGACAATCTGCGGGCGCTGGGGTACGACATCGGCGCCCAGCCGCCGACGGGCACCCTCGTCACCGCGCCGGGGACCGACACCGCTCAGGATCCGGCGGGTACGTCGTCCGGCACGACGGCCGGCACGTCGTCCGGTGCTGAGGAGTCGGCGGACGACCGGGCCTCTTCCGGCGGCCCCTCTCCCGACGGGTCGGGCACCCCGTCCCCGGCTGCCTCGTCCGTCCCTCAGCGGGTCCAGCCGGGCGACTCGGTACTGACCGGCGCCCTGGTGGCCGCGATCGGCCGCTGGCAGCGGGACACGCGGGTGCCGCAGAGCACGGTGCTGGAGCCCGGCGACGTGGTCGTGACCACGGGCGCGGTCCGGGTGGACCAGCTCAAGGTGAAGAACGGCGACGCCGCCTCGAACGACCTGCTCTCCGTCACCGGCACCGGCAAGCGCGTCACGGTGGAGACCGGCGAGGGCGGCTCCACGTCCTTCAGGAAGGGCGACGCCGTCGATGTCACCCTGCCCGACGGTGCCACGGTGCGCGGCCGGGTCAGCAAGGTCGGCAGCGTGGTCAGGCCGGGCTCCGAGAACGGCGGGGACACGGGCTCGGAACCCACCCGGACCATCACCGTCGTCCTGGCCGGGGGCGGGGGCGGCGCAGCTGTCCGCGGTATCGACTCGGCGCCCGTACAGGTGCGGTTCACCGGACGGACCGTCAAGGACGTCCTGGTCGTACCGGTCGGCGCGTTGCTCGCGCTCAGCGAGGGCGGCTACGCGGTGCAGCTCCTGAGCGGGAAGCTGATCAAGGTCACCACCAAGCTGTTCGCCAAGGGTCTGGTCGAGATCAGTGGACCGGTCGAGGCCGGGACAAAAGTGGTGACCACGTCATGACACCCGCGCCTCGGTCCTCGCCTCCCCCTGTGCCGCCGCCGTCGCCCTCGGTGCCGCCGCCGCTGCGGCTCCCCCTCCCACCACCGGTTCTCGCGGTCCGCCGGATCAGCCGTGTCTACGGCGGCGTGCCGGCGCTCGACGACGTGTCACTGACGATCCGCGAAGGCGAGTTCGTGGCCATTCTCGGCCCGTCGGGTTCGGGCAAGTCCACGCTGCTCAACATCATGGGCACCCTCGACCGTGCCACCACCGGCACCGTCGAACTGGCCGGTCACGACGTGGCCACCCTCACCGACCGCCAGGTCTCCACCCTCCGCAGCCGCCATCTCGGCTTCGTCTTCCAGCACTTCCACCTCACCGACGGGCTGAGCGCGACCGAGAACGTCACCACGGGCCTGCTCTACAGCGGCGTACCGCGCCGACAGCGCCGCCCGATGGCCCGCGAGGCACTCGCCCAGGTCGGACTGGCCCACCGGGAACACCATCTGCCCCACCAGTTGTCCGGTGGCGAACGGCAACGGGTCGCGGTCGCCCGCGCGCTGGTCAACCGGCCCGCGCTCGTCCTGGCCGACGAGCCGACCGGTGCCCTCGACACCGCCAACGGACGAGCGGTGCTGAAACTGCTGTCGGATCTCAACAGCCAGGGCACGACCATCGCGGTGATCACCCACGACCGGACCATCGCCGGCCGGCTGCCACGCCGGCTGGAGATCCTCGACGGACGTCTCGTGGCCGACACCGAACCGGCAACCGCCGACACGGACCTCGAACCTCTGGACACCCCGTCGTGAGCACACGCACCCACAAGGACACCCGCACCCGTATCCGAATCCGTGTCCGGCCGGTCCGCCTCTCCCCGAGGGACGTCCTGGCGCTGGGCATGCTCGGCATCCGCACCCGCAGGGTGCGGGCCGCGCTGTCCGCCCTGGGCATCTCCCTGGGCATCGCGACGATGATCGTCGTGACCGCCATTCCCGCGTCCAGCCAGCGGGCGCTGATGGAGCGGCTGTCCGCGCTCGGCACCAACATGCTCACGGCGCAGCCCCAGCCCGACCAGAAGCCGCCCGTGTCCCTGTCCGAGGAGTCGGTCGGCATGGTCGCCCGGATCGGCCCGGTCACCGCGGTCAGCGCGGTCGCCAACACCCATGCCGTGGTCGACCGCTCCGACAAGGTGGCACCGGGCACCTACGCGGGGCTGACCGTCCTCGCGGCGAAGAACAACCTGCCGTCCCTCATCAACGCGCGTGTGCGCTCGGGACGTTTCCTCGACCGGACGTCCGACGCGTTCCCCACCGCGGTGCTCGGCTCGGTGGCGGCGGCACGGCTCGGCTTGCCCAGCGTTCCGCCCGGCGGCGCCGGACCGCAGATCCACATCGACGACCGGTGGTTCACCGTCATCGGCGTCCTGGAGCGGACCCCGCTCTCCCCCGACATCGACCGGTCCGTCCTCGTCGCCTGGGAGCCCGCTCGCAGCGAACTCCACTTCGACGGCCGTCCCACCGTCATCTACGTGAAGGCCGAGGAGCCCCAGATGGAAGCGGTACGGGACGTCCTCGCCGACACGGTCAACCCCGAACTGCCGGGCGTGATCATGATCAGCCGCCCCTCGGACGCCCTCGCCGCGAAACGGGACACGGAGAGCACCTTCGAGGCCCTCTTCCTCGGCCTGGCGGGGGTGGCGCTGCTGGTCGGCGGGGTCGGCGTGGCCAACACCATGGTCGTCTCCGTGCTCGAACGGCGCCGCGAGATCGGCCTGCGCCGGGCCCTCGGCGCCGCTCGCGGCCACATCCGGCTGCAGTTCCTCACCGAGTCCGTCGCCCTGTCCACCCTCGGCGGCCTGGCCGGCACCGTGCTCGGCGTCCTGACCACGCTCGGCTACACCGCGTACCAGGGCTGGCCCCCGGTCATCCCGCTGCCCGCGGTGGCCGGCGGTGTGGCCGGGACCGTCCTGGTGGGGGCGATCGCCGGGCTGTATCCCTCCCTGCGCGCCGCGCGCCTCTCCCCGACCGAGGCGCTCGCCTCGACCTGAACCCCGCGACGGCATGAGCACCGCAGCCGGAGCACACACCCGGAGCCCGGTTCGACCCCGCACCACAACCCCACAAGCCGCCCCGTCCAGTCCCTTCCCGTCAGAGAGAAAGCAGGAGACATGAACCACGACATGGTCCAGCCGGCAGCCCAGCCCCCGTCCCAGCCCAGGTCCCGGTCCCGGACCTGGCGGGTGCCGGCCGTCCTCGTACCGGTCGCGGCCCTCCTCGCGCTCTCCACTCTCACCGCCTGCGGAGAGGACTCCGGCTCCGACACGGCCGTGGCGTCCGTCAGCGACTCGGGCAGCCCGTCGTCCGGCACCGAGCGGGCGAAGAAGACCGCCGACCCCGACGCGGGCCGCCCGCAACTGCGGCTGGACACGAGCGAGGAGGAGAAGATGCGGCTGTTCAATGTCTGGTCGTCGTGCATCGAGGCCCACGGCGTGCCCATGCAGAAGGTCGTCAAGGACGGCAGGCATGTCCCCGATAACTCCGACCCTGGCTTCCCCGCAGCCCAGAAGGCCTGCATCGCCAAGCTCCCGCTCGATCCGCCCGAGTTGGACCGCGCGAAGAACCCGCACTACCTGGACGACTTCCGGGCCCAGATCGCCTGTCTGCACAAGGCCGGCGTCATGGTGGAGGCGATGTCCGACGGCGAGGGCTACTCGTACCCCTCCGGTGAGATCGACGTGCCCAACCTGCAGGAGCTCGAGAAGCATTGCCTCATCGAGGCGTTCACCGACACGGACAAGGACAAGGACAAGGACAAATAACAAACCACGGACTGGCGGGAAGGCCACGCGATCCGGGCCGGAGTCAGGCCTCGGCACCGGCATTGAGCATCGCGGCGGTCAGGACGTCTCCCCCGACGCCCCAGCCGCCGTCGACGACCTCGTCGATGAGGACGACGGTGGTGGGACGGGCCCGCTCGCCGTAGATCTCCGCGTACAGGTCGGTGGTGCGCTCGACGATCTTCTTCTTGTCCTCGGCGCTGAGTGTGCCTGCGGGGACCTTGAAGTTGGCGAAGGGCATGGGTACGTCTCCTCTGTGAGCTGCGCGGTTCCGAACGGGACCAGGGCGTTTCGTCCGGATCAGCCCGGGTCGTTCGTGGTCATGTGCTCCACCGTGCGGGACACCGGCCGGCGGAGCCAGGGGATGTCATCCCCTGTGTCCCCGCCCGGACCAGGCGCAGAATGGCGGGCATGGGTTCCGCTCACCACATCGAACTGGGTACGTTCCTGCGCTCACGGCGCGACCGCATCCGCCCCGCCGACGTCGGGCTCCCCTCAGGGCCCCGGCGCCGGGTTCCCGGGCTGCGCCGTGACGAGGTCGCCCAGCTCGCCGGGGCGTCGGTGGACTACTACAACGAACTCGAACGCGGAGCCGGCTCCCAGCCCTCCGAGCAGATGGTCGCCGCGCTCGCCCGAGCCCTGCGGCTGACCTCGGACGAGCGTGACTACCTCTACCGCCTGGCGGGACGACCGGTGCCCGTACGGGGCGGGGCCGTCCCGCACGTCCACCCCACGATGCTCGACCTGCTCGGCCGGCTGGCGTCCACACCCGCGCAGGTCATCACCGACCTGCACGTCACTCTCGTACAGAATCCGCCGGCCGTGGCGCTGCTCGGGGACCACTCCGGCTTCCGGGGCGCGCGGGCCAGCTTCGTGCACCGGTGGTTCACCGAATCCGACGCCCGGCGGCTGTATCCCGAGGACGACCACGACGGCCAGTCCCGCGCCTTCGTCGCCGATCTGCGTGCCGCCGCCGCCCGCCGGGACGCCAAGGACCCCGAGGCCCGCTCGATGATCGGGGAACTGCTCGGCGTCTCCTCCGAGTTCGCCGCCCTGTGGGCCGAGCACGACGTGGCGTTCCGGCGGGACGACCGCAAACGCCTCCGCCATCCCGCGCTCGGGCTGCTGGAGGTCGACTGCCTCAGCCTGTTCAGCGAGGACGGCCGCCAGCGGCTGCTCTGGTTCACCCCCGCGGTCGGCACCGACAGCGCCGACCTCCTGGACCTGCTCGCCGTCATCGGCACCCAGGACATCTCCGAACCGGACCATGGGCACGGGCACGGGCACGAACGGTCTTCGGCCGCCGGCGACGCGGCGACAGCGGTGGTGCCCTGACCGTCACTCGGGCCAGGACACCACGGGCCACGCCTCAGCACGGCGCCGGGCGCGCGGGGCCGGCGACGCTCAGCCCTTCCCCACGAGTTCGAGGACCTTCCGGGCGTGCTCGATCGACCCCTCGACGGTGTCCACGTCGTACATCGAGTCGACCATGAAGTGGTCGATGCCCGTCCGCTCCCGGATCTCCTTGATGGTGTCGGCCACCAGGGTCACGCTCGTCCCGGCGTCGATGTTCACCCGCAGCACCGTGTCGATGGCGCCGGGGTCCCGGTCCGCCTTCTTGGCCAGATCGTCCAGCAGGGACCGCTGTGCGACCAGGCCGTCGATGTCGACGTAGCTCGGGACGACGACCAACGGCAGCCAGCCGTCACCGCGTCGGGCGACCCGGCCCAGGGCCCGCTCGGACATGGCGCCCAGGTAGAAGGGCGGTCGGGGCTGTCGCGCCGGCTTCAGCGGGGAGTGGTGCTCGGGTACGGAGAGCTGGGAACCCTCGTACCGCGCGGGGTCGCTGGTCCAGATGGCGTCGAGGGCGTCGAGCAGCTCCTCCATGCGGGCACCGCGGCGGGTGAAGTCCACCCCGGCGGCCTGGTACTCCTCGGGAGACCAGCCGATCCCGAAGCCGGGAAGCAGGCGCCCGCCGCTGATCAGGTCGATCGTCGTCAGCGACCGGGCCAACTGGACGGGCGGGTACAGCGGGGCGACGATGACGTGGGAGCCCAGCAGGACGCGGCTGGTCGCGGCGGCGGCGACACCGAGCAGGACGAACGGGTCCGCCGCGGGGTTCAGCTCCTCCGGAATGGTGTTCCCCTGCCCGCCGTAGCCCACGACGGGGTCGACCGCGGCGAGGTTGCGGTCCCCCACCCACAGGCTGGCGCCTCCGGCCTCCTCGATCTCGGAGGCGAACGTGGCCGTCCGGGCGATGCCGTATGCCTGGTGGTGGAACTGCGGGAGTGCGAAACCTATCTTCATGACGTCCTTCACGCTGCGTTACTGCCGGGCGGCGCACTTCGGCTTCGCGCCGACATGATCCTGTTGGAGCAGCATTCACCCTAGGGGACCACTGCCGCACTCAACGTCCGCCACGCCGTGGGTAGTTGACAACACCTCAGCGACGTCGGCACCGAGTCGTCGGCCGGAGTGCCGGCCGCCTCGCGGCACGGCCCGGCCACTGCCGCGCACACGAACATGACGGTGAGTGGCCAGATGATGACCTCGCGGTGACGACGTGGGGCCCATGTGTCCGCCCTGCCGGTTTCCCCTCAGGTCTTGACCCCACGGGGAACCCCTCCTACAGTCCTCGCACTCTCACAGGTACATCGATTAACCACCCGTTAACCGCCATGGTTGGAGAACCCCGCTGTGCGCTCACCGCTGACTCGGCGCGGTTTCCTCGCCGCCGGTTCCGGCCTCACCGCCGCGACCGCCCTGCCCGCTCTGTCCGGCTGTTCCTCACTGGCCGCGGCGGACTCCGATCCCGACACGCTCGTCGTGCACAGCCAACTGGGCACCACCGCGCCGGGATCGCCCACGTATCTCGCGTCCCTGGACCGCTTCCGCGAGGAGAACCCGGGGCTCAAGGTCAAGAACCTCGTCAACGGCGACGACCTCGCCCAGGTCTACGAGACCTCCCGGCTGGCCCGCAAGGAGCCGGACGTCGTCATGGTCAACCTCTACGACAAGACCCTGGCCTGGACCGATGTCGGCGCCACCGTGGACGTCAAGGACCACCTCGACGACTGGGGGCTGCGCGAACGGGTCCTGCCGGTGGCCCTGGACGCCTGGACCGACGCCAAGGGCAGGCTGCGGGCCTTCCCGTACTTCGCCACCAACTGGCCGGTCGCCTACAACAGGTCGCTCCTCGACAAGGCGGGCGTGGACGAGATCCCGGTCACCGGGGACCAGCTGATCGCGGCGGCCCGCAAACTGCGCGCCAAGGGCATCGGACCCGTCACGACCGGCGGCAACGACTGGACCGGGCAGAAGCTCCTCGCCCAGGTCATCCAGACCTTCCTCACCGAGGACGAGGCCCGGCACGTCTACTCCACCGGCGACTTCAGCGGGAGCAGGGGCGCGAAGGAGGGCATCGACTACTTCGTCCAGCTGCGTGACGCCGGGGTGTTCGTCGACAAGGCCCAGGGGCTGACCTCCGACTCGATGACCACGCAGTTCAACACGGGGGCCGCGGCCGTCCAGTCGGCGATGTCGTCGGCGCTCGCCAAGGTGCCCGAGTCGGTCGCGCGCCACACGGACGTGGCGGGCTGGCCGCTCGCCGAGGGCGCCGCCCACGACCGGCCCACGATCCTGCGGACGTACACCCTGATCGGGTTCTGGATCAGCCCGAACGGCACGAAGAAGATCGACACCGTGGAGAAGTTCCTTCGGTTCATGTACCGGCCCGACACCGTGTCCCGGTTCATCAAGGAGAGCGGCCGTGACATGGCGCTGCGCTCCGACACGGTCAGTACGGACTTCCCGCTGGTCGCGGCCGCCCAGCGGCTCGGGGACGACGTCAGCCAGGTGCTGCTGCCCGACGTGTACGTCCCGCCCACGGCGACCCAGCCGCTCATCACCGCGACCAGTACGTCCTTCACCCGTGGCACCGGCGCCGCCCAGGTCCGCGCCGCTCTCGAAGCCGCGTACCGCTCCGTATGAGCCGCCGGCTCCGGCCCCCGCCTCCTTCTCCCCCGAGTCTCCCGCGTCCCCCGTATCCCTCGCGTCCCTCGCCCGAGTCCATCGGAGTCACCGCATGACGACGTTGACGCCCACACCGGGCGGCACCACGGTCCGCCCCGGCCCGCCGTCCGCCACCGCGCGACGGCGGCCGCCCCGGCAGGGCGGCACCATTCTGGCCGTACCCGCCCTGGTCTGGTACCTGGTCTTCATGGTCGGCCCGCTGGTCGCGATCTTCGTGGTCGCGGCCCTGCACTGGCCGGGCATGCTGCAACCGGTGTCGTTCGCCGGCCTCGGCAACGTCCGTACCGTCCTCGACGACCCGCTCTTCTGGGACGCGGTGCGCAACACCGCGGTCCAGCTCGCCGTCGCCCTGCCGGTCATGATCGTGTGCGCCTACATGCTGGGCTACTACGTCGCGCAGAAGCCGCCGGGCCACCGGGTCGTCCGCTATCTGCTCTTCATCCCGGGGCTCATCTCGACCCCGGCGAAGGCCATGGTGTTCTACGCCGCGCTGTCCCCGGACGGACTGGCCAACGGCGCCCTGGAGTCGGTGGGCCTCGGTTCGCTGGCCGACGCCTGGCTCGCCTCGCCGTCCACCGCCCTGGCGTGTCTGATCGCGCTGGACGTGTGGGCCGGGATCGGCTTCACCGCCGTGCTGTTCGCGGCCCGCCTCTCCAGCGTGCCCGACGAGCTCGGCGAGGCCGCCCAGCTCGACGGCTCCGGGCACTGGCGCACCATGTGGCTCGTCCACTTCCCCGTCATCCGGGACTACGTCGGCGTCGTGACGATGCTCCAGTTCCTGTGGACGCTCTTCGGGTCCGCGCAGCACGTCCTGCTGCTCACCCAGGGCGGCCCCGGCAGCTCGTCCACCACCCTGTCGTTCCTCGTCTACCAGAAGGCGTTCATCGCCGCCGACCTCGGCTACAGCCAGACCGTCGGCGTCATCCTCTTCCTCGCCGGGCTCGTCGGACTGCTCACCATCCGCCGCGCATTCCGCCAGAACTACTGATCGGAGCCGCTCACCATGAAGCTCGGCAAGCGCTGGCTGCCCGCGCACATCCTGGTGTGGTCCTACGCGGTCCTGCTGATCGTGCCGCTGTACTACTTCCTCGCCTCGGCCTTCAAGACGAACGACGAGATCTTCGCGCACCCCTTCGCCCTGCCCACCTCGTTCGGGTTCGGCAACTTCCACACCGCCTTCGACAGCGCCGACCTGGGGCTCGCCGTCGTCAACTCGACGCTGGTGACGGTCTTCTCGCTGGTGCTGACCCTGACGCTCGCGCTGCCGGCGGCCTTCGCGCTGGCCCGCTCCACCGGCCGGGTCGCCTCCCTCGTGGAGAACGTCTTCTCGCTCGGCTTCCTCATCCCCACCTTCGCCGCGCTCTTCCCGACGTTCCTGCTGGCCGCGGCGACCGGGCTGTTCCACACCCGCACGTTCATGGTGCTGTTCCTGCCCGCGACCGCGATGCCGTTGTCCGTGGTGATCCTGGTGCAGTTCATGCGGACCATCCCGAAGGAGATGGAGGAGGCCGCCCGCATCGACGGCGCCTCCACGTACGCGACCCTGCGGCACGTCTACATCCCGATGTGCATGCCCGGCATCGCGACCGTACTGCTGCTGAACTTCCTCACCTTCTGGAACGAGTACCTGTACTCGCTCGTGATCATCGGGCCCGACCCCGCGCAGCGCACGGTCCAGGTCGCGCTGCCCACCCTGAAGTCCATCACCGGCACCGACTACGGCGTCCTCACCGCGGGCACGGTCCTCACGCTCGTACCGGTGTGGATCGTCTACACGGTCCTGCAGAAGCGGATGCAGCAGGCCCTCGTCAGCGGGGCGGTGAAGATGTGAGCGCGCCCACCGACGAGCCCGTCACGCCCGCCACAGCCGTCTCGCCGGCCACGGCCGACGCACCCGGCAGGCCCGGCAGGCGTCCCACCATCAAGGCCGTCGCGGCGGCCGCGGGGGTGTCGACCGCGGCCGTGTCCCAGGCCTTCAACGACAAGGGGCGGCTCTCCTCGGCGACCCGCCGTCGCATCCTGGACACCGCGCTGGAACTGGGCTGGTCGCCCAGCGCGCCGGCCGCCGCACTGCGCAGCGCCCGCACCCGTACGCTCGCCCTGGTCGTCCGGCGGCCCACCGACGTACTCGGCGCGGACCCCCACTTCAGCGAACTGATCACCGGCATAGAGGGCGAACTCGCCCCGCGCGGCTACGGTCTGCTGCTGCACCTGGTGGCGGGCGCGCAGGAGGAGAACGTCCTCTACGAGCGGCTCGCCGCCGAGGGCAGGGTGGACGGCGCGGTGCTCACCGACGCGCGCGCCGTCGATCCCCGCCCCGCGCTGCTGACCCGGCTGGGCCTGCCCGCGGTGCTGCTCGGCGACCCCGACCGTACGACGGCCGTGCCGAGCGTCGGCCTCGGCCGGCAGGGGGCCGGTGTCGAGGAGGTCGTCGCTCACCTGCTGGCCCTCGGCCACCGGCGGGTCGCCTATGTGGCGGGGCCCGAGGAGTTGCAGCACACCCGGCTGCGCCAGGGCGCCTTCGGCTCGGCCCTCGGCGCGGCGGGGCTGCGGCCGGTCGCCGTGCTGCACACCGATTTCTCGGAGGTCTCCGCGGTCGCCGCGACCGACGCGCTGCTGGCCATGGCGGACCGGCCCACGGCCATCGTCTACGCCAACGACTCCATGGCGGTGTGCGGCATGGGCGCCGCCCAGCGCGCGGGCCTGCGCGTCCCCGCCGACCTCTCGGTCGTCGGCTACGACAACCTGCCGCTGGGCCGCTGGCTGCACCCGAGGCTGACCACCGTCGACCAGCAGGTGCAGCGGGTCGGCGCGGCCGCCGCGCGGGTCCTGCTCGCCCGCTGCGGCGAGGACGTCGAGGCCGAACGGCTCGACGACCGGCCCCGCCTGGTCGTCCGCGAGTCCACCGGGCCCGCTCCCCGCAGACCGCCCTCCTGACCTCTCCCCCCACGCCCGCACCACCCCCGATCGATCCGAGAAGGACCATGCGACGCCACAGCGCCCATCTGACCCACGACGCCGCCGTACTGCCCTGGCTCGGCGCCAACTTCTGGTCCCGCACCGGCGGCCCCCTGATGTGGCGCGACTACGACCCGAAGACGGTCCGCGAGGAACTCGGGGTGCTGCGCGAGCACGGTCTGACCATGACGCGCTCCTTCTTCTACTGGCCCGACTTCCACCCCGAACCCCACCGCGTCGACGAGATCCTGTGCGAGCGGTTCGCGGACTTCCTCGACGCCCACACCGAGGCGGGCATGGGCACCGTGCCCACCTTCATCGTCGGCCACATGTCCGGCGAGAACTGGGACCCCCTCTGGCGCGGCGGGCGGGACCTGTACGAGGACGTGTGGATGGTCGGCCGCCAGGCGTGGTTCGCGTCGCAGATGACCCGCCGCTTCAAGGACCACCCCGCGGTCACCGGCTGGCTCATCACCAACGAGATGCCCGGCTACGGCCGCGTCTACCAGGAGAACCCGCCCTCCTCAGAGGTCGTCACCGCCTGGGCGCAGGCCATGTGCAACGCCGTACGGGCGGCCGGCGGCACCCAGCCCGTCTCCCTCGGCGACGGCGCCTGGGGCATCGAGGTGACTGGCCGCGACAACGGTTTCTCGCTGCGCGACACCGCCGAGTACGTCGACTTCGTCGGCCCGCACGTCTACCGCTCGGACACCGACCGGCCGCGCCAGCACCACCGGGCCGCCTTCGAGTGCGAACTGGCGTCGGTGACCGGACAGCCCGTCGTACTGGAGGAGTTCGGCCTCTCCACGGACACCGTCTCCGCCGAGAACGCCGGGATCTACTACCGGCAGACCCTGCACAACTCCCTGCTCGGCGGCGCCACGGGCTGGATCGCCTGGAACAACACCGACTACGACGACCTGTGGGACCGCTCGCCGTACGACCACCACCCCTTCGAGATGCACTTCGGCATCACGGACAGCGAGGGCGCGCCGAAGGCTCCGCTGGTCGAACTCGCCGCGTTCGCGGGCGTGCTGGCGGCGGTCGACTTCGCCCGCTGCCGACGGGCCGACTCCGACGCCGCCCTGGTCGTGCCCGCGTTCCTGGAGCGCGGATACCCCTACAGCAGGCCGGCCGACCGCCCGCTCATCTTCACCTCGCTGCACCAGGCGTACGTCGCCGCGCGCGCCGCCGACCTGCCGGCCGGACTCGTCCGCGAGGCCGACCACCTCCCCGGCCACGCCAAGCTCTACCTCCTGCCCGCCACCCGGCAGTTGACCGCCCGCACCCGGCGTGAACTGGCGCGCCGGGCCGAGGAGGGGGCGACGGTCTACCTGTCGTTCTGCTCGGGTGAGCACCCCGGCACGCGCGGGCCCTGGTTCGACGACCTGGACGGTCTGTTCGGGGTCGAGCTGCAACTGTCGTACGGGGTCGCCGAGCCCATCACCGACGACGTACTGGAGATGACCTTCACCGAGGACTTCGGGCCGCTCACGGCGGGTGAGACCCTCACCTTCCCGGTCGCGGGCAACGAGGACAGCCGGGCCTATCTTCCGGTGGTCCCGCGCGACGCCAGGGTGGTCGCCGTGGACGGACACGGCCGCCCGGCCCTGCTCGTGCGCGAGACCGGGCAGGGGCGCACCGTCCTGGCGACCTACCCCCTGGAGCACATGGCCGCGCGCACCGCCCACGTCAACCCCGAGCAGACCCACCGGCTGTACGCGGCGCTCGCCGACGTCGCGGGTGCCGAACGCCCGGTCACCGTCGACAGCCCGTACGTGGGCGCCGACCTCCTCGTGCACGAGGACGGACGGCGGTTCGTGTGGCTGGTCAGCCAGTGCGCCGAGGAGCTGACGGTGCGCCCGGCGGCGGCCGGCGCCCTGCGGGACCTGGCCTCCGGCGAGCAGGTGACGGACGTGCGGCTCGCCCCGTACGGGGTCGTCGTCCTGGAGCTGACATGACCCGCCCGCTCCACCGGGACCCCGGCGCGCCGGTCGAGTCCCGGGTGCGTGACCTGCTGGGCCGTATGACGCTCCAGGAGAAGGTCGGCCAGGTCAACCAGCGCCTGTACGGCTGGGACGCCTACGAGCGGACGGCCCAGGGGCACCGGCTCACCGAGGCCTTGCACACCGAGGTGGCCGCCCACGACGGCATGGGCGCCCTCTACGGACTCCAGCGCGCCGACCCGTGGTCCGGGGTGGGCTTCGCGGACGGCATCACGGCGGCCGACGGTGCCAGGGTCGCCGACGAGGTGCAGCGGTACGTCGTGGAGGAGACCCGGCTGGGTGTTCCGGTGCTGTTCGTGGAGGAGGTGCCGCACGGCCACCAGGCGCTCGACGGCACCGTCCTGCCGGTGAACCTCGCCGTGGGCGCCACCTGGGACCCCGAGCTGTACGAGGCCGCCGCCGAGGCCGCGGGCGCCGAACTGCGGGCGCGCGGTGGCCATGTGGCGCTCGTGTCGGCCCTCGACCTGGTGCGCGACCCGCGCTGGGGCCGGGCCGAGGAGTGCTTCGGAGAGGATCCGTATCTGGCCGCCCGGTTCACCCGGTCCCTGGTGCAGGGCATGCGCAGGGCGGGGGCGGCGGTCGTCCTCAAGCACTTCGCCGGGCAGGGTGCCACGGTCGGCGGCCGCAACAGCGCGGCCACCGAGCTCGGGCCGAGGGAACTGCACGAGATCCACCTCGCGGCGGCGCGCGCGGGGGTGCGGGCAGGCGCGGCCGGGGTGATGGCGGCGTACAACGAACTCGACGGTCTGCCCTGCGTCGCCAACCGCCCTCTGCTGACCGGTCTCCTGCGCGAGCAGTGGGGCTACGACGGGATCGTCATGGCGGACGGCGGTGCCGTCGACCGGCTGGTCCGCCTCACCGGCGACCCGGTGGCCGCGGGCGCCATGGCCCTGTCGGCGGGCTGTGATCTGAGCCTGTGGGACGCCGCCTTCCCCCGGCTGGCCGAGGCCGTCACCCGTGGCCTCGTGCCCGAGGCGGCACTCGACACCGCCGTCGCGCGGGTCCTCACGCTCAAGTTCCGGCTCGGCCTCTTCGAGCAGCCGTACGCGTCGGGGCGCCCCGTCCACGAAACACCTTTCCCCGTACGGGAGTTGAGCGAGCGGATCGCCAGGTCCTCTCTCGTGCTGCTCGAACACGACGGAGCGACCCTGCCGTTGGGTCCTACGGCCCGGCGGATCGCCGTGCTGGGTCCCGACGCGGACTCCGTACCGAACCAGATCGGCGACTACACCGCGCCGCAGCGGCCCGGGACCGGGATCACCGTCCTGGCGGGCATCCGCGCGGCAGCCCGTGAGCGGGCCGAGGGCGTCGAGGTCACCCATGCGGCCGGGTGCGCGCTGACCGGCGCCGATCTCTCCGCGATCCCCGAGGCGGTCGCCCTGGCCGCCGCGGCGGATGTCGCTGTGCTGGTCCTCGGCGGTTCCAGCGCCCGCGACGGCGCCACGACGTTCGCCGGCAACGGCGCGGCACTGGTCGACGCGGCCGCTGCGGGCGATGCGGGCGGCATGACCTGCGGCGAGGGCGTCGATCTGGCCGAACTTGCCCTGCCCACCGGGCAGTCGCGGCTGCTGGAGGCGGTGGCCGCCACGGGCACACCGGTCGTCGTGGTCCTGGTCCAGGGGCGTCCGCACGCCCTGCCGGACCTCTCCGGGACCGTGGGCGCCGTGCTGAGCGCCTGGTATCCGGGACCATGGGGCGGCCGCGCGGTCGCCGACGTCCTCTTCGGCCGGGCGGAGCCCGAGGGGCGCCTCCCCGTGTCGGTACCGCGCTCGGCGGCTCAGCTGCCCGTCCACTACAACGGCAAGGACCACGGCTACCGGGGTTACGTGGACCAGCCGGCCACCGCCCGCCACCCGTTCGGCCACGGGCTGTCGTACACGACGGTGTCCTACGGGGCGCCGAGGCTGTCGCGGACCTCCGTGACCGTGGACGAGCCCACGCTGACCTGTTCGGTCGCCGTCACGAACACGGGGTCCCGGCCGGTGCGCGAGACCGTGCAGTTGTACGTGCGGCGGATGTCGGGCGGTTCGTCGTGGCCCAGGACGAGAGAGCTGCGCGGCTTCACCCGGGTCCGGCTCCTGCCGGGCGAGACCGCGCGGGCCGAGTTCGACGTCGACGCGGACACCCTCGCCTCGGTGCGGCGCGACCTCACCATGGGTGTGGAGGCGGGTGAACTGCTGCTGGAGACCGGGCCGTCGTCGGCCGGGACCCGCGCCGTGTCCCTCACGGTCGGGCCCTGACCCACGGCGACGAAGCCCTACGGGAGCGGCCGCCCGGTGAACCAGACCGTCGTGTCCGCGGGCACGTGCGTCGTCACCGGTTCGGACGCGACCAGGAGGTCCACCCCGGGCGGCAGCGGAACCGGGCGCTGCCCGAGGTTCGTGACGACCTCGACCGAGCCGTTGCGCAGGTGCAGGACGTCGTCGGGAGAGGCCACCCAGGCGAGGGGCCCCTGTCCCTGGCCCAGGGCGTGCCGGCGGCGCAGGCGCAGCAGGTCGCGGTACAGCTCCAGTGTGGAGTCCGGGCGGCCGCGCTGCGCGGCCACGGCGTAGGAGCCGTAGTCGGACGGCTGGGGCAGCCAGGTGCCGGGGCCTTCGGGGCCGGTGCCGAAACCGAAGGCGGGTCCGTCCTCGGTCCACGGGAGGGGGACGCGGCAGCCGTCACGTCCGCGGATGCGGTGTCCCGACCGTTCCCAGACCGGGTCCTGGCGGGCCGCGTCCGGGAGTTCGGTGGCCTCGGGCAGGCCCAGTTCCTCGCCCTGGTACACGTACGCCGAGCCCGGCAGCGCGAGCATGAACGCGGTGGCCGCTCGCGCCCGGCGCAGTCCCAGGGGGCGGTCGGGCTGCGGGTCGTCGGCGCCCACGCCGTGTTCCAGTTCGACCGGTCCGTCGTATCCGAAGCGGCTGGCGTGCCGCATCACGTCGTGGTTGGACAGCACCCAGGTGGTGGGCGCGCCGACCGCGTCGTTGGCCGCCAGCGACGCGTCGACCACGCCGCGCAGGGCGGCCGCCCGCCAGGGCGTCTCCAGGAAACGGAAGTTGAAGGCCTGGTGCATCTCGTCGGCGCGGATGATCCGGGCGGCGCGCTCCGGCGGCAGCCAGGCCTCGGCGCACAGGATGCGCCGGCCGTCGTAGGTGTCGAGGAGCCGTCGCCAGGTCCGGAAGATCTCGTGGATCCCCTCCTGGTCCCACATGGGAGGCATCTCGCCGTCGACGGGCTCGATCACCCCGTGGGTCGGGCGGGGCCAGTCGGGCAGGCCGGGGGCCTTCACGAGGGCGTCGCAGACGTCGACCCGGAAGCCGTCGGCGCCCCGGTCGAGCCAGAACCGCAGCGTCCGCTCGAAGTCCTCCCGTACCGCGGGGTTGTCCCAGTTCCAGTCGGGCTGGGAGGAGTCGAACAGGTGCAGGTACCACTGCCCCGGGCTGCCGTCGGCCTCGGTGACCCTGGTCCAGGCGGCCCCTTCGAACATCGACGTCCAGTCGTTGGGCGGCAGGGAGCCGTCCGGTCCGAGGCCGTCGCGGAAGTGGAACAGGGCCCGTTCGTCGCTGCCGGGTGGTGCGGCCAGCGCGGCGCGGAACGCGGCGTGCTCGGCGGAGCAGTGGTTGGGTACGAGGTCGACGATCACGCGGATGTCCAGCGCGTGGGCGCGGGCCAGGAGCGCGTCGAAGTCGGCGAGCGTGCCGTAACGGGGATCCACCGCGCGGTAGTCGGCCACGTCGTAGCCGCCGTCGCGCTGCGGTGAGGGGTAGAAGGGCGAGAGCCACAGGGCGTCGACGCCCAGATCCGCCAGGTGGTCGAGCCGCCCGGTGATTCCGGGCAGGTCACCGGTGCCGTCCCCGTCGCCGTCGGCGAACGAGCGCGGGTACACCTGGTAGATGACGGCGGTCCGCCACCAGTCGTCGTCGGTGGCGGAGGCGGCCCGGTCGGGGGCGAGGGCGGGCGTGGAGTCGGCTGTCGTCATAGCAGCGGGGTCTCCTGTGCGTAGATGTCGGGCCGGCGGTCGCCGAGCAGGTCGTTGTGCGGGGAGATGGCCTTGTCGCGGGAGAGGTTCAGGAAGAGGTCGGCCGTGGCGCGCTGCTCCGGACCGGTCGCGGTGGCTGTGAGCCAGCCGTACTGGTTGATGACGGCGGTGCCCTGCGTCCACCGCTGTCCGCGCTCGACGCCGCCGCGGTCCGCGCACGCGATGAAGACGCCGTTGGCGCGCGCGGCGGACTGGGCCTGGATGATCTCCGCCGGGTACTGGCCGGCCGGATGCTCGACCAGCGGCCAGTTGGTCGGTACGGCTATCAGGTCCGCGCCGGCGAGGGCGAGCCCGCGGGGCATCTCCGCGAACTCCAGGTCGTAGCAGATCAGTACGCCGATCCGGCCGTGTGCCGTGTCGACCACCGGGGGTGGGCGGTCGCCGGGGGTGAAGAAGAGCGTCTCACGGTCCCACAGGTGTGTCTTGCGGTAGACGGCGCGCACCCCGCTCGCGTCGACCACGGCGGCGCTGTTGTACAGCGTGTCGCCTGCGTCCTGGCAGAAGCCGAGCACGACGACGCCCCGGGTACCGGCCAGCAGCGCGGTCAGGTCGGCGAAGAACGGGTCCGCCAGGGTGATCGCCGTGCTCCACGCCTCCTGCGAGGTCTCGAACACGTAGCCGGAGGTGGTCAGTTCGGGAAGGACGACGACATCGGCGCGGTCGGCCAGCGCGCGCCGGACGGCGGTCAGGGCCAGCTCCTTGTTGTATGCCAGATCGCCGATCCTCGGGGCCAGTTGCTCGCACACGACGCGGGTCACGTCGGTCTTCGTCACGGTCATTTCACCGCTCCTTCGGTGAGGCCGCTGATCAGGCGCCGCTGCAGGACCGTGTAGGCCAGCAGGACCGGAAGGGCGACGAGTACGGCCGCCGCCGCGGTGACGGCGGGGTCGCTGGACCGGGCCGCCCCGGAGAAGAAGGAGAGCGCCAGCGGAACGGTCTGCACCGCCGCGTTGTCGGGGACGAGGATGAGTGCCAGCAGGAACTCGTTCCAGGTGAACAGGAAGAGCACCGTGCCCAGGGTCGTGAGGGCGGGTCCCGCGATGGGCAGCACGACGAGACGCAGGGTCTGGAACCTGCTCGTGCCGTCGATGCGCGCCGCTTCGAGCAGTTCCTGGGGGACGGAGGCGAAGAACGAGCGCATCCAGAGCACGCCGAGGGGGACCGACAGGGCGATCTGCGGCAGGATCAGCGCCCAGTAGGTGTCGATGAGGTTCCAGCCCGCGAGCATCTCGTACAGGGGCAGCACCGTCACCTCGTACGGGAGGACGAGTCCGAGCAGCAGCAGCCCCAGGACGAGCTTCCCGCCCGGTACGCGCATGGTGGCCAGCGCGTATCCGGCCAGACTGGCGAGGACCACGGTGACCACGACGACGGTGACGGACACCAGCGCGCTCGACAGCAGGGCGGAGCCGAAACGGCCCTGTGTCCAGGCCGTCGAGTAGCTGGACAGGGACAGCCCGCCGGAGGAGCCGTCGAGCGAGGAGACGACGATCGACACCAGGGGGAAGACCGCGACGACGGACGCGAGGACGAGCAGCGCGTGCGTGGTGACACTCTCGGTACGGGCCATCCTCATGACTGCGCCTTCTTCCTGGCCGGCCTGGCCGGCCGCACGGGACCGCGACGCGCGAGACCGCGCCGGGTGCCGTCGCCCTCGCGGAGCAGGAGCTGTACGGCCACCACGACGAGGAGGATCACGACGGTGAGCACGACGGCCAGGGCGGAGGCCCGGCCGAGCATGCGGTTCTGGAAGGCGTCCTGGTAGACGTACAGGCTCGGGACGGTCGTGGACGTACCCGGACCGCCGCGGGTGGTGTTCCAGATGAGGTCGAAGTTGCGCAGCGCGAAGGTGACCGTGAGGATCAGCGCGATCGAGATCTGGGGGCGCAGTGCGGGCAGCGTGACGGAGAAGAACTCCCGCACCGCTCCGGCGCCGTCCAGCCGGGCCGCCTCGTAGGTCGACCGGTCGATGGCCGTGATGCCGCTGAGGAAGAGCACCATGCACAGGCCGTACTCCACCCAGGTGCCGACCACTCCGATCGAGGGCAGCGCGGTGTCGAAGTCGCCCAGCCAGCTCGTGGTGAACCGGCCCAGACCCACGGCCCGCAGTACGGCGTTGACGGGGCCGTCCTCGGCGAGCAGGTTCCGCCAGGCGACGGCGACGACGACGCTGGAGAGGATCTGCGGCACGAAGAGCACCGCCCGGAACAGCGTCAGTCCGTACACCCGGATACGGGACATGGCTCCGGCGAGCAGCAGGCCCACGGACACCGGCAGGGCCGCGTAGAAGAACAGCAGGAGCAGCGAGTGCAGCAGGGCCGCGCGCAGTTGGCTGTCGGTGAAGACGGCCGTGTAGTTGTCCAGGCCGACCGGCGTGCCCACGGTGAGGCCGTCGTACGCGTAGAACGAGTACCAGACGGACACGCCGATGGGGTACAGGACGAAGACGCCGAAGAACGCCAGCGCCGGTGCCACGTACAGCAGCGAGGACCAGGAGAGGGAGGACAGGGCGGAGCGGTGGCGGCGGGGCCGGCGGCCGCGGCCGCGGCCGGTGACGGCCGTCGGCGGCGCGGTGCCGCGGTCCCGCGCGGGGGCGACGGTGCTCACTTGGCCTCCCTCGCCTTCTGCCAGGAGTCCTGGACGGCCCGGGTGAAGGCGGCGCCGCTCGTGCGGCCGGCCATGACCTCCTGGAGTCCGCCGCCCATCACGGTGAGCATGTCGGTGGCGCTCCAGTCGTAGTAGCCGACCTGGGTGCCGGCGGCGATGGTGCGCTTCAGTACGTCGAGGGTCTGGCTCTGCAGGCTGTTCGCGCCCTTCACCCCGTCGGTGACGACGGGCAGCCGGCCGGTGTCGAGGATCTCCTGACCGGCTTCGGGTGTGTGCAGGGCCGCGAGGAAGGCGATCGCGGCGGGGGTGGCCTTGGAGGAGGCGGCGATGTGCCACGGCGAGGCGGTGGCTCCGGCTCCGCCGGTGGTGAGTGCGCCGAAGCCGAACTTCTCGGGGTCGAGTTTGGCGCCGTTCCAGGAGCCGCCGACGAAGAAGGCGCCCGAGCCCTTGGCGAACCGGGCGATGGCGTCCTCGTTGCTGAGGCCGTCGTAACCGGAGCCGAAGTAGCCCTTCTCGGCCCAGTCGGCCATGGTGGCGGCCGCCTTCTCGTTGCCGGTGGTGGCGAAGCTGGTGCCCGCCTTGCCGCCGATCCAGTCGCGTATCGCGGCCGGGTCCTGCTCGGTCGCGGCGAGGTCGGAGAAGATGTGGGTGGCGGCGTACTGGTCGCTGTTGCCCAGCATGACGGGCTGCTTGCCGGCCTTCTCGACGACCGGCAGCTGCTTGGCCAGGTCGCTCAGGGACCGCGGCGGTTCCAGGTCCAAGGATGTCAGCAGAGCCTTGTTGTAGTAGACGCCCTGTACCTCGCTGATCGGCGACATCCCGTAGAGGTTGCCGTCGCCGAACGCGCTGCCTGCGCTGTTCCAGCGGGCCGGTGCCAGGGTGCTCGCGCCGGTGCCGGTGAGCCAGCCGTAGGTCGCCGCCACGTCGTCGAGCGGGCGGACCAGCTCGGCCTTGACGAGCGCCCCGTCGACCGCGTAGCCGATGTTGCCCTGGAACAGGTCGGGCGGGGTGCTGCCGGAGGCGGCGTTGACGACGGTGGCGACGAGGTCGTCGAAGCTCTTGTAGGTGATGTCGACCTTGACGTTGGGGTACTTCTTCTCGAAGGCCGGGACGACCGATCTCATCAGCGGCTTCTCCGCCTGGTCCGCCCACATGCGCAGGGTGACGTCGCCGAGGGCGGCGACCTGTGCGGTGGTGACGGGCTCGGTGATGAAGGACTGGGTCCCGGCGGTGGCGGTCTTCCCCGCCCCGGGCGGACTGCACCCGGCGCAGGCGAGGGCGGCGGTCAGCGCGACGGCCGCCGCGGCGCCCCAGGCGCGGCGGGGCGTGCCCGCTGTCGCCCGCCGTGCCCCCTGGCGTGCCTCACGACGGACCTCACGATGTACCTCACGACGTACGGATCTCATCCGGTGCACCGTTCCTCTGGGGGATGGGGTCAGCCGGCGTAGGAACGCAGGCGGAGGGTGGCCGTGGCCTGGTGGGCCGTCATGCCCTCGCTGGCGGAGATGACCTCGACCGCCTCGGCGAGCAGCGGTGTGGCCGCGCGGCTGACGCGCTGGTAGGTGAGCGGCTTCAGGTAGCGGGAGACGGACAGCCCGGCGCTGTGCTTGGCGCCGCCGGCGGTCGGGAGGGTGTGGTTCGTGCCGGCCATGCCCTTGTCCGAGTAGGCGACCGTGCTCCAGTGGCCGAGGAACAGGGAGCCGTAGTTGCGCAGCGTGTCGTGGTACCAGTCGTCCTCGCCCGTCTGCACCTCCAGGTGTTCCGGGGCGAGTTCGTCCATGACCGCGACGGCGTCCTCCCGGTCGCCCACGAGGATCACGGAGCCGAAGTCGTGCCAGGCGGGGCCGCAGATGTCCCGCGTGGACAGGGTCGTCAGCTGACGCTCGACGGCGGCGAGCACGTCCCGGCCCAGCTTCTCGGAGGTGGTCACCAGGGCGGCCGGCGAGTTGAGGCCGTGCTCGGCCTGGCCGAGCAGGTCCGCGGCGACGGCCTCGGGGTCGGCCGTGGCGTCGGCGATGACGGCGACCTCGGAGGGGCCCGCGAGCAGGTCGATGGCGACCGTGCCGAACAACTGGCGCTTGGCCTCGGCCACATAGGCGTTTCCGGCGCCGACGATCATGTCGACCGGCGGGCGGCCCAGCAGTCCGAAGGCCATCGCCGCGAGGGCCTGCACCCCTCCGACCACGAAGAGGTGATCGATCCCGGAGAGGTGCGCGGCGTAGGTGACGGCGTCGTTGGCGCGCCCGTCCGGCTGGGGCGGGGTGCATCCCACCACGGTCGGAACGCCCGCGACCTTGGCCACGCCCACCGTCATGAAGGCGCTGGCCGTGAGCGGGAAGCGGCCCGCGGGGAGGTAGGCCCCGACCGTGCCGACCGGTACATAGCGCTGGCCGACCACCAGGCCGGGGGCGAGCTCCTCCTCGAAGTCCGCCAGGTGCGCGCGCTGCAGGGCGGCGAAGCCGCGGGTGCGCTCCGCGCCGAGCTCGATCGCCTCGCGCAGGTCCTTCGGCAGCCGCTCGCCGCTGCGGGCGACCTCCGCCGCACCGAGTTCGATCGCGCCGTCGGCCTGGCCGTCGAGGGAACGGGCGTAGCGGCGTACGGCGTCCAGGCCGTCGCGCTCGATGTCGGACAGCATGCGGCTGACCGTCTCGATCACCTCGGGGTCGCGCTGGGCCGGCGGAGCGTCGACCGCGGGAGCCTTGAGCAGGGTGAACCGGTCGGCGTACGCGGCGGTGAAGCGGGGACTCAATTTCATAGAGCTGAGCCTGATGGAGGATTTGCCCCTGGACAACCGCGAATTGTCCCGGGCAGTCCATAGGGTTGCCCTATGGCAAGCTGGATCACATGGCACCCATGGGCTCCTCCGCGTACCAGCCCCCTCCGGCGACCACCCTGAACCAGCTGCGCGCCTTCCTGGCCGCCGCCCGGCTGGGCACGTTCTCCGCCGCCGCGGTGGAACTGCGTACGACGCAGCCCTCGGTCTCGGAACTCATCAAGCGCGTGGAGGAGCACTACCGCATCCCGCTGTTCACCCGCGGCGCGCGCCGGCTCGTGCTGACCTCGGCGGGCGAGGAGCTGCTGCCCTACGCCCAGCAGGCGGTGGAGGCCGCCGCGGGCGCCGACCGGGCGCTGCGCTCCCTGACCTCGCTGGACGGCGGAGTGGCCACCTTCGGCCTGCTGCGCAACGCCGACTACTACCTCTTGTCCGACCTGCTCGAGACGTTCCACGCGAAGCATCCCCGAGTGCGGCTGCGGATCGTGGGCCTCAACTCGGTGGAGGTCGCCGAGGCGGTCACGGCGGGCGACCTGGAGGCCGGGCTGGTCGTCCTGCCCATCGACGCCGAGGGCCTCGACATCACACCGCTCATGCGGGACGAGGTGGTCTACACCTCGGCGGACCCGGAGCGCACCACGAGGCCGATCACGATGGCCGACCTCGCCGCGGCGCCCCTGATCCTCTACGACGCCCACTACGGCTGGCGGGACCCGACCCGGCGCCAGCTGGCCGAGCGCGCCCAGGTGGAGGGCGTCACCCTGTCCCCGCTCGTCGAGGTCGAGCAGGTCGACTCCGCCCTGCACCTCGTCGCCCGGGGCGCGGGAGACACCCTCGTGTCCCGGGCGGTCGCGCGCAGCCGCACCTTTCCGGAGAACCTGCACACCGTCGGGTTCGCCGAACCGCTGTACGACACCATCGCCGTGGTCCAGCGCCAGGGAGCCGTGCTGTCACCCGCCACCCGGGAGATCGCACGGCTGGCCCGCCGCATGCTGCTCGAACACTGAGGGCGCCCATCGCGGGGCGGGCTCTCGCAGCCGGCCGGCCGGGCGCCGATCCGTCGGTCGGTCCCACGTCCCACTTCGAGACGGACGGCCGGGAACAGCCTGCGCATCCCGGCAGTAGCCTGGCCGCAGAGGGACGCACGCGCTCAACGCGTCACCGGCCCGGCCCGGCCCGGCCCGTACCCGGGAGGGACGGCCGCTGGACGGCCGGAGGCTTCCGATCCTCGCAGCGGACACAGGGGCTCCCGGCATCTCGTCCTCCCCGCCGTCCTTGGAGCGACTCCCGCGTGCTCCAGCAGGGGGGACGAACCGGCGCGGGGGCACCCGCACGGCGAGGGAACCGTTCGTGTCCCCTCAGGTGTCCCCGCGTCGGCCCCGCCTGCCGGCGCCGGGCCTCGGGCCCTACGCGGCCAGGGTCTCGTCCTCCCGCGCCACGCCGTCGCGGCTGCTGCGGTACTGCTCCAGCAGCAGATCGGCGGCACGCAGCGCCTGCTCGGCGGTGCGGGAGGCGGTCATGACGCACAGGGTGTAGGTGACGTCCGCCAGGGCGCGGGCGGTGCGATCGGTGGGCCGCACGTCGTGCTCGATCCGCGTCTCGGCGAAACGGGACAGGATCGTACGCAGTTCCTTCTCCGCCGGCACCATCATGGCGATTCCTCCCACACAGCACAGCTCGCATGTGGGCAGGTGCCACCGCGAGAATCCGGTCCTCATCAGTGGCGTCGTTGTCACCGCGCGACAGCGAAAGGCGTCGCGTAAACCGTCAAGTGCCCCGTCACGGGGGATGTATGCCTGCGCGCGCCGAAAATCCTTCACACGGCCGGACACAGACGTGGGGGCCGTGCCCCGGAAAGGCACGGCCCCCACGCCTGCCGGACGCGGTTCCGGGTTCACCCGTACCGCGCGGCGGGGCGGATCACGCGGTGAAAGCGGTGTCCTCCCACGCGGTCAACGACAGGTCGCCGTTGTCGACGTCCTGCTCGAAGGCGACGGTGCTGTGGGCGTTCCCGCCCGTCGGCGAGATCTGCAGGTAGCCGGCGTGCACCTCGTCCGCACCGGTGTGGGTCCACACCAGGTCGGCGTAGGCGGAGTCACCGGCCTCCAGGGTCACCGAGCGCTCACCGGGGTCCTGTGCGAAGTAGGTGTCCCCGTGCTTCACCCGGGTGGTCGCGGACCCGTGCCCGGCCGTCTCCAGGGCCAGGCCCGCGTAGCCGGAGATCGCACAGGTGGTGTCGCCGGTGTTGGTCACCTTCAGATATGTGCCGGCGTGGTTCATCTCCGCCTGACGCGTGTCGAGGTCGGTCGTCGTCGCCTTCAGCGTGCCCGGCTGGCACGCCGCGGACGCGGCGCTCGGCCGGGCCTGGCCGGCGTCCGCCGCGAGGGCGGTTCCGCACGCCAGTCCGGCGAGCGAGAAGGCGGCGGTGACTGCGACAGCCGTACGCAGGACGGTCATGGTGCTCATCTCCAGGTGTTCATCAGAAAAAGTCGATCTCTGCTTCGTCAAGACATGTGCCCGGCCCGCGGAAGATCAACGTCACCGGACCGTCACAGGCGTCCCAAGCAACGCAAAGAAGGGACGGGGACGGCCGCCTCGACACCGACCACACCCGTGGACGTTTCACTCCATATGGCCCGATATGCACACTTCCGCAAACCGATCTAGCCTGACAGGACAATCGCTCGGACAGTCGACAGCCGGTACCACCGGCGGAGGGTGAGCTTCCATGGCTGAGCGGCACATACGGTCCGGTCTGATCGGCGAGTTGTCGGCCGAGTTCGTGGGCACGATGATCCTCATCCTCTTCGGCTGCGGAGTGGTGGCCCAGGTCTCCGCGGGCGGCGCCCTCACGGATCCGGCGGGTGGTCTGGGAGACCACGACAGCATCGCCTGGGCGTGGGGACTCGGTGTCACCCTCGGTGTCTACGTCGCGGCGCGGCTGAGCGGCGCCCACCTCAATCCGGCGGTCACGGTCGCCCTCGCCGCGTTCAAGGGATTCCCGTGGCGCAAAGTGGCCCCCTACGCGCTGGCCCAGACCGCGGGCGCCTTCGTGGCCGCGCTCCTCGTCCGCTGGAACTACAGCGAGGCGCTGGCGAAGGCCGACCCCGGACACACCATCAAGACGCAGGGCGTGTTCTCCACCCTCCCCGGCAACGGCAACCCGGCCCTGCCGGTCCACGAGTGGGGCGCCTTCCGCGACCAGATCATCGGCACCGCCATCCTGCTGCTGCTGATCCTGGCCGTCACGGACATGCTCAACACCTCGCCGGGCGCGAACCTGGCGCCGTTCATCATCGGCCTCATCGTGGTCGCGATCGGCATGGCCTGGGGGACGAACGCGGGCTACGCCATCAACCCGGCCCGTGACTTCGGACCGCGGCTGGCGAGCTTCTTCACCGGGTACGGCGGAGCGTGGCGAGATCAGTACGGGAACCTCTACTTCTGGGTGCCGATCATCGGCCCGCTGCTCGGCGGCCTGCTCGGCGCGGGTCTGTACAAGGCCCTCATCAGCCCGTTCCTGCCGTCCTCCGAGCCCGAGCCACCGGGGCGCGTCCCGACCCCCAAGGACTGACCACACCCCGGACGGAAAGGCAGCACACCATGGCGGACTTCATCGGCGCGGTGGATCAGGGAACCACCAGCACCCGATTCATGATCTTCGACCACGGCGGCAACGAGGTGGCGAAGCACCAGCTGGAGCACGCGCAGATCCTGCCGCGCTCCGGCTGGGTGGAGCACGACCCGGTGGAGATCTGGGAGCGCACCAACTCGGTCATCCAGAACGCCCTGCGGCACGGCGGTCTGTCGGCGGACGACCTGGCCGCGATCGGCATCACCAACCAGCGGGAGACCACGGTGGTCTGGGACCCGCGCAACGGGCGCCCCTACTACAACGCCATCGTGTGGCAGGACACCCGTACCGACGCGATAGCCGCCGCCCTGGAACGCTCGGGACAGGGCGACGTCATCCGCCGCAAGGCGGGGCTGCCGCCGGCCACGTACTTCTCCGCCGGCAAGATCCAGTGGATCCTGGAGAACGTCGACGGTGTCCGCGCGGCGGCCGAGCAGGGCCACGCCCTCTTCGGCAACACGGACGCGTGGGTCCTGTGGAACCTCACCGGCGGCCCCGACGGCGGCATCCACGCCACCGACGTGACCAACGCCAGCCGCACCATGCTGATGGATCTGGAGACCCTCGACTGGGACGACGAGCTGCTGGGGTTCTTCGACATCCCCCGGGCCATGCTGCCCGCCATCAAGCCCTCGTCGCACCCGGAGGCGTACGGCGTCACCCGTACCTCCCGGCCCCTGCGCGCCGCCATCCCCATCGGGGGCGTGCTCGGCGACCAGCAGGCGGCGACCGTCGGACAGGTCTGCTTCTCGCCCGGCGAGGCCAAGAACACGTACGGCACGGGCAACTTCCTGGTGCTCAACACGGGTACGGAGCTGGTCCGCTCCGAGCACGGGCTGCTCACCACCGTGGCGTACCGGTTCGGCGACGACCCGGTGGTCTACGCGCTGGAGGGTTCCATCGCGGTGACCGGCTCCGCGGTGCAGTGGCTGCGCGACCAGATGAAGATCATCAAGACGGCCGCGGAGAGCGAGGAGCTCGCCCGTACCGTCGACGACAACGGCGGCATGTACTTCGTCCCCGCCTTCTCCGGTCTGTTCGCGCCCTACTGGCGCTCGGACGCCCGCGGCGCGATCGTCGGCCTGGCCAGGTACAACGACAACGCGCACTTGGCGCGGGCGACCCTGGAAGCCATCTGCTACCAGAGCCGCGACGTCGTGGACGCGATGGAACGGGACTCCGGAGTCCACCTCGACGTACTCAAGGTCGACGGCGGAGTCACCGCCAACGATCTCTGCATGCAGATCCAGGCCGACGTCCTCGGCGTGCCCGTGAGCCGCCCCGTCGTCGCCGAGACGACCGCGCTCGGCGCCGCCTACGCGGCGGGCCTCGCCACCGGGTTCTGGCGGGACACCGACGAACTGCGCACCCACTGGAAGGAGTCGAAACGGTGGGAGCCGCAGTGGTCGGACGAGCAGCGCGAGGAGGGCCACGCCGGGTGGAAGAAGGCGGTGGAGCGCACCCTCGACTGGGTGAGCGTCCCCTGACCCCGCGGGCTCAGCGGTTCTCACCACCCCCGTCCGGCAGCGCGCCGGTGCGTGCCACGTCCGCGTACCAGCGCGCGCTGGCCTTGGGGATGCGCTTGCCGGTCGGGTAGTCGACGTAGACGGCGCCGAAGCGCTTGCTGTAGCCGTAGCCCCACTCGAAGTTGTCCAGCAGGGACCACAGGAAGTAGCCCCGCACGTCGACGCCGGCCGCGATCGCCCGCTGCACGGCCGCCAGGTGGCCGTGGAGATAGGCGATGCGGTCGGGGTCGGCCACCACGCCCTCCGGGTTGACGTAGTCGTCGAACGCGGCACCGTTCTCGGTGATCATCAAGGGCATCGCGGGGAAGTCCGCCTTGAGCCGCAGCAGCAGGTCGTACAGACCGCTGGGGTCGACCGCCCAGCCCATCGCGGTGGTACTGCCCGCCGGACGGTGGAAGGCGACATCGGCGCCCGGCCACGGGCTGTGCTCGCTCGCCCCGTGCCCGTCGGAACCGTGGCTGGCCTCGCCGGTGGCGGCCGAGACCAGGGTGGGCGTGTAGTAGTTGACGCCCAGGAAGTCCAGCGGCTGGTGGATCGTGGCGGTGTCACCGTCCTGGACGAACGACCAGTCGGTGAGCGAGGCCGTGTCCTGGAGGAGGTCCTGCGGGTACCGGCCCTCCAGGATCGGCCCCGTGAAGACACGGTTGGCCAGCGCGTCGATCCGGCGGGCCGCGTCCACGTCCTCGGCGGCCTCGGTCAGCGCCCGGACGTGGTGGATGTTGAGCGTGATGGAGGTCCGCGCGTACGAGGGCAGTTCGGCGCGCAGCGCCGAAACGGCCTTGCCGTGGGCGAGGTTGAGGTGGTGCGCCGCGCGCAGCGCCGCGACCGGGTCGGTGCGGCCGGGCGCGTGGACACCCGAGCCGTAGCCCAGGAAGGCGCTGCACCAGGGCTCGTTGAGGGTGGTCCAGGTCTTCACCCGGTCCCCCAGCGCACGGGCCGCCAGGGTCGCGTAGTCGGCGAACCGGTCGGTGGTCACGCGCTCCGGCCAGCCGCCCGCGTCCTCCAGTTCCTGCGGCAGGTCCCAGTGGTACAGGGTGACGACCGGCTCGATGCCCTTCTCCAGCAGCGCGTCGGTCAGGGCGCGGTAGAAGTCGAGCCCCTTCTGCACGGCCGGGCCGCGTCCGGTCGGCTGGACCCGCGACCAGGACAGGGAGAACCGGTACGCGCTCACGCCGAGGTCGGCCATGATCTCGACGTCCTCGCGCCAGCGGTGGTAGTGGTCGGTGGCCACGTCACCGGTGTCGCCGTTGCGTACCCTGCCGGGCGTGTGCGAGTAGGTGTCCCAGATGGAAGGGGTGCGTCCGTCGACGGAGGCGGCACCCTCGATCTGGTACGCGGCAGTCGCGGTGCCCCAGGTGAATCCCTGCGGGAATCGGATGAGGTCGGTGTGGTCCGGGGCGGGCGCGACACGTCGGGTAACGGTGGTCACGTGAGTCCTTCCAGATGTACTGCGGGGCGGGAGAGACGAAGCGGGTGGCGGGTGGCGGCGGGCCGCGGCAGGCGAGCTGCGGCGGGGCGCTCATCCCTTGACCGCTCCCTGCATGATTCCGCCGACGATCTGACGGCCGAAGACGACGAACATGACGAGCAGGGGCAGGGTGCCGAGCAGGGCACCCGCCATGATCAGTGACTGGTCGCGCACATATCCCGCGCTCAGCTGGGTCAGCGCGACGGGCACCGTCGGGTTGGTCATGTCGAGCACGATGAACGGCCAGAAGAAGTCGTTCCAGGCGTGCACGAACGTGATCATGAACAGCACGGCCATGGGCGGCCGGGCGATCGGCAGCACGATGCTCCAGAAGATGCGCAGCGAGTGCGCGCCGTCCACCCGTCCGGCCTCGATGAGCTCGTCGGGCAGCGCCTCGCTGAAGTACTGCCGCATGAAGAACACGCCGACGGCGCTGACCAGCGTGGGGAAGATGACGGCGGGCAGCCGCTGGCCCCAGCCCAGCTCCGTCATCAGCATGAACAGCGGTACGACGCCGAGTTGGGGCGGCACCAGCATCGTGCCGATGACGAGCATGAGCAGGATGTTGCGGCCCTTGAAGCGCAGTTTCGCGAAGGCGAAGCCGGCGAGGGTGGCGAACAGCACCGTGGACAGCGCGATCACACCGGCCACGATCATGCTGTTCAGCATGGCCTTGCCCAGTGCGGCGTCCTGCCACGCCTTGCCGAGGTTCTCCAGCAGGTGGGACCCCGGCAGGAAGGGCGGCGGCGTCTGGGTGACGCGCGTGTTGTCGGTCGACGCCGCCACCATCGTCCAGTAGAGCGGGAAGAGCGAGATCAACGCCGCGATCCCCAGCAGGATGTAGGCGACGGGGCCCGCGTGGTGCTGGCGTCCGGCACCCGGGTGCCGGAACAGTTGCCGGTTCCTCCCCCCGGGCGGAGGGTTCTTCCGTTTCGTTCGCGCGGTCTCGGGACGTGCGTCCGCCGTCTGGACCGGGATGCTGTCTGTGGTCATGGAGATCTCCCGGTCAGGCCTTGCGCGCGGTGACGCGGCGGACAAGTCGTTGGACGGCGAACATGACGATGAGCAGCAGGAACATCGCCCAGGCGACGGTGGCGGCCCGGCCCATCTGGTAGTTCTTCCAGCCCTCCTCGTACAGCAGCAGTCCCAGCGTCTGGTACTGGTTGTCCGCTCCCCCGGTGATGCCGTTGGGACCCTGGCCGAAGATCAGGGGCTCACCGAAGAGCTGGGTGGCGCCGATCGTGGACAGGACGATGGTGAACACGATGGTGGAGCGGATGCCGGGGACGGTGACCTTGAGGAACTGCTGCCAGCGCGAGGCCCCGTCGATGGCCGCGGCCTCGTAGCGGTCGCGCGGGATCGCCTGCATCGCCGCGAGGTAGAGCAGGGCGTTGTAGCCGGTCCAGCGCCAGATGACGATCGTGGAGATCGCCGTCTGCGCGGCCCACTTGTTGTTCTCCCAGTCGATGTTGTCGACGCCGACCAGGCTCAGCACCCAGTTGATCATGCCGAAGTCACGCTCGAAGAGCATGGTGAACACGAGGGCCGCGGCACCCACCGACGTGGCGTACGGCGTCAGCGCGGCGACGCGGAAGAAGACGGAGCCACGCAACTGGTAGTTGAGCAGGTGCGCGAGGCCGAGCGCCATCATCAGCTGCGGCACGGTCGACAGGACACCGATGGTGAACGTGTTGAGCAGCGCGTTCCAGAAGCGGTCGTCCTCCCACAGGGCCGTGTAGTTGTCGAAGCCGACCCACTCCATGACGTCCAGGGTCGACAGCTCGACGCGGTGCAGGGAGATCCACGAGGTGTAGATCAGCGGGTAGAAGCTGAAGGCGGCGAAGATGACGAAGAACGGGGCGACGAAGGCGTACGGGGCGCCGTGCACGTCGAGACGGTGCAGCAGCGTACGGCGACGCTGGCGCTCCGTGCCGGTGCCGTCCGACGGCGCGGCGCCGGGCGCACCGTCTGGGGGGTTGGAGGTGGAGATGGCCACCGGAAGGCGTCCTTCCTGGAGGGTGGTGAAGGGGGCGGGGCAGGGGCCCGGCGGCCCGCACGTCGGTGCGTGGGGCGCCGGGCGGCTGCGGAGGTGGGACGACAGGGCCTGGCCGTGGGGCTCAGGTCAGCCGGCGGCCTTCTCGATGCGCTCGTCCGTGGTCTTCCATGCGTCGTCCGGGCTCTTGCCCTGTGCCTCGATCAAGGTCAGACCCTGCGAGAAGATGTCCTTGATGGTGCCGTCCTTGCGGCCGAGCACCTGCTCGTCGGGGATCTCCTTGGCGGCGGCTCCGAAGATCGCCCCGATGGGTGCGCCACTGAAGTAGTCCGACTTGGCGTCGACCACTTCGGGCATCTCCAGCGCGGTCTGCGACGAGGGGAAGTTGCCGATCTTCTCGAAGAGGAAGGCCTGCTGCTCGGGAGCGGTGAGCCAGGCGATGAGGTCCTGCGCCTCCTTCTTGACGGGGCTCTGCTCCATCACCCCGAGGAACGAGCCGCCCCAGTTGGCGCCCTGGGGTGCCTTGGCGACGTCCCACTTGCCCTTGTTCTTCGGTCCCGCCTTCTCGCTGATGTGCGCGAGCATCCACGCCGGGCAGACGGTGGTGGCGAAGGTGCTGTTGGCCAGGCCGGGGTCCCAGCCGGGCTGGAACTGGCGGAGCTTGGCGGTCAGATCGGACGTGGCCGCCTCGGAGGCCAGCTTCCAGGCGTCCTTCACGACGGGGTTGCTGGCGTAGATCAGCTCACCCTTCTTGTCGTAGAACTGCTGGGAGTCGCCGTAGATCATGGCGTTGAACAGCCCGCTGGAGCTGTCCATGAAGGCGACCTTGTCGTCCTTGGTCTTCTTCTTGAACGTCTTTCCCGCGTCGACGTACTTCGTCCAGTCGCCCTCCCACAGCTTGGCGACCTCGTCGCGCTCGGTGGGAAGCCCGGCCTGCTCGAACAGGTCCTTGCGGTAACAGACCGCCATCGGGCCGATGTCGGTGCCGAGGCCGATGACCTTCTTGTCCGACGTCGTGACCTGGCTCTGCTTCCACGGAAGGAAGTGGTCCGTGCCGGCCAGCCCGGACAGATCGACGAACTTGTCCTTCTGCGTGTCGGACAGTTCCTTGGCCCGGCCAATCTCTATGCCCTGGACGTCCTTCAGCCCGCTGCCCGCGGCCAGATGGGTCTGCAGGGCCGTGTAGTAGGTCTGCTCGTCGCCCGCGACGTCCGCCTTGATGGTGACGTTCGGATGTTCCTTCATGTACTTGTCGAGCAGGCCGGTCTCCTTGAAGCCCATGACGCCGAACAGGCCCATGGTGATGGTGACCTTGCCGTCCTTCTTGCCCCCGCCGGTCCCCCCGCTGTCACTGCCTCCGCAGCCAACGACCAGGCCGAGTGCCGACACAACCGATACGGCGGCCACGGCTCGTGTACGCAACTTCCTTCGGGCCTTGCCCATTTCGTCCTCCTAGCGGCGGCGCTGACGCACCGGAGTTCGAGCCCCGCGGTCCGCTCCGCAGGCCCGATTTATCCGGTGGGTACGTTCCCAAACGTCGATGGGAACGTGCCCACTCAGTGGCCCGGAGCATGGCCGCCGGGAAAGGCTCCTGTCAAGAAGTTGAAACCACTTCGTTTCCGGAAGATGTCGCACCGCTTCGCCCGGCCCCTTCGGACGCCCTTCACGGGTCTGGCACAATGCGCAGGTGGCGGCCGTCTGAGCACGCGCAAGCGAGGAGGCGACATGGGGGGCAGGCAACGCCCGACCATCAAGACCGTGGCCGCGCGCGCCGGTGTCGGTCGCACCACGGTTTCACGAGTCATCAACGGGTCGGAGCTCGTCAGCGACAAGGCCAGGGCCGCCGTGCTCGCCGCCATCGCCGAGCTGAACTACGTACCGAACTCGGTCGCCCGGGGGCTGGTGACGAGCCGGACGAACTCGGTGGCCCTGGTGATCCCCGAGTCGGAGAGCCGGCTGGGTTCCGAGCCGTACTTCTCCGCGGTCATCCGCGGGGTCAGCACCGCCCTCGCGACGACCCGGACCCAGCTCCAACTGGTCCTCGTACGCGACCAGGCCGAGCGCGACCAGCTCACCGAGTCGGTGGCGGAGCGGCGTGTCGACGGGGTGCTGCTGGTCTCGGTGCACGAGCACGACCCGCTGCCGGGCCTGCTGGAGGACATGGGCCTGCCCACCGTGCTCGCCGGCCGCCGCTCCCCCGACGAGTCGCTCAGCCATGTGCACTCCGACAACACGGGCGGCGCCGCGACGGCCGTCCGGCATCTGCTCGCCCGGGGACGGAACACCATCGCCACCATCAGCGGCCCCCTCGACATGGACGTGGCCCGCAGCCGCCTCCAGGGGTGGCGCGAGGCCCTGGAGAAGGCGGGCCACGAGGCCGCGGACCATCTCGTGGCCCCGGCCGACTTCACCGAGGAGGGCGGCGAGGCCGCGATGCGTTCACTCCTTGAACGGGTCCCCGCGCTCGACGCCGTGTTCGTCGCCTCGGACGTCATGGCGGTGGGGGCACTGGCGGAGCTGCGCAGGCAGGGGCGGGCCGTCCCCGGTGACGTGGCGGTCGTCGGGTTCGACGACTCCATCATCGCCCGGCACAGCAACCCGCCCCTCACCAGCGTGCGTCAGCCCATCGAGGACATCGGCAACACCATCGCCCGCATCCTCCTCGAAGAGATCGACGATCCCGAGGAACCGCGTCGGCACGTCGTTCTCCCCACCGAGCTCGTGGTACGCGAATCGTCGTAGCCCGGCCCCGCGCCCGGTCGCACCGGAGCGTGGAACGCGCGAGGAGCCGACGGGTACCTAAAGGTACCTATCGGCTCAGTAGCGTCTTTCTCATGCGGCTCGACGACACACACGCCGAATTCACCGAGACACGAGAAATGCTTTTCGTACGGAACTGCTCATCGGCGTGAGTGCCGTGGCCGACGAGCCGGACATCCGGACGTACTTCGAGGAAACCCCACGTCACGGGGCTCGTCGCAGGCGTCCGGTATCGCGGAGAAACCGTATTCCGCTCGTGGCCGCACCGAGTGAATGAGAACCCGGGACGTCCCGGACAGCCGGGATGTCCGTGAAAGGAAATTCCCCATGAGTGAGCCGAACACGACGACCTTCGTGCTGGTCCACGGCGCCTGGCACAGCGGGCAGGCCTGGGACCGAGTGGTCCCGCTGCTCGCCGCGGCCGGACACCGGGTGTTCGCGCCGTCGCTGACCGCCCACGGCGACAAGGCGCATCTGCTCAGCCCCGAGGTGGGACTCGACACGCACGTCGACGACGTCGTCGGCCTCCTCGTCGAGGAGGACCTCACCGACGTGGTCCTCGTCGGGCACAGTTACGCGGGAATGGTCGTCTCGTCGGCGGCCGACCGGGTCCCGGAGCGGATCGCCGGCCTGGTCTATCTCGACGCGATGGTCCCGACCGACGGTGAGAGCGCGATCGACGTCATGCCCGTGACCCAGTTCATGATCGACCTCGCCGCCGGCTCCGACTCGCCCTGGCGCATTCCTCCCATACCCGAACAGCCCGCTCCCATGGGCCTGTTCGGAGTCACCGACCCGGCGGACATCGCGTGGCTGCGCGCGATGCTGTCCGACGAGTCGGTGCGCTGCTTCCAGCAGCCGGCCCGGCTGGACAACCCCGCGGCGGACGCGATCCCCCGGACCCACATCCACTGCGTCGGCGACAAGCCGGACGGGTTCGCACGACGCGCCGTCCCGGCGATCCAGCCCAACGGCACCCCGGCACAGGTGTGGGAGCTGCGCAGCGGCCACGACTGCATGATCACCGTGCCGGCCGAACTCGCCGATCTCCTGCTCAAGACCGGCTGATCCGGCGGCCACCGGACCACTGCCCCGTGGCGCAACCGCCGCTCCGTCCGCCGCTTCACCCGCCGCCCTGCGGCGGCTCCCTCAGGCCGGGTTGAGGGGCGCGGGCTCCTGGGGACCCGCCTCGGGGCCCGCGACCCTCGGGTCCGTGGGGCGAGGGGCGTAGATGGGCGCGTCGGCCTGGTAGAAGAGGTCGATGTCGGCCTCCTCGCCGCCGACGATCAGGGTGTCCCACGCACCGCTCTCCTGGAGTGTCCGCAGCGTCGTCGGGGCGAGGGTGGCGAGGTGGTCGCGCAGTTCCTTGTCGGTGGGCAGGCCGGAGAGGCGCGTCGCGAGCCGCTCACGTATCGCGCCCATGCGCTCCAGGAGCGCCTCCAGGTCGGGGTGCCCCGTCTCGGCACCGGCACCGGCGACGGGGGCCGGGGGCTGGGACGGAGCGGCCTGGGACGGAGCGGCCTGGTCCGGCTCCATGCTGCGGGCGATGATGTCCTTGATGGCGCGGGTGACCCCCTGTTCGTCGGTGGTCACCATGGCGTTCCACGCGCGGCTCTTGTGCCGGTACTGCAGCATGGACATCGCCGCCTCGTGCCGGATGAAGTCGGCGTCGCGCAACGGCCTGCCCTGCCAGGTGCGGCTGAGCGAGCGGGCCAGGGACACGGCGGAGGCGAGACCGCTGTTGAGACCGCGCCCCGGCCAGAAGTGAATGGCGTTGGCCGCGTCGCCCAGCAGGAAGCCGTACGTGCCCGGGTTCGTCGCGGTGGCGCGGCTGAGCTGCGCCGTGAACCGGGGGCGCTGCACCATGTCCAGCCGGAACGAGGTGATGGCGCTGAGGTCGTCCTCGGCCACACCGAACAGCCTGAGGCCCTCCTGGATCCGCTTCCACAGGGCCGAGCCGCGCAGCAGGGCGGGCAGGAAGAGGGTGCCGTGGGTGGGACAGACGAACTCGTTGTCCTCGTGGCGGCTCATGACGCAGGGGCGTGCGGCGATGCACTCCTCGAAGACCTGGCGGACGGGATCGATCCCGATCACGGCCTTGATCTCCTCACGGGTGAGCCGCATGTTCAGGAAGCCCTCGCCGCGCAGCGAGTTGAGCAGGAACCTGTTCTGCGACACGGTGAGCAGGACACTCATCTGGTCCGTGAGCGGCGACTTGACGCGCAGTCCGAGGACCACGTCCTGGAGGTGTTCGCCGTCCAGGGAGTAGATGGAGGCGTCGGCCGCGCCGAAGCGGTCGGCGTAGTGCTCACGGGTGCGGGACCGACCGCCGTCGCAGATCGCCAGGACGTGCTCCTGGGCGAGCCGGTGCTCGTGCTCCGCCGCGTCGAAGCGCTGGGGCACGAGACGGATCGCCGGCTTGGTGTTGGCCAGCTCCAGCAGCTGGTCCTCGACGTAGGCGATCCGGATGTTGCGGGGCGGCCTGCCCTCGACGGAGTCGGGTCCGACGGGCCACATCTCGGAGAACTGGCCCGCGCCGAACAGCGCGGCCTGCATCTCCTCGGTCAGGGCGAGGTACTGCCGGCTCTGCACGGTGACGACCTGCTGGCGGCGGACGTTGCCCTGTGTCTCGTCCTTCCAGACCACCGTGGCACCGGACTTGGCCCAGCGTCCCTCGTACACGGTGATGAGTACGCGCCCCTGGAGCGCGTTCTCGAGCATCAGGGCGAAGGCGAGGCCGACCGGTCCGCCGCCGGCGACCGTGACGCGGAGCGCGCTGGGGTTCGCCAGGGCCGTGGGGCGCGGCAGGTCGAGCTGGGAGAGGTCCATGACCGTCTCCAGGGCTTCCTGCGTCTCGAACAGGAAGGTCTCGTCGCCGATCCGGATCGTGTCGCCCGGGGCCAGCACGTGCCGCGTGACGCGCTGTTCGTTGACGTAGGTGCCGTTCCTGCTGTTGCGGTCGTGCAGGACGAAGCCGTCGTCCTCCGCGACGATCTCGGCGTGCAGCCGGGAGGCACTGGTGCTGATGATGATCACATCGTTGTCGCTCTTGCGCCCGAACCGCAGGGTGGCGGTGCCGAGCACCACACTCTGACCGCTGAAGGGACCCGTGCGTCCCACGATGACCGACGACACTCAAACACTCCTTGCGGACATGCTCCTCGTGCCGGGGCGGCCGCGTGACGCGGCCGCCCCGGCACGAGGAGCGAACTGGACCAGCACAGACACGGACCCGGGGGCGCGACCCGGGTTCTCGACGCCACTACGACAGGGACCGCCCCGGGCCGTCACCGGTGCCTCACTGACACGTCAGCGTGAACGGCACCGTGTCGGAGATCGTCTGCTGCGACGACTTGATCTCCACGCCCATCGCGCTGGCCAGCGTCCCCTCCTGCGCGTACGTCGTCACGCGGATCGTCTCCTGGTGGGTGCGGGGGCCGCCTTCCGAGAAGGACAGTGCCCGCCAGGTCCGGTCCACGACCGACCCCTCCGACGACACCCATCGGTAGGTGAACCGCACGGGCAGCTCGGTGACTTCGAAGGTGGCCGTGAACGCGGGAGCCTGCTCCTGCGGTGGCGGGCAGCTTCCGGCATACGTCGTGTTCGTGCCCGTGACCGACACGGTCACCGGCGGTGCCACGGCGTCGCCCGATCCGTCGCCTCCGGCGGAGGACGCGCCGTTCTGGGCCTGCGGTGTGGAGGACGTCCTGTCCGCCGCGGGGCTCTTGGCGTCCGCCCCGTCGTCGTCCCCGTCGCGCGTCAGGGCGTACCCCAGCCCGCCCAGGAGCAGGACGGACACGGTCGCCAACGCCACCAGCAGGTTTCCCTTGCGCCTGCCGCGCTTCGGCGCGGCGGACGCCGGTGTCCCCGCGGTGACCGGCGCGGACGCCGTCGGGAGGGCGTACTGCGGCAGCGCCTGCGGCGAGGCGGGGGCAGTGGGCGTGGGGGCGGGCGGCGCCGGGGACGCGGCGGGTGACGCGGTGGGGAGCGTGTCGCCGGGGGCCGTCACGGAGGGGTCGGCCGCTGCGGGGGTGCCTGTCGGTGCGGCGGTGCCGGACGAGGACTGCACCTGGAGGGTGGGTGTGTCGGGGAGGTCCGTCACGGTGGTGCCGGCGGACGGGGCCCGCGGTGCGGCGGGATCCTGTCCGGTGGGCCCGTCGACGGTCGTCGCCGCCGTGGTGTCCGCGGCGGAGGGCCCCGCAGCGCGTACGTCACCGGTCTGCGCGGAGACGGTGACCGTCTCCGCCGTGCCCGTCTGCGTGGAGTCGGCGTCGGGAGTGCCGCCGGCGGCTATGAGCCGCAGATCCCGTGCGGTCTGTTCGGCGGACGCCCGCTCGGCCGGGTCCTTGCGCAGGAGACCCTCGATGACCGGCGCCAGCGGTCCCGCCCGGTGCGGGAGAGGCGGTTCGTCGTCGACCACGGCGCGCAGGGTGCCCAGGGCGCTGTCCTGCCGGAAGGGCGAACGGCCCTGGACGGCGGTGTAGAGCAGGACGCCGAGGGACCACAGGTCCGTCGCCGGGCCGAGCGCGCGGCCCAACGCCTGCTCCGGCGAGAGGAATTCGGGAGAGCCGACGACCTCGCCGGTCATGGTGAGCGCGGTGTCGCCGAGGACCATGGCGATGCCGAAGTCGGTGAGGATCACCCTGTCGTCGTCGGAGAGCAGGACGTTGGCCGGTTTCACGTCGCGGTGCAGTACCTCGGCCTCGTGCGCGGCACGCAGCGCGCCCAGTACCTCGGCACCGATCCGCGCGGCCCGCTGCGGGGTCAACGCCCCCTCGGTGCTGAGCAGTTCGCCGAGCGAGCGGCCGCGCACGAGTTCCATCACGATCCAGGGCCGGCCACCGTCGGTGACCACGTCGTGAACGGTGATCACATTGCCGGCGGTGATGCGGGCCGCTGCCCACGCCTCCCGTTCCAGCCGGGTGTACATGCGCTCGATCTTCTCGGCGGACAGCCCGGAGGGCGCGCGTACCTCCTTGATGGCGACCTCGCGGCGCAGCACCTCGTCCCGTGCGCGCCACACCGTACCCATGCCGCCTTCCCCGAGGGTGGACAGCAGTCGGTAGCGCTCAGCGACCAGCCGCTCAGGGCTCGCGTCCGGGGACCCTGTGTCCTGGTGGTGCATCGGGGCGATTCTCCCTTTGTCTTCTGCATGAACGTGAGCGTCCGGACGTGATCCGTGACGATCGGCATCTCTCGCCAGCCGGGTGCTTTCGGCTACCAACTACACGTAAGGAAAGGGCCGTTCGGTTGCTGCATTCTATCCTCGGCGTCCGCCTCCATCGGACAGCAACGGTCGCGTCTTGTCCACATCTGTCACGCCTCGCCGGTTGACGCGTCAGATGACTTCCTGTTCCTGATCCCGGAACCCGGAACCCGACCAAGCCAGCGAGGTGATCACGGGACGAGTATGAGTTTGCCGCCGGGGCGGCGGGATTGGCTGAGCTTGGCCGCTTCCTGGATCTGGTCGAGGGGGTAGGTACGGGCGACCGGTACGACCAGGATGCCTTCGCCGGCGAGCCTGGCGAACTCGTTCATCTGGTCGTAGCGGATCTCGGTGGTGATCCGGACGCCCAGTTCGGCTGCGGCGGCGAAGTCCGAGACGGTGAGGACGCGGTCGGGATCCCCGGTCAGCTCGATCAGGGTCGGCAGCGAGCCGCCGGCCGGACTGGACTGCTCGGCGCGGTCGATCCGGCCCCCGGTCGGCGTGGCGTCCAGGGCGCGGTCCACGGGGCCTGGGGTCAGTGCGCTGACGCGTTCGGCCATGCCCTGGCCGTAGGTGGTCACCTGGGCGCCGAGCTCTTCCAGGGCCGCGGCCCGTGTCGGCCCGGCGGTGGCGATCACCCGAATACCCTGGTGCAGCGCGAAGCGCACCGCCGCCTCACCCACGGTGGTGCCCGCGCCGTGGACGAGCAGCAGCTCACCCGGCTCGACACCGAGGTCGTCGAGCGCGCGCCATGCCGTCTCGGCCGCCATCGGCAGCGCGGCGGCCTGCTCGACGGTCACGCCCTCGGGAATGCGTGCCCAGGCCGGCATCAGCGCGTACTCGGCGGCGCCGGCCGTGGGGCCGTCGAAGGTGGCCGGGCCGAACACGCGGTCGCCGATCTGGACGCCGTCGACACCCTCACCGAGCGCGTCGACGGTCCCCGCGACCTCGAGGCCGAGCCCGCGCGGCAGCGGCGGCAGATGGTCGGCGAGGAGACCGTCGACGACGTGCCAGTCGGCCGGTGTCAGGCCGCACGCCCGCACAGCGATCCGGATCTGACCGGGTCCCGGCTCCGGCTGGGGGACATCGCGGAGCACGATCACGTCCGGGGAACCGAACCGGTCGAATTGCAGAGCCTTCATGGCGATCTCCTGGCTGATGACAGCATCTGTTGTCATCGACGGTACCAGCTGACGACAGCTCCTGTTGTCGTACTCTGGTGGGTATGCCGCGATGGGAATCTGACGCACAGGGCCGGCTCGAACGCGCGGCGCTCGAGCTGTTCGAGACGCAAGGCTTCGAGCGCACCTCGGTCGCGCAGATCGCAGGCGCCGCCGGACTGAAGGAGCGGTCCTTCTACCGCTACTTCCCCGACAAGCGGGAGGTCCTCTTCGCCGGCAACGAACTCGAGGCCCACGTCGTCGCCCAGGTCGAGGCGGCCGACCCCGGCCTCACCCCGATCGAGGCGCTGCTGACGGCCCTGGGAACCGCCGAGGGGATTTTCCGCCCACGCGAGTTCCTGCTGCGCCGGGGAAGAGTTATCGCCGCCAACCCTGCGCTGGCCGAGCGCGATCTGATCAAGCTCGCCGACATCGCCGACGCGCTGGTACCGGCGCTCGAGCGCCGCGGCGTCGAGCCCGGAAGAGCACGCTTCATCATCGACGTGGTACTGGCGATCCACCGGCGCGCCGTGCCTCGCTGGCTGGCCGAGCCGGACACCACCCTCGCTCAGCTCATGACCCAGGCCGCCGCCGAGCTGCGCGAAGCGGTCGCGCCACCAGCTCCAACGATCCGCTGAGTCGGCCGCAGACATGCCTCGCGGGTAAGGGTAGAACCGGCTGCACGGCCCCGTCCCGATCCCCGAGCCCTTCGGCCGGATCCTTTGCGAGCACGCAGAAACCCGCGGCCCGCGCAACATCGCCGCCAGGAGATGCCTCCCGCCGGTGCCGGTCCCGGACACCCTGAACCCCGAGGCCGGATCCCCGCTCCATGCTGTGACCAGCCAGCCTCATCCGGCCCGGTAATTCGATGGCGCAGCCCCCAGCGAACGTCGACTCTGGTCACCGTGCCAGAACCCAAGCATCAGATCCGCGCCCTCTACACGGCCGCCACGGTGACCGTCTACCAGGCATACGCGCCGGAAATCGGGCTGCCTGCCTTGCAGGACGGTCGCTTTCCGGCGACCTGGAAGAGGGAACGCATGACGTGGATCAAGCCGTCGTTCCTCTGGATGATGTACCGCTGCGGATGGGCGAGCAAGGAAGGCCAGGAGACCGTCCTCGCGATCGAGATCACCCGCGAGGGTTTCGAATGGGCGCTGCGAAACGCCTGCCTGGCCCACTACGAACACGGGCTGCATCCCGACCGCGCAAGTTGGAAACGCCGGCTGAAGCAAGCCCCGGCTCGAGTTCAGTGGGATCCCGAACGCGGTCTCCACCTACAGCCACTTCCTCACCGCTCTCTTCAACTCGGCCTCACGGGCGAGGCCGCTGAGCGCTACGCGGAGGAGTGGATCGTCTCGATCAACGACGTCACCGCACTCGCACATGCGATCCATGCCCAGGTGAAGGACGGGGCCCTGGATGCCGCCCAGCGACTGCTTCCCGCAGAGCTCCCGTATCCGTCGGACGACACGCTTCTGACCCACCTGCGTGACTGAGCCGGTCCCGACCACGATCCGATACGCGATGGCGTCAGCAGGTTCCGCGGGCTCGGGCGGCAGGGCGGTCCGGCGTTCGCGCACCGTTCACGACGAGGTGGGGCCGCGTCTCGTCGCGGCCCCACCTTCCACGTCACCCAGGGGGCTACACCTGAGCCATACCGCCGTCGATGCAGAGTTCCGCACCTGTCATGAAACTGCTCTCGTCCGAGGCGAGGAACAGCGCACCGCCCGCGATCTCCTCGGGAAGCCCGAGGCGGCCCATCGGGACCAGGGTGCTCATGTGGGTCCGGAGAGCTACCGGGTCCTGACCGAAGTACTCGGCCTGGCCGTCGATGATGAGCGTGTCGATCGGTCCCGGGCTCAGCACGTTGACCCGAAGACCCCGGTCGCCGAACTCCGCCGCCCAGGTGCGCGCGTAGGAGCGCACGGCGGCCTTCGCCGCGCTGTACGCCCCGGCCCCGGGGTCCCCCTTGAACGCCGTGATCGAGCCCAGCAGAACGATCGAGCCACCCGTCCGCAGAATCGGCAGCGCCTTCTGGACGGTGAACAGCGTGCCGCGGGCATTGACGTCGAAGGCGTGGTCGAAGTGGTCCTCGGTCACGGCCCCGAAGTTCATCCGCTCGATGCTCCCGGCGTTCGCGACGATCACATCGAGGTGCCCGCTCTCCTGGCGGATCGCCTCGACCAGCTCGTCGAGGTCACCCGACACCGTGACGTCCGCGACGACCGCCGTGACCTGCCCCTCGATGGAAGCCTTCGCGGCTTCGAGCGCCTCCTTCCGTCGCCCCGTGATGTAGACGTGGGCACCTTCACCTGCGAACCTCCGGGCGATCGCCAGACCGAGGCCGGCGCTCCCGCCAGTGACGAGGGCGACCTTGTTCGCGAGACGCATGCTTTCTCCTCCGAGTCGAGACCGTGAGCGCGGAACCCAGGGCCGTGCCTCACGGTAGGAGCGGCCCGACATAGAGGCAAATAATGTCAACGTATACTCTGCATTGACATCTCCTATGTCCGATCGAAGGTCGAGGGCGGATTCGAATGAACCTGCGCCAATACGAATACGCCCTGGCCGTCGCCGACGAGGGCTCCATGACAGCGGCGGCAGAACGCCTGCGGGTCACCCAGCCCTCCCTGTCGCAGCAGATCGGCGCCCTGGAGAAACATCTCGGGGTGCGGCTGTTCACCCGCACCCCCAGCGGGGTGACGGTGACCGTGGCAGGGCGGGCCTTCCTCACAGAGGCGAAGATCGCGACGACCGCGTCCCGGCGTGCCGTCACCGCCGCCCGCGCCGCCGACGGGGAACTGGCGGGCGAACTCATCATCGCCGTCCACATGGGCCTGGGAGCACGCCAGTTGCCCCAGGCACTGGGGCAACTGCGCGATCGCCACCCGAAGTTGCAGGTGACCCTCCACGAGGAGCCCGATCCCGCGGACATGGAGCGGCTGCTCCGCCAGGGAACCCTCGACATGGTCCTCGTGCACCGCGTCCCCGCCGGATGCGCCTTCGACGTCCACCCCCTGGGCGAGGAGGCCTACGTCGCCGTCCTGCCGAAGGGCCACCCGCTTCTCGCGGACCGCGCCGCCCTGCGCCTGGAAGACCTGGCGTCCGAGGGATGGATCCGGTTCCGGCGCGCCAGCCTGCTCGACGAGTACCTCGCCCGGCTGCTCTCCGACGCGGGCCTCAGCCCGCACACGGTGGCCCGAGCCTCCCAGATCTCCACCGCCGTGCGGCTCGTGGCACAGGGCCTGGGCGTCACCGTGGTCCCGGCCTCGGCCATCCCCGAAGGCTTCGAGGAACTGGCCTGCCCGCTGCTGCCCTCCCTGACCGAGCCCGTCCTCGCCGGCGTGCGGCGCGACCCGGGTTCGGCGGAGGCAGCCATGCTCGACCAGCTCCACCAGCAGACCTGGTGCGGCATGGATCTCCTCCGCCGGCCCACAACCGTCTGAGCGTCCACTTCTTCCACGGTGCGCCCGTACCGAACGACGTCGGGCAGCGAGCGGTGCCGCTGCGACCGCCCGCCGGAACGGCGCGTCCGGGCGTCCAGGACCGCCTCGGCCGTCGTGTCGTCCGCGCGGTCACGACGGCCCCGCCGGCTACGGCCGGCGGGGGTCCGGTGACCGGCCATGTCGCGGAGCGGAACACGTACGTGCCGGATCCGACCTCGAAAGCGGCGTAGCCCTCGCGCATGCCCTCGAACCGGGCGCCGGGTGCGGCCGTGACCGCCGCACGGTCCCGTGCGGGGGCGAGGACCTCGGCCGTCGCTCCGACGGGGACGCCGACGCGGAGCGTGAACCGGCTGCGTTCCAGGGTCCAGTCCGATCTCACCCTGCCGTGCGGGGAGTCGACGTGGGCCGAGGCGTTCGTGAGGTCGCCGACCGGGTACGGCTGGATCTTGATCTTCTTGTAGCCGGGCGCCGCGGGCTCGATCCCCGCGACCCGCTGGCAGAGCCAGTCGTCGACCGTTCCCAGGAAGGCGTGATCGTGCGAACGCGAGTCGGCCTGCCACTCCTCCCACATCGTCCTGGCACCGAGCTCCTTGAACCAGTAACCCCAGCCCGGGTAGGTCGGGTTGGTCGGGTTGGCGGCGACGTCGTAGGCGAGGTCCCCGTTGCCGGCGTCGGTGAGCACCGGAAGGATGATCTTCGTGCCCAGCGCGCCGGTGTCGAGGTGACGTCCCCGGGTCCTGATGTCGTCGGTGAGCCGGTCCAGTACGGCGGACCGGTGGGCCTCGGGTACCAGGCCGAGGCTCAGCGGCAGCAGGTTCGAGGTCCGAAGTACCAGTAGAGGTCCCAGTTGATCAGGACGAAACTGGCCGACCAGACCGGACCGGTCACACCCTTGGCCCCCACGGTGCCGGGCACGGTGTGGCCGAACGTCCCGTCCTGGTTCCGGTCGTCGCGGTGGGTCCGCATCCAGTTCTCATAGAAATTCTCCATGTCGAAGTCGGCGATCGCGGAGTCGGCGTTGAGGTGCGCGTCCGCGGTGTCGGCCTGCGCGTCCTGATAGCTGTTCAGGAGCGCGCTGGAGCTGGTGAAGGCGCCGGTCGATTCCGGCATGACTTTCAGCGGCATCCGAACGGTGGGATTGAATCGTTTTTGAAATCCCGACAGGTAGGACAACGGCGCGCATTCGGCGAGGCCCACCACCCCCGCATCACTCACCGTATCCATCCGCTAGCATTTCGTAACGGTTACGTTATTACATCTGCTAGTGTCCGAAAGATGACCGAGCCGACCGGGCGCCGCGAACGCAAGAAGGCCGCGACCCGCCAGAAGATCGCCGACACCGCCCTACAGCTCTTCCTGGAGCGCGGGTACGACGCGGTGGGGGTCCGTGACGTGGCCGCCGAGGCCGACGTGGCCGTGACCACCCTCTTCTCCCACTTCCCCTCGAAAGAGGCACTGGTCTTCGACCTCGACCGGACCTTCGAGCAGCAGCTCACCGAGGCGGTCACCGGCCGGGCGCGGCAAGAATCGCTCATCGGCGCCCTGCGCCGCGAGATCGAGGCCCAGCTGCGGCACTGCACGGCGGGCGACGCCCGCCCGCTCTGGCTCATGATCGACGGGTCGCCCACCCTGCGGGAGTACGAGAAGTCGATGAGGCTGCGCCACGCCGACGCACTGGCCGCCGCCATCGCCGACGACCTCGGCCTGCCGGAGCCCTCCACGGCCTGCCGGGCGATCGCGCGGTTCGTGCTCGACGCCTTCCAGTTGACCCGGGAGGCGGCCGACCCGCAGCCCGCGCTCGACGAGATCTTCCGGATGATCGAGGCAGCGTGGATCGTGACCGACCTCTCCCGGCGCGAGCGAGGTACGGATGCCCGTGCGGGTGCGGTAACCGGCCGCGACGGATCAGAGGCGCCGGAGGGTGATCCGGTCGGAGCGCACTGAGCGCGGACCGGACCGGACCAACCAGCCCCAACCCCAGCTCCAGCTCCAGCTCCAGCTCCAGCTCCAGCTCCAGCCAGGCGTACGCCCCCACACTCCAACGGCACACCCATCGCTCTATTTGCGCAGTCCAGACTGCGCAAGCTAGCCTGTACGTATGAACGAGATCATCGGCACCCCCGACGGCGTGTCCGAGTCGGCCGCACGCGCGGCCCGTGAGCTTCGCGTGGTCTTCAGCAGACTCCGGCGCCGCATGCGGGAGACCTACGACCCCGATGACCTCACGCCCTCCCAGACGTCCGTCCTCAGCAGGCTCGACAAGGACGGCGAGGCGTCGGTCAGCGACCTGGCCGCCGTCGAACGCATCCGGCACCAGTCGGTGGCCACCACGGTCGGTGTCCTCGTGGAGCGTGGCCTCGTCGCCCGCCGCCCGGACCCCGAGGACGGCCGCCGTCAGCTGGTCTTCGTCACCGACAGCGGCCACGCCTTCCTGGAGGACCGCCGCCGGGCCGGCGAGGGCTGGCTCATCCGCGCACTGGAGGACCGGTGCACGGAGGAGGAGCGCCGAACCGTCCTGGAAGCGACGGCTCTGCTCGAACGAATCGTCCGGTGATGACCGTCAACCTGCCCCGGATACCCCGCCTGCCGCGCCCCGGTCGCCCCGGCGCGGCCAAGCGCCCGGCCCACGGCTTCGACCGACGCCTGCTGGCCCCGATGATGCTGGGCTCGGTGCTCAACCCGGTCAACTCCTCCGTCATCTCCGTCTCCCTGGTGCCGATCGGCGCCGCCTTCGGCGCCCCGCCCTCCCAAACCGCCTGGCTCATCTCCGCCCTCTACCTGGCCACCGCCATCGGGCAACCCGTCATGGGACGGCTGATCGACCTCTTCGGGCCCCGGCGGCTGTTCCTGGCGGGGACGGCCCTGACCGGCGTGGCCGGCGTCGTCGGCATGCTCGCGCCCAACCTCGGCGTGCTCATCGCCGCACGCGTACTCCTCGGCTTCGGCACCTGTGCCGGCTATCCGGCCGCCATGTACCTCATCCGCAGCGAGGCCCGGCGCACCGGCCAGGAGAGTCCCGCCGGTGTGCTCACCGCGCTCGCCGTCACCACCCAGACCATCGCCGTGATCGGCCCCAGCCTCGGCGGCCTGCTGATCGGCGTCGGCGGCTGGCGGGCGACCCTGGCCGTCAACATCCCCCTCGGCCTCGCCGGCCTGTACCTCGGCGCCCGGCGCCTCCCCGCGACCCCCGGCTCGCACCGCGAGAACGGCCGCCGCCCGGTGGACGACCTGGACCTGCCGGGCATGGGCCTGTTCGCCGTGGCCCTCGTCTGCCTCCTGCTGTTCCTCATGAACCCCGGCGGCAGGGACTGGTACCTGCTGGTCCTGGCCGTCGCCACGGCGGCCGGCTTCACCTGGCGCGAACTGCGGACACGGCAGCCCTTCATCGACGTACGCGTCCTCGGCGGCAACCTGCCGCTCCTCGCGACCTACGCCAGGGGCCTGCTCGCCTACGTCACCACCTACGCCTTCCTCTACGGCTACACCCAGTGGACGCAGCAAGGCCGCGGGCTGTCCGCCTCCCAGGCCGGGCTGGTGCAACTCCCCCTGTTCACCGTCGCGATCCTCGTCTCCACCCTCACCGGCCGACGCCAGGCCGTACGCGGCAAGCTCCTGGTCGGCGCGGCCGGACAGCTCGCCGCCAGCGCGCTCCTGCTCCTGCTGCACTCCGACAGTCCCGTGTGGCTGCTCCTGACCGTCGTGATCGTCCTCGGTGTCCCCCAGGGTCTGAACAACCTCGCCCTGCAGAACTCCGTCCTGCACCAGGCCGACGCCGAACGCATGGGCTCCTCCGCCGGGCTGCTGCGCACCTTCGGCTACCTCGGCGCCATCGTCGCCTCCGCCGCCAACGGCGCCTTCTTCGGACAGCGCGCCGACACCGGCGGCCTGCACCACCTCGCCTGGTTCCTGCTCGCCGTCAGCGCCCTGTTCCTCGCGGTGACCGTCACCGACCGCTCCCTGCGTCGCGTCGGCGCACCGCACGAGGACGGCGCCCCCGCCGAGGCCGAACCTCACGAACCCCAAGAGCACCGGCGCACCGACCGGTGAACCGGACCTCCGGGCCGCCCGCCCGGCAGAAGCCGCCCGACCGACAGGACCCGCCCCACGGCATCCCGCCGCGCGCGACGACCCGACCCACTCGAAAGACCGAGGACGCACCATGACCCACTCCGCCCTGCTCGTGATGGACCTCCAGAAGGCCATCACCGACCGTGTCGCCGACCTCGCCCCCGACTACACGACCCGCCTCGCCCGCGCCGTCACCGCGGCCCGGTCCGCGGGCATTCCCGTGGTGCACGTCGTCATCGGCTTCCGCGCGGGCCACCCGGAGACCAAGTCCAGCCCGTCGTTCAGCGCCCTGCCCGAGGGGGCCTTCACCGCCGACGACCCCGGGTCCGCCATCCACCCCGACGTCGCGCCCCTCCCCGGCGAGAGCGTCGTCACCAAGAAGCGCGTCAGCGCCTTCGCCGGCAGCGACCTCGACCTCGTACTGCGCGGCGGCGCCATCGACCATCTGATCCTGACCGGTCTCGCCACCAGCGGCGTCGTCCTGTCCACCCTCCGCCAGGCCGCCGACCTCGACTACCGCCTCACCGTCCTGGCCGACGGCTGCGGCGACGCCGACCCCGAGGTCCACCGGGTGCTGACGGAGAAGGTCTTCCCGCGCCAGGCCGAGGTCACCACCGTCGACGCCTGGATCTCCGACCTCACCTGACACCCGCCCCCCTCAACCGCAGGGTCGCGGACAGCCCGGACCGGTCCGGACTCCCTCCGGAGACGGCTGCCCGCGACCCTATGATTAAGTAACTTAATGAAGTAGCTTCATCAATCATGGAAAGGATCACACCGGCGGAGCGGGCCACGACCGATCTCGCCATGGAGCTCCAGGGCGCCGTCGCGCGCATCTACCGCCGTGTACGGTCCGAACTGCCGGACCAGCAACTGGGCGGCACCCAGCTGTCGGTGCTCGCCCACCTCGTGAGGCAGGGGCCGCAGACGCTTCGGACGCTCAGTGACCGGGAGAGCGTCAGCCCGCCCGCGATGAACCAGACGGTCAACGCCCTCCAGTCCGCGGGTCTGGTCGTACGCCGTCCTGATCCGAGCGACGGCCGCAAGGTGCTGGTCACCGCCACCGGCCGGGGCACGGAACTGGTCGACGAGAGACGGCGCGCGAAGCACGACTGGCTGGACGCCCGGCTCGAACAGCTCTCCGAGGCTGAGCGGAGCGTACTCGCCGAAGCGGCGCGCATCTTCCACCACATAGCCGAGTCATGAGCGGGATGTTCCGTTCGCTCGCCGTCCGGAACTACCGGATCTGGGCCTTCGGCGCCATCGTCTCCAACATCGGGACGTGGATGCAGCGCACGGCGCAGGACTGGATCGTCCTGACCCAGCTCACCCACCACAACGCCACCGCGGTCGGCGTCGTTCTCGCGTTCCAGTTCGCGCCGCAGGTGCTCCTGCTGCCCGTCACGGGCCTCGCGGCCGACCGGTTGGACCGGCGCCGGCTGGTCATGGCGACCCAGTCCACGATGGCCGCGCTGTCCCTCGCCCTCGGCCTCCTGACCGTGACCGGGATCGTCCAGCTCTGGCAGGTCCATCTCCTCGCGTTCCTGTTCGGCTCGGCGGCGGCCTTCGACGCACCGGCGCGTCAGACGTTCGTCTCCGAACTGGTCAAGGGCCCCGCCCTGTCCAACGCCCTCGCGCTCAACACGACCTCCTTCAACGTCGCGCAGATGATCGGACCGGCCGTCGCGGGCCTCCTCATCGCCGCCGTCGGAACCGGCTGGGTGTTCGTCGTCAACGCCGCTACGTACGCCGCCGTCCTCACCTCCCTGTTCTTCATCCGGGTCGCCGAACTGCATCTGCCGCGACGGCCGCCGAGGGCCCGTGGCGACTTCGTCGGCGGATTCCGCTACGTACTGGCCCGGCCGGACCTCAGGGCGATGCTCCTGATGCTCTTCCTGGTCGGGACGTTCGGGGCCAACTTCCAGATCTTCATCCCCACGATGTCCGTCTCGGTCTTCCACCTGGGACCCGGCGCCTACGGGCTGCTCGGTTCCGCCATGGCGGTCGGGGCGGTCCTCGGCGCGCTCCTCGCCGCGCGCCGGGAGCGCCCCGGATTCACGCTGCTCCTCGCGGCGGCGGCCGTGTTCGGGGTCGCGCTCTGCGCCGGCGCGCTGGCACCGACGTACCTGCTGTTCGCCCTCGCATTGGTGGCCGTCGGCGTCGTCACCCCCACCTTCACGACCACCACGTTCAGTCTGGTCCAGCTCTCCACCGATCCGGCCGTGCGAGGGCGGGTGGTCGCGATCATGCTCGCCGTCGGACTCGGCGGCACGCTCGTCGGGGCGCCCTTCACCGGGCTCGTCGCCGATGCCTTCGGCCCGCGCTGGGCGGTCGCGGTCGGCGCCGCTTCCGGTTTCGCCGCTCTGGGCGTCGGGACCCGTCACCTGATCCGCCATCAGCGGTTGCGGATCCGTCGCGACGGACCGCGCGTGCGCGTCTCGCTCGACGACCCTCCCGGCCCGCACACCGAGTCGCCCGCCCCGCTCCCCCTCGGCGCCGGAACCGACCCGCGCGAGTAGATCCGTACCCCTCGTCCGGTTTCCTCGCGCCGGACCCGTGGAACCACACCGATTCGACGAGCCGGTTTCCCGACGGGCTGGCAGTCGCAAACTCCAACTACCTAAGATGTAGTTCTTGTTAAGCCTGCAGTTGGCGCCGTTCGAGCTGGGGGAACCATGAACACCGACAGGCCACTGTCCAAGAAGATCGACGCCGCCGTACCGACAGCCGCCCGTATGTACGACCACTATCTGGGCGGCAAGGACAACTACGCGGCGGACCGCGCGGCCTGCGAAGAGCTCGACAAGGTCGTCCCCAGCACCCGCCGACTGGCCCTCAACAACCGGCGGTTCCTGCAGCGGGTCGTCCGGACCCTGGCGACGGACTACGGGATCCGCCAGTTCCTCGACCACGGATCCGGCCTCCCCACCCAGGACAACGTGCACCAGGTCGCCCAGGCCATCGATCCCGACTCCCGGGTGATCTACGCCGACAACGACCCCATGGTGCTCGTGCACGGCCGGGCGCTCCTGGAGCAGAACGACCGCACCGCGGTCATCCACGCCGACATGCGGAACACCGACGAGATATTTTCCCACCCCGACACCCAGCGCCTGATCGACTTCTCCCAGCCGGTCGCCGTTCTGTTCAACTCGGTCTTCCACTGCATCCCCGACAGCGAGACCGACGGTCCGCCCGCCGTGGTGCGGCGTGTGGCCGAGCGGCTCGTGCCCGGCAGCTTCATGGTGATCTGCCAGTTGGTCAGCGAGGATCCCGAAGTCCGCGACTTCGTCACCGACTTCATGGACCAGACGACTCAGGGCCACTGGGGACGCGTACGGCAGGAGAAGGACGTGGCGGCGCTGTTCGACGGTATGGAGATCGTCGAGCCGGGGCTCGTGGAGGTCTCCACCTGGCGGCCCGACAGCGAGGTGAAGTCCCGTCAGCTCTCCCAGGAGTGGATCGAGTTCGGCGGCCTGGGCCGGCTTCTCTAGGAACGCTCCGGGCGCCTTCCCGGGAGGCCCTCGCCGGGGCCGACCCGGGACCAGCCCCGGGTCACCTCGCAGGCCGGAAACAGACCTTGGCGGGACCGGAGTCCTCGGTGCCGCGACCTCCGGGGCTCGTCACTCGGCCGGGTAGCGCTGCTCCATCGTGCTGCGCAGCAGATCCACGGACTCACGCGGCTTCAGCGCCTCGTCGGCCAGCCGGTCGAGCGTGAGCCGGTACTCCTCGGTCTCGTCGCGGTCCTCGAGGAAGTGGGCGCTCCTGATGTGCTCCAGATAGACGACGTCCGGCAGGTCGAGGCCGCCGAACCGCAGATAGGTGATCGGTATCGCGGGCGCCGACGCGTTCGTCACGTCCAGGGGCACGATCTGCAGGACCACATGCGGGCGTTGCGCCATCTCGATCAGGTGGGCGAGCTGCTCGCGCATGGCCTGCCGGCTGCCCAGCACCCGCAGCAGGACCGACTCGTCGATGACGGCCCACAGCTGCGGAGGATCCGCCCGCATCAGCAACTGGGCGCGGCGCATGCGCAGTTCGACCCGGCGGTGCACCTCGGCGGCCGGGACGTTCGGCAGGCCCCGCTCCACCACGGCCCGGGTGTAGTCCGACGTCTGGAGCAGACCAGGAACGTACTGGATCTCGAAGGTCCGGATGGTGGCCGCGGCCTCCTGGAGGCCCACCAGCCGCTCGAACCACTCGGGCATGAGGCGCTTGTCGTACCGCTGCCACCAGCCCGGTTCATTGGCGCGGTGGAGCAACTTGAGCAGCACCGAGCCCTCGTAGGCATCGGTGTCGTACAGCTTGAGCAGGGCCCGCACGTCGGTCTCGGTCGGGGGCCTGCGTCCCTTGCCCGACTCGATGCGCGAGAGCTTGGCGCCGCTGAACCCCAGCGAGCGCGCCGCCTGGTCCTGAGCGAGGCCGGCGTCCTCACGGAATCCCGAGAGTTGGACGCCGACCAGCATCTTCAGCAGAGTCGGAGCCGGTTCGGCACGCTCCAGATAGGATTCGAGCCGTGCGACGCGAGGCGACTGGGCGACCATCTTCGACTCCCCGCGGTCCGGCACAAGGACGGCAACAGTATCGCACCGGACGGCTCCACCTCGCATCCCCCCTTCAGCAGCTGGGGAGTTGGGCTCGCGCCTCACAGCAGATGGTCGAACTCACCGTCCTTGGCTCCCGCCAGGAACGCCGCCAGTTCGGCGGACGTGTAGACGAGCGCGGGCCCCTCGGGATGGCGGGAGTTGCGCACGGCTATGCCCCCGTCTATCCGGGCGACCTCCACGCAGTTCCCCTCGGCGTTGCTGTATCTGCTCTTGATCCAGTCGGCGTCCAGCGAGCTGGCCTGCATCCCGTTCTCCACCTGTGGCACTGCGTCTCCTTACGGTTCCCGATCTCGCCGCGCACCGGCCCGGAGCCCGGCGGCGCAGGCTCGTGACGCCGCGTCCGCCCTACTCTCTTCGGCCAAACTTCACGCAATTTCCCGTGCAATTGCACGCGACCGCGTTCAGTGTGGATAATAACTGCAGCGCCGACAACCCCAGCCGGGCCATTGGATCCTGACGTCACATCAGGGAGATGACGTGTTGTCACTTGCGCGTCCAGAGCACCCCTCGCCGCGGACCACCGTGCCGCGGGCAGTCGGCCGAACCGGTTTCACCAGGCCGTACGCACCTTCGGCCGCCGCTCCGGACGGACTCGGTGGAGGCCGGCTCCACCTGCTCGCTCCGTCCGGCACGGGCCGGGCCCGCCCCACGGCAGAGGACGACTGCGCGGACCACCCGGTCGACCTCGCCACCCAACCGACACGACACGCCGGAAAGGCCTCACGCCATGCATAGCGTTCCGCCGGAGCAGCCCAGGACCGGGCAGCGAGGGCAGCACAAACCCCCGAAGGGGATGGCGACCACGACGCCGCTCACCGCGATGGGCCAGATCTCATGGGGTGAGATGCGGGACTCCACGGGCTCCGCCTCCGCCATCCCCCTGCTCCTCAGCAGTGTCGCCTGGGGCGACGCGGAGACCGCGGCCTCCGCGCTCAAGGATCTGCGCGAACGCATCTGCCAGTACGGCTTCGTCGTGGAACAGGCGACCGCCGCCACCGTCCCCTTCCTCTGGGAACTCGCACAACTGCCCCAGGTGGCCTGCCGGGCGCAGATCCTTCAGCTGCTCAAGAACATCGCCGACACCCGTCAGTGGGAGAGCATCGCCGGCGCCTATCCGAAGCTGCTCAACCACCGGGAGAACCCCGCCGTGTGGGAGCGCGCGGCTAGGGAAGCCGTCCATGCCCAGCAGGACGCGCTCGACGTCCTGGAGTCGGAGGACGACACCGAGATCGCGCACGCCACGACCGAACTGGCGCGCACCCTCGGCAGGCAGCCCTGCTGAACCGCGCGGCGCGCACCGCCACCGCGCGCGTGCCGCCCCGGGTTCGTGATCATGGGCGGACCGCCGGGGTCGTACGGGACGCGACGTGCTCATGGACCACGGTGGCGAAAGCGGCCACCAACCGCCTCGCCGCGTCGGCCGATTCGGGCTCGGCCGCCAGGGCTCGCACCCGCAGCGCGGCCAGGTCGATCCCCTGGTCGGCGAGAGCCGCCTCGTCCCAGCGGCTCAGCCGGTCGGCGCCCGCCTCGGGGTGGAACTGAACTCCCCAGGCACACCGACCCGTCCGGAACGCCTGGACCGCACACGCGTCGCTCTCGGCCAGATGCACAGCGCCGGGTGGCAGCACCGTGATCTGGTCCCGGTGGTTCTGGATGACGGGGAAGCGCCGGGGCAGCTTCCGGAACAGGGGATCGGAAGCCGCCTCGGCGCGCAGGGCGACCGGGCAGCTGCCGCGCTCGGCCTCGCCGTGGCTGCCCCGGACCGTACCGCCGGCCGCCAGCGCCAGCACCTGCGCTCCCAGGCAGATGCCCAGCAAGGGGACACCGTCCGCCACGGCCCGCCGGGCGAGCCTCCGCTGGGCCGGCAGCCAGGGCGCACGGGTGTCGTCGTCCGGAAGCAGCCCGCCGCCGAGGAGGATCACCGCGTCGAACCCGTCGGCCCGGTCGGGCGCGTCGGCCCCCGCGACCTCCACCAGCGTGATCGCCTCGTCGGCCAGCCAGGCCGGCAGCCGTCCGGGCCCGCTGCGCTCGGCGTTGCGCACCGCGAGCACCCGGATCTCCGCTCCGTACACCGGTTCCACCACTCCGCTCCCACCATCGCGCCGCCGGTTCCGCCTCGCCGGACCCGGGCCGGTTCACCTCACGCGGCCTCCGCGGCCGCCTTGATGCGCTGCCCGAAGGCAGGGGCGTCCTTGCGCACCGCGCGAGCCGCGAACGGCAGGAGCAGCTTGCCGAAGCCGTGGCCCTCCAGCACATTGAAGATACGGACACGGGTTCCGCCGCCGGCCGTCGCCTCCAGGTCGTAGCCGCCGTCGGCCGCGGTGATCAGGTTCCGGGAGCGCTCGCTCCAGCGGATCCGGCTCGGGGAGACCAGTTCGGTGATCTCGAACTCCCGCCGCGTCGTCATACCGGCGTCCTTCACCGTGCTCCGGAAGACCGTGCCGACGGCCGTCCGTCCCTCCGGCTTCTTCTCGATGCGCTGCACGCGGGGGCTGAACTTCGGATCGTTCGTGCCGTCCGCGAGGAACGCGAACACGTCGTCGATCGGACGGTCGACGTCGACCGTGGCCTCGAACTGCGTACCCATGGACTCTCCCCGGGGAAATCGGTGGCCGGCGGCCGGTGGCAGGAGGCTCGGCGGGGCCGAGACCGGAGTCCACAGATCCACAGGTCCACACGTCAGAACAGGCGGGTCAACCATACGACGCCGGGTCCGGGCCCGGCAGCAGGCGAAACAGACACGTCCTCGTCAGCCCTGTCAGCTCTCTGGACAGCGGTCGTACGCCGTGCTGTGATGCCGCAAGCCGACTTTCCAACGTTGTACAGCCTCTGTTCCGCCACGCACAGCCGACGTCCGGCCGTCCTGGACGGCGGTCGTCGGATGGCCACTTCCTCCCCCCGACAGGAAGCAGTGACATGCCGATCAACAGACGCGACCTCCTGCGCACCGGGTCCCTCGTGCTCGGTGCGGGTGTACCCCTGATGAACGCCGGAGCGGCCTCCGCCGCATCCCACGGGTCCGCCGACGCTCCGCGGGTGGCGGCCGACACCTTCCTCCGGCTGAGGCCCGGCAGCATCGTCCCGCGCGGCTGGCTGGCCGGTCAGCTGCGGCTCCAACTGGACGGCCTGTGCGGCCGTCTCCCGGAGAAGTCCCACTTCCTGGACTTCGCCACGAGCGGGTGGGTCCATCCGGAGAACGGTGCCTGGGAGGAACTGCCGTACTGGCTGCGCGGCTACGTCCCGCTCGCCGTGGCCACCGGCGACGCCGCCGCGCTCGACCAGGCCCGGCGCTGGATCGAAGCCGTCCTCGCCACCCAGCAGAGCGACGGCTTCTTCGGGCCGCGGGCCCTGCGCACCGCGCTCGACGGCGGCCCCGACTTCTGGCCCTTCCTCCCCCTCCTGCAAGCCCTGCGCACCTTCGAGGAGTTCACCGGGGACACCCGCGTCGTGCCCTTCCTCACCCGGTTCCTTCGCTTCATGAACGCGCAGGGCAAGGGCGCCTTCGACACGAGCTGGGTGTCGCAACGGTGGGGCGACTGCATGGACATCGCCCTGTGGCTCTACCGCCGGGCGCCGGAGCCCTTCCTCCTCGACCTGATCGACAAGATGCACGCGTGGGGGGCCGACTGGACCGGCGCGCTGCCCGATCCCCACAACGTCAACATCGCGCAGGGGTTCCGTGAGCCGGCCCAGTACGCCCAGCGTTCCGGCTCGGCGGAGCACACCCGCGCCAGCTATCGCACGTACACGGAACTCCTCGCGGCGCACGGCCAGTTCCCGGGGGGCGGCTTCGCGGGTGACGAGAACATCCGCCCCGGGTTCGGCGACCCCCGGCAGGGTTTCGAGACCTGCGGTGTCGTGGAGTTCATGGCCAGCCACGAGCTGCTCACGCGGGTCACCGGGGACCCGCTCTGGGCCGACCGGTGCGAAGAGCTGGCCTTCAACCTGCTGCCCGCCTCACTGGACCCCGACGGCACGGCCGTCCACTACGTGACCAGCGCCAACAGCGTGGACCTGGACAACGCCCGCAAGACGCAGGGGCAGTTCCAGAACGGCTTCGCCATGCAGTCCTTCCAGCCCGGCATCGACCAGTACCGCTGCTGCCCGCACAACTACGGCATGGGATGGCCCTACTTCGCCGAGGAGCTCTGGCTCGGCACACCGGACGGCGGCCTCGTGGCGGCGATGTACGCGGCCTGCGAGGTCACGGCGCGGGTGGGCGACGGCACCACCGTCACCGTCACCGAGGAGACCGACTACCCCTTCGACGAGACGGTCTCGTTCGTGATCTCCGCACCGCACCCCGTCCGCTTCCCGCTGCTGCTGCGGATACCCGGCTGGTGCGCGGCGCCCCGGCTCCAGGTCAACGGGCGGAGCGTGACGGCCCAGAGCGGCCCCGCGTTCGCACGCGTGGAGCGGACCTGGGCCGACGGCGACCGGGTCACGCTGCGTCTGCCCCAGCGCACGGACGTACGGACCTGGTCCGGGAACCGGGACTCGGTCAGCGTCAGCCACGGTCCGCTCACCTACGCGCTGCGCATCGGGGAGCGTTACGTCCGCTACGCCGGGGACGCGGCCTTCCCCGAGTACGAGGTGCACGCCACGACCCCCTGGAACTACGGGCTGGTGCCCGGCGGAGCCCTGGAGGTCCGGCGGGCGGAGGGGCCGCTCGACGCCAACCCGTTCACGCAGTCGGCGGCGCCCGTCTCGATCACGGCGCAGGCCCGCCGTGTCCCGGAGTGGATCGCCGACGACGAGCACGTGGTCGCGCCGCTGCAGCAGAGCCCGGCCCGCTCCGCGGGTGCGGTGGAACAGGTCACGCTGATCCCCATGGGCGCGGCCCGACTGCGGATCGCGTCCTTCCCCACCGCCTCCCCCGACGGCACTCCCTGGGTGCCCGAACCTCCGTACCGGCGGATCCGTAACCGGCACAGCGGCAAGGTGCTCGCCGTGGACGGCATGTCCACCGACAACAGCGCCCATGTCGTCCAGTTCGACAACTCGGGTACCGGCGACCACGCCTGGCAGGTCCTGGACCGGGGCGACGGCTGGTCCCTGATCCGCAACGGTCACAGCGGGAAGGTCCTGGGGGTCGACCTCATGTCCACCCAGAACAGCGCGCACGTCGTCCAGTACGAGGACAACGGCACCGACGACCACCTCTGGCAGTTCGCGGACGCGGGGGACGGCTGGTTCCTGATCCGCAACAAGCACAGCGGGAAGGTGCTGGGCGTGGACGGCATGTCGACCCAGAACAGCACCCATGTCGTCCAGTACGAGGACAACGGCACCGACGACCACCTGTGGCAGTTCGCCTGACCGGGCCCGGTGAACGGGCACGCGTACGGATGCGGGGTACGGATGCGGCGTACGCCGCGCGGTCGGCGCCTGTGCACAGCCACAACCACGAGCCCGCCTTGCGGTCGGTCCGTACAACGACACAGGAGTGCCGTACGAGCCAGGGTTGATCTCCGGGGGCGGCGTGGCCTTCCGGTGGGACGCCATCAGCCGCCTCCCTGACAGGAGGTCGATGTGCACAGGTACTTCAGCGGGGAACGGCCGGCCGGGTTCCGTGGTTGGTTCGCCGCCGCGACCGTGATCGTCGCGGTCGCGGCGCTCTCGTCGGCCGCGCAGGCTCAGCCGGACCACGATCAGGCCCGCGGTCCGGACCGCGGGCTGCGGATCAACGAGGTCCAGGCGATCGCCACCCACAACAGCTATCACCGCGAAGTCTCGTTCGTCGAGCAGAAGTTCATGGAGGAGAAGTTTCCGGACTTCCGCGACCTCCTCTACAGCCACGCGTCACTGCGTCAGCAGTTCGACCGGCAGCGGGCGCGCGGCATCGAACTGGACGTCTACCCGGACCCGCAGGGCGGCCTGTACGCGGACCCGCTGATCCGCAGGGCCGCGCAGCTGCCGGCGCCGGCCGACGCGGAGCTGGAGAAGCCCGGCTTCAAGGTGCTGCACGTGGCCGACTTCGACTACCGGAGTTCCTGCGTCACCCTCAGGAGCTGTCTCACCCAGGTCAAGGAGTGGTCCGAGCGGCGGCCCGGTCATGTCACCGTGCCGATCCTGCTCGAACTCAAGCAGACCGACCCGGTCCTGGAGGAGCTGGGCGGTGTCAAGAGCCCGCCCTGGGACACCGCCCAGCTCGACGCGCTGGACGCCGAGATCCGTACGGTCTTCCCGGACGAGGCCACCGTCACGGCGGACGACATCCGCGACGAGGGCCGGACCCTGGAGCAGTCGGTGCTGGAGCACGGCTGGCCGAGGGTCTCCCAGTCCCGCGGCAAGGTGATGTTCCTGATGGAGAACGACGACCGGCGGATCCAGGACGCCTACCGTGCGGGCGGACGCGAGAGCCTCCAGGGCCGGGTCCTGTTCACGTCGTCCGAGGCGGGGCGCCCCGACGCCGCGTTCATGAACGTCGACGACCCCACCGGAGCCGAGCGGGCCGTCGTCCAGGACCTGGTGAGGCGCGGCTACTTCGTACGCACCAACGCCGACGGTGCGCTCAAGGAGGCGGCCACCGGTGACACGCGTATGCTCACCGACGCACTGGCGTCCGGCGCCCAGATGGTGAGCACCGACTTCCCGGCCCCCGGGCTCGCCGCCCGCTACGGCTCCGACTACGTCGCCGAACTGCCCGGCACCACGGGGCCGGTGCGCTGCAATCCGGTCAACGTACGGAAGTGGCAGTGCCCGCGGAGTCCGCTGGAACCCTGACCGGGGCGGCCGCACCCCACTCCTCCAGTGCCGTCTCGCCCCGTCGCACCGTCAGGTCCGCTGGATCATCGGCCACCGGGTGGCGGTAGTTGACTGAAACTAGACCCTGTCGGCCGGACGGCACAAAGTCCCGAATACGACGAGGGACCGGCAAAGCGCATGAAAATGTCGACCGGCGCGGGCCATGAATCAGCCGACACCAACTCAGTTCAACTACCACACATCGGTGTCGCGGTAGTCATTTCTCGACGAAGTGAAGTCTTGTGAGGGATGGGCCCTTTGTTGGGGTCCACCTGCCAGGTGCGGTGACTAGCATGAGCCACGCGCTCGATCCGGAAGATGGGCTACCGTCTTCCGGGTTCGCGACGAAGTCTCAGACGATGTTTCAATCGTGGACGTACACCTGCTCGCACGGACCGAGGGACCGCGGAATGCCAGTGCCTGCTCGCCCCCGCCAGCGCCGATCTGCGCAGAAGTCGGGTTCCTCTTCGGCCGTGTTCCCCGCGGTCCTGGTCGTCACCGCCGCCGGGGCCGGCACGGCCGTCGGCCTCGCCCCCGAAGGTGCCAGACCTTGGGTGGCGGGCACGGCGATCGCCGCATGGGGCTGCATCGCGGCCGTCGTCGCCTTCACCTCCGTCCGGCTGCGTCGGGCCCAGCGCCAGACGGTGTCACGCGCCGGTGAACTGGAGATGACCAAGAACAACTGGATGCAGCACGGCGCCGAGACCGACCAACTGGTCAACGTGACCCTGCCGTCGATAGCCGAGCAGCTCAAGAACGGCACCGGCGCGGACGAGATCCTGGCCGGGCTGCCCATACCTTCCGACCCGTATCTGCGCCGGATGCTGCACGTCTTCACCGCCGAGGTCGCCGAATCGGTTCGGCGGACCATCGAGACGCGGACGAACCTCGAAGCGCTGCGGCGTGAACTGGACCAGGGCACCAAGGAACTGGAGCGCCTGGCCAACGACACACTGCCCGCCGCGGTGGCCCTGCTGCGCGAGGGCAGCTCCGCCGACACCGTGCTCGCCAAACTCGACTGGCCGCTCAACCCCCTGCTGCGCGCCCCCGCCGAATCGTTCATCCGCGAACTCGCGTACAGCGAGCGCCGTTCCGCCGCCGCCCAGGCCGCCTCCGCGAAGGCGCTCAGCCGGGTCCAGGCCAAGACCGTCGGCATGCTCGCCGACCTCCGGGACATGCAGGACCGCCACGGCGGGGAGATCTTCGGCGATCTGCTGCGGCTGGACCACAGCACCTCCCAGCTGGGCCTCATGACCGACCGGCTCGCCCTGCTGATGGGCGGCCGCTCCAGCCGCGTCTGGAACAAGCCGATCGTCATGGAGAGCATCCTGCGCGGCTCCGTCGGCCGGATCGCCGCCTACCGGCGGGTGCGGCTGCACAACTCCAGCAAGGCCGCCATCGCGGGCTTCGCCGCCGAGGGCGTGATGCACCTGCTCGCCGAGCTCATGGACAACGCCGCCAACTTCTCGCCGCCGATCGACGAGGTCCACGTGTACGTGGAGGAGCGCAGCGCCGGACTCGTCGTCACCATCGAGGACAGCGGCCTGAAGATGTCCGACGCCTCCATGCGCCGGGCGGAGGGCTCGGTGTCGGGCAAGATCACCGACCTCGCCTCGCTCCAGGGCACCCGGCTGGGCCTGAGCGTGGTGGGACGGCTCGCCGCCAAGCACGGCATCAGCGTCAACTACCGCCCCTCGTCGCGCGGCGGCACCGGCGTCGTCGTCCTGCTGCCGCCCCAGCTCATGGCCCAGCAGCGCGAACCGGTGACCCCCGAACCCACGCGTCACACCGCGGAGGTACCGGCCGCCGCGCCGGCTCCCGCGGTCGAGGAAACGTTCCCGGTACGGGGCAGGCCGGTCGAGTCCGCGGCAGAGGCACCCCCGGCCGACATCCCCCGCAGGCGCGGTCCCGCCACCCCCAACGGCCTGCCGGTCCGGGCTCCCGGCCACACGATGGCCGAGGCGGAACGAGGACGGCCCAGGACGACGACCGAGCCGCCCCGCACCCAGGAGAGCGGCACCGGTCCGGCGCGCGACGCCGGCAGCCGGTTCGGCGCCTTCCACCGCGGGCGGCAGTCCGGAGGGACCCACGGTGGCTCCTCGCCCGCCGCTCCCGATGAGGACGCCGGTCACGAGACCGGTCCCGGGGCGGACGGCTAGGACCCGGCCCCTCGCACAGCTCAGGGCATCGCATGCCCACCCAGCACTCCCCGCACTGATTCGCCGCACCCCGTTGGATTGGAGGAACGGGCCGGGTGACCACCGACAGGTCATCACCCGCCCCGCCCATCATGGAGACCACTGACAACAGCCTCACCTGGCTCTTGATGAACCTCTTGGAGCGCACACCGGGCACCCGCCACGCACTCGTCCTGTCACGGGACGGTCTGAAACTGTGCTGGACGGAGCACCTGACCCTCGACCAGGCCGACCAGCTGTCGGCGATCTGCTCCGGCATCCAGGCCCTCGCGCAGGGCGCGTCGGTGGAGTTCGGTGACGGAACCGGCGGCGTCCGGCACTCCATGACCGAGTTCCACGGAGGCCTCCTGTTCATCGTGGAGGCCGGCCAGGGCGCGCACCTCGCGGTCGTCGCCGAGGAGAGCGCCGACCCTGGTGTCGTCGGCCATCAGATGACCGAGCTGGTGGAGCAGATCGGTGACCATCTCAGGGCCGAGCCGCGCACGCCCGTCTCCCGGGGTGCCTCGGCGTGAGCCGCAAACCCGTGGACATCGGCGACCCCGACCGGCTCTACACGGTCACGGGCGGACGCAGCGAGTCCGACGACGCCTTCGACCTGGTCACGCTGATCGTCAGTGAGTGCGAGCCCACCGCCGGGATGCAGTCCGAGCACACCCGGATCCTCGAGATGTGCCGGCATCCGACGGCGCTGGTCGAGGTCTCGGCCGAGCTCAAGCTGCCGATCACCGTCGTACGGATCCTCCTGGGCGACCTCCATGCCATGGGCAAGGTGAGCGCCCGTCACCCTCGCGCGGCCGACTCGGTCGCGACCCTCCCCGAAACCGCCTTGCTCCAGGAGGTGCTCCATGGGCTCCGCAACCTCTGAGCTGCCCGCCCAGCGCACGCCGTTGGCCGATGCCGCCGAGACCGGCCTGAAGATCGTCGTCGTGGGCGGGTTCGGTGCCGGCAAGACCACACTGGTCCGCTCGGTCAGCGAGATCCGGCCGCTGAACACCGAAGAGGTGATGACGCAGGCGGGGCAGGGCGTCGACGAGACGGCGGGTGTGGAGCGGAAGACCACCACGACCGTCGCGTTCGACTTCGGGCGCATCAGTCTCAACCAGCGCATGGTGCTCTACCTGTTCGGCGCACCGGGCCAGGAGCGCTTCTGGTTCCTGTGGGACCGGCTGTTCTCCGGCACCCTGGGTGCGATCGTCCTCGTCGACACCCGGCGCATGGAGGACTCCTGGTACGCGATAGACAGACTCGAACATCACAAGACGCCCTTCGTGGTGGCCATCAACCGGTTCGACGGCGACGACCCGCAGTTCTCGCTCGACGAGATCCGTCAGGCGCTCGCGCTGGGAGACCATGTGCCCATGGTCGACTGTGACGCGCGGGTCAGGTCGTCGGGCAAAGAGGTCCTGATCACTCTCGTGGACCATCTCTACTCATTGGCCCTGTCCCAGGAGGGGACTACGTGAGCGACACCACCGGCTCCACGTCCACGAACACACCTCCACCGGGCTGCCCGGCCCACGGCGCCGCGGTGCAGCTGGGCGGTCTCGAGTACCAGCAGACGCCCTCGCAGCTGTACCGCACGATGCGCAGGGAGCACGGGGCGGTGGCGCCGGTCATGCTCGACGGCGACATCCCCGCCTGGCTCGTGCTCGGTTACCCCGAGGTCAGCTATGTGACCAGCCACGACGAGCTGTTCGCACGGGACTCCCGGCGCTGGAACCAGTGGCCGAACATCCCGGCGGACTGGCCGCTGCTGCCGTTCGTCGGTTACCAGCCGTCCGTGCTGTTCGCCGAGGGCGCGGAGCATCAGCGCCGGGCCGGCGTCATCACGCAGGCGCTGGAGGGGGTCGACCAGTTCGAGCTGGCCCGCGAGTGCCAGACGATCGCCGAGCAGCTGATCACCGCCTTCGGCGGCAGCGGTCAGGCCGAGTTGATGAGCTCGTACGCGCACGCCCTGCCGGCCCGTGCGGTGCTGTGGATGTGCGGTATGCCGCAGGACAGCGCGGACACCGAGCAGCTCGTCGACGATCTGCGGATCTCGCTCGACGCGAGCGAGGGCGACGACCCGGTGGCCGCGTACATGCGCGTCGGGGAGCGCATCATGCAGCTGGTCAAGGAGAAGCGGGAGCGTCCGGGGCCCGACGTCACCTCACGGATGCTGCAGCATCCGGCGGATCTCAGTGACGAGGAGATCGTGCAGGACCTGATCTCCGTCATCGCCGCCGCGCAGCAGCCGACCGCCAACTGGATCTGCAACACCCTGCGTCTGCTGCTGACCGACGAGCGGTTCGCGGTGAACGTCTCCGGTGGCCGGGTCAGTGTCGGCGACGCGCTGAACGAGGTGCTGTGGCTGGACACCCCGACCCAGAACTTCATCGGCCGCTGGGCCGTGCGCGACACGCAGCTGGGCGGGCGGCTCATCCGTGAGGGCGACTGCCTGGTCCTCGGGCTCGCGGCGGCCAACACGGACCCGCAGATCTGGCCCGAGTCGCATGTCGGGGCCGAGAACTCCTCGCACCTGTCCTTCAGCAACGGCGAGCACCGCTGCCCCTATCCGGCGCCGCTCCTCGCGGACGTGATGGCGCGCACGGCGGTGGAGACGCTGCTGGAGCGCCTGCCCGACCTGGTGCTCGGCGTCGACCCGGACGAGCTGACCTGGCGGCCGTCCATCTGGATGCGCGGTCTGACGTCCCTTCCGGTGCAGTTCACGCCGGCGGTGCACTAGCGCTCCGCTGGGTTCAGCTAGTCCGGTGGGTCCGGTGAGTCCGGTGAGTTGTCCGCGGGCGCGTCGTCGTGGCTGGTCGCGCAGTTCCCCGCGCCCCTTCGGGGCGCGTGTCCGGGATTCCTGGGATCCCGGACACGCGCGGGAAGTGGGTCACCGCCGGGTCCGGCTCAGGCGGTGGCCGGGGTGAAGCGCACCGGCAGGGACTGCGGGCCGCGGGTGAACACGCCCTGCTCCACGGGGTCGAAGCCGTCGGCGAGACGCAGATCGGGCATCGCGTCGAGCAGCTGGTTCAGACCTATTTCGACCTCCGCCTTGGCGAGCAGCGCGCCGACGCAGAAGTGCCGGCCCAGCGCGAAGGCGAGATGGTCGGCGGCGGCCGAGAACGCGGAGGTCGTGGTGAGGTCGCTCCGGAATATGTCGAACCGGTCGGGATCGCTGTAGCGGCGCTCGTCCCGGTTGGCGGCCCCGATGAGACACGTCACCGTGGCGCCGCGCGGGATGGTGCCACCCGAGACCTCGACCTCGGTGGCCGACTGACGCATGATCATGTGGACCGGAGGGGTGAAGCGCAGCGTCTCGGCGAAGGCCGCCGATATCAGGCTCCGGTCCTCGCGGACCGCCGCCAGCTGCTCGGGGTTCAGCAGCAGGTTGGCGAGGATGCCGGCTATCGCCTTGTCCGTGGTCTCCCCGCCGGCGGCGAGCAGCAGGCTGCAGAACGCCTTGATGTCCTCGTCGCTCATCCGGACGCCGTCGACCTCGGCGGCGCAGAGCGTGGAGAGCAGGTCGTCGCCCAGGTTGTCGCGCCGGTCACGGATGATCGGGATCATGTACTCGGCGAACTCCCGGCGGGTGCGCTCGCCGGCCGCGGTCACCTCGGCGTCACCGGAGAGGTTGCCGAGGAAGGCGATGACAGCCGTGTACCAGCCGTGGAAGCGGGCGTGGTCGGCCTTGTCCAGGCCCAGCATGTCGGCGATGACGTTGACCGGGAAGCGGGTCGCGTAGTCGCTGACGATGTCGGCGGAGCCCGAGTACCGGAAGCCGTCGATGAGTTCGTGCGAGTTGCGCTCGATGACCGGCAGGAACTTCTCCTGAAGGTCGCTGCCGCGGAACGCGGGGGCGACGAGTGCGCGCCGCACGGCGTGCTCGCGGCCGCTGAGCTGGAGGATCGTCTTGCCGTGCACCGGCTCCAGCTGCCAGTCGTAGTTGTCGGTCGTGAACTCGGACTTCTTGTCCTTGAATACACGTTCGACGTCGTCGTAGCGGGAAATGATGTAGCTCTGGGTGGCCTCGTGCCAGATCAGGGGTTCTTTCTCTCGCATCGTCGTGTACGCGGTGTAGGGATCCGCGGCGAACTCGGGCGAGAGGATGTCGGGCACCTGCTGGGCAGTGGACACGGAACTCCTCTTGGTTGATGCGTGCCGTCGAGGAACAGGTTAATGATCTTTCGATGGCTCAAACAGTCCAGTCTTGGCCGAAGTTGACCGTTTGGCCGTCCAAGGCCGCGTCCGTCTCCCGATGTAACGTTCCGCCACATTCACCCCGACAGTTCGGTCACTTTCGACCCTTCCCACGGAATCCGGTGCCGAATCCGTGGCCGGGGCAACGACGGTTGACTCGACGTCATGCCGCCACACCTCGAACCGGCGAAAGATTTCGGCCAGGCCGCACACGACACGTGTCAGGGCGGCGTCCGTCGGCCCCACGGGTCGGGTCGTCGCACATGTCCCCTGTCCGCCTACCGGGCCCTGCACAGCGGGCTGGCGGTCAGCACGTGGAGACGGCTGTTCATCACCCGGGCGGCGGCCCCGGCCGGCCCTCGCGCGACCGGCCCCGCCCGACCGGGTGGGCTACTCCCCGGGGCCGATGCGGTAGGTCCCCGGGGTCTGGCCCATGGTGCGGCTGAACGTGTCGATGAACGCGCTGGTCGTCGCCCATCCGCACTGCCGTCCCGTCTCGCTGACGTTCGCTCCTTCGGCCAGCAGCACCATGGCGTGGAAGACCCGTACGTTGGTCCTCCACTGCGGGTACGTCATGCCGAACTCGGTCCGGAACAGCCGGGCCAGGGTCCGCTCACTCACGCCGATGTGCCGCGCCAGCCAGGCGGCGGTCCGTGGACTGCGCAGGTCGTCGGTCACCAGCGTGCACGCCTGTCGCAGCAGGGGGTGGCCGGAGGTAGGCAGCGTCAGCGGCTCGACGAGGGCCCGCCGCAGCCGGTCCCGCAGCACGGCGCGCAGCCGGCGCGCCTCCGGCTGCGGGAGGGCCGGTTCGCTGCAGGCGATGATCAGTTCGCGCACCAGGGCGTCCACGGCCACGACGACCGGCGTCTCGGACCTGAGCAGTACGTCGTGGGCCGGGAAGCCGAGCGTGTGCACGGAACTGTGCCCGTGCACCCGGTGCCGGTGCCAGGTCCCCGCCGGAATCCAGACGGCGCGCGCGCTGGACGCCACCCAGGACGCCTCGTCCGTCCGGACCGCCAGTACGCCCGCGCTGACGTAGAGAAGCTGGTGGTAGCCGTGCTGATGGCGGCCGATGATCTCACCGGCGAGGTGGGCATGCGTGCTGTCCCTGGGCTCCGCCGCGGCTGTCTCCTCCTCGGCCCGCGGACCGGTCCGCGGGCCGGTCCACGCCTCCGTCTTCACCACCGCCCCCACCGCTGCCCCCTCTGACCGTTTTCCGATATATGACGGCAGAATAACGGAAGCGGTGGGCCGTCCGGTGCTGCCAGCGTGATCACCATGTCCACGACGCCCCCCGCCTCACCCGGCCCCCCGCCCGTCACCCCGTCTCCCGCTCCGCTCCCGGCTCCGGCCCCGCCCTCGCCCCCGCCTCCGCCTTCGTCTCCGCCCTCACTGAAGTCCCGGACGGTCTCCGGTCTGCGGGGCGTCGCGCTCGACACCCGGCCCCTGGCGCACCCCGTCTTCCGACGCCTGCTGATCGGACAGAGCGCGGCCTACGTCGGGACCATGGTCACCGCGGTCACCATCCCGGTGCAGGTGTACGCGCTGTCCCACTCCTCGCTGTCCGTGGGGCTGACAGGGCTGGCCGGCCTCGTGCCGCTCGTGGTCCTCGGCCTGTACGGGGGTGCCGTCGCCGACCGGTTCGACCGCCGTGTGCTGTACCTGGCCTCGGCGTTCGCCACCTGGGTGACCACGCTGGCCCTGCTGTTCCAGGCGGTCGCCGAGCTGCGCTCCGTGCCGCTCATCCTCGTCCTCGTCGCCGTCCAGGCCGGCGCGTTCGCCATGTCGTCCGCCGCCCGGGGCGCGATCATCCCCCGCGTCGTTCCCACGCCCCTGGTGCCCGCCGCCAACACCCTGTACTTCACCGCCGGCAATGTCGGACAGGTCGCCGGACCGCTGGTGGCCGGCCTCCTCATCTCGCTGCCGCACGGCTACAGCTGGGCCTACGCCGCCGACGCCGTGCTGTTCTCCCTCCTGCTGTACTCGGCCCTTCGCCTGCCCTCGGTCAGGCCGACGGGATCGGGGGTCCGCACCGGCGGGCTGCGCTCGGTCCTCGACGGCCTGCGCTTCATCGCGGCCGCCCCCGTGCTCTGGATGTCCTTCGCGGTCGACATCGCCGCGATGACACTGGCCATGCCCACCGCCCTGTTCCCGCAGGCCGCTCAGGTGCGCTTCGGCGGCGGAGTGGGTCTGCTGTACTCGGCCATCGCCCTCGGATCCGTCGCGGCGGGACTGTGCAGCGGATGGATCGGCCGCGTACGCCGTCAGGGCCGGGCCCTGGCCCTCGCGGTCGTCGTCTGGGCGGCGGCCATCGCCCTCGCGGGCACCGCCCACCATCTCCTCGCCGCCGTGGTCCTGCTGGCCACCGCCGGAGCGGCCGACCTGGTCAGCGCGGTCTATCGCCAGACGATCCTGCAGACCTACGCGCCCGACGCCCTGCGTGGCCGTCTGCAAGGCGTCTTCACCGTCGTCGTCGCGGGCGGTCCCCGCCTCGGGGACCTGCGGGCCGGCGCGATGGCCTCCGCCACCGGACTCGGTGTGGCGTGGACGGGCAGCTCACTGCTCTGCATGGCCGTCGTCCTCGGCGGCGCCCTGCTCGTGCGGCCCTTCTGGCGCTACGACGTCACCGCGGCATGAGGTCCGTCGTGTGACACCCGTGGCGGGAGGGGCGACCCGAGCCTCACGGTCCGGGCTCCGGGGACGCCCAGCCGGTCGCCTGTGGCATGAACCTGTTCCGGGCCGCGTGGGCCGCCATGCGGGCGTTGCGGGCGCGGGCCTCGGGTCCGTCCGGCAGGTGGAACTCGTCACCCGCCCGCGCCGCGCCGGCCTGCATGCCCGTGGCGGTGGCCAGCCGCCGGCGTACGTACCGGCCGAGCGCGTCGGGCACCTCCGCCGGTGTCGCGCCCGTGAGGACGTCGCCCAGCACCGCCGCGTCCACGATCGCCTGGGCCGCGCCCTGGGCCAGGAACGGCACCATCGCGTGGGCGCTGTCGCCCAGCAGGGTCACCCGTCCGGCGTTCCACCGCGTGAGCGGGGCTCGGGTGTAGATGCCGTAGCGCAGCACCTGTCCCGCGCGTTCCAGGACGCTGAGCACTCGGGGGTCCCACCCCGCGAACTCGCCCAGCTGCTCCCCCGGTTCGGCCCGAGCGGTCCAGGACTCCCGCGCCTCCTCCGCCGTGAACACCGCCACCACGTTGAGCAGTTCGCCGCGGCGCACCCAGTAGTGGACGAAGTGCCGGTCCGGCCCCATCCAGACGGCCAGTTCGGGCAGCTCCAGGTCGGCCACCTCGCCGGCCGGGAGCAGCGCCCGGTAGGCGGCGGTCTTCGAGAAGAGCGCCTCGTCCGCGCCGAAGAGCCACTGGCGGGCGGCGGACCGTATCCCGTCCGCGGCCACGACCAGGTCGCCGCCCAGCCGCTCACCGCTCGCCAGGGTCACGTACGCGGCCCCGGCGTCCTGGTCGATGCCCACGACCGTGGTGCCCAGCCGCACCGATCCGGCCGGCACGGCGGCAGCCAGGACCTCGTGCAGATCGGCCCGGTGGAGAAGCAGATACGGCGCCCCGAACTCCTCCTCGACCTCGCGCCCGAGCAGATAACTGCAGACGTCGGCCCCGTCGGACCAGGTGCGAAACCGCATCCGGGAGGGGCGGAAGGCCCGCGCGGCGACCGCGTCCAGCAGGCCCAGCCGGCGCAGTACGCGGGTGGCGTTGGGCGCGAGCTGGATGCCGGCCCCGATCTCGGTGAACCGCGGGGTCTGCTCGATCAGCGTCACCTCATGGCCCGCCCGGCGCAGACTCAGCGCCGCCGCCAGTCCGCCGATGCCCGCTCCCACGACGATCGCCCGCACACCGACCCCCCGGCCTCGACCCGCTCGCCGGCACCGGTAGCGGCGGGCGACGACCCATTCAACCGCCCGTCGGCGGCCCGTCATAGGTCGTAATTCGTTGGACAACACATCGGCCGGCGACGAGCGTTGGCGCCATGCAGCAGGAGAAGATCTGGAACGCCGACGCCGCCCGGCGGTACGACACGCCCGGCACCGGGATGTTCGCACCTGAGATCCTGGGGCCGACCGTGGACCGCCTCGCCCGCCTCGCGGGGGACGGCGCCGCCCTCGAGTTCGCCATCGGCACCGGCCGGGTGGCCGTACCGCTCGCCGGGCGCGGAGTCCCCGTGACCGGCGTCGAGTTGTCACGCCCCATGGTGGACCAGCTGAGGACCAAGGCCGACGAGGCGACGATCCCCGTGGTCATCGGTGACATGGCGACGACTGCCGTTCCCGGCAGGTTCAGCCTGGTCTACCTCGTCTTCAACACGATCTCGAACCTGCTCACCCAGGCCGAGCAGGTCGAGTGTTTCCGTAACGCCGCCCGTCATCTCACGCCCGGCGGACGGTTCGTGATCGAGCTCTGGGTACCGGAACTGCGCAAGCTCCCGCCGGGCCAGAAGGCCATGGTCTGTCACTCCGAGTCCGGCTACATCGGCCTGGACACCTATGACGTCCTGCACCAGCGGGTCGTCTCGCACCACTTCACGTTCGACGAGACCGAGCAGGCGCGGCTGTTCCGCAGCCCGCATCGCTACATCTGGCCCGCCGAGCTCGATCTCATGGCCCGACTGGCCGGATTCACCCTGGAGTCCAGGGACGCCGACTGGGACGGCTCCGCGTTCACCGCCGAGTCGCGCTCCCATGTCTCCGTCTACCGGATCCCGCCGACACGGTAGACGTAGGAAGGAGACGTACTCCCCCTCAACAGCCGGTCACCGGCGCGCTCTTCAGGCATTCACCAGGCGCAGTTCGGTTCCCGAGGCGCGTACGCCCTCGGCCGCCGCGTCGGCCAGCGCGCGGTCCGTGATGATCGTGTCGAACGCGCTGAGACCGGCCACCCGGTACTTGCCGAAGGTGCCGAACTTCGAGGATCCCGCGACGAGTACCGACGTACCCGTGCACTCCATGGCCGTCTGCTTGACCTCCACCTTGAGGTCGGAGGGAGTGGTCACGCCGCGCAGGAGATCCCATGAACTGGTGCTGATGAAGGCCACGTCCAGGGCGAGTTGCCGCAGAACGGTGGCGGCGAGACGGCCGACACTCGACCGGTTGGCGGGCTCCACCTTCCCGCCGACATGGATGAGGTCGAGGTGCGGGGCGGCGGCCATCAGCTGGTCCACGGTGGTGAAGTCGTTGGTGACGACGGTCAGCGTGGTGTGGTGCACGAGGAACGGGACCATGGCCGACAGGGTCGTACCCGCGTCGAGGTAGACGGTCATGCCGTCCTCGACCAGGTCCGCCGCCTCGGCGGCCATGGCCTGTTTCTCGGGCTGCTCGATGAGCGTCTTGGCCTGGTGGCTGGGTTCGCTCTGCAGATGACTGGCGATCCGGGCGCCGCCCGGTACGGAGAAGACCTGCCCCTGGCGCTCCAGTTCGGCGATGTCCCGGCGGACCGTCATGTGCGAGACGCCGAGGAGCTGGGTGATCTGCTGGACGCTGAGCACTCCGTCGCGGCGCAGGTGCTTCAGCAACTGCTCGCGCCGCTGGTCCGGAATCAGCGGGAGGGAGCGTTCCTCGGCCATCGTCGGTGGTCCTTCCTGTCGTCTCACCACGTCGGTCGCTGGAGATTGTGCCGCTCTTGCCGGTCCCCCGCTCACGCCGGGACCGTGTGCCGTGTCCGGCGGGCCCGGCGGTGCCCGTGCGGTCAGCCGCCGACGAACGTGCTGAGGAGCAGCACTCCCCCGAGGCTGAGCAGCGACTGCAGGGACAGCATGAGCGTCCAGGTGCGGAAGGTCTGGGACACGGAGAGCTGGAAGTACTCCTTGAAGAGCCAGAACCCCGAGTCGTTCACATGGGACAGCATGACGGCGCCCGAGGCGGAGGCCAGCACCATCAGCTCGGGCGAGAGACCGGGATAGGCGCCGAGCAGCGGTGCGACGATGCCGGTGGCCGCCGCGGTCGCGACCGTGGCCGAGCCCAGGCAGATCCGCAGCAGCGCGGCGACGAGCCAGGCCAGCAGCAGCGGGGGTATCGACCAGTCCACCGCGTAGTCCGAGATGATCTTGTCGATGCCGGTGGCGGTCAGCATCGCCTTGAGGCCGCCGCCCGCACCGAGGATCAGGACGATGCCGCCGACCGGACCGAGTCCCTTGCCCGCCATCTTCTGGAGCTGTCCGAGACCGAAGCCGGAGCGCACACCCAGGGCGAAGAAGGCGAACACGACGGCTGCCAGCAGGGACAGCACGGAGGAGTCGCAGGCCTCGAAGAACGAGTACGGCAGGGTGCCCTCGGCCGTGTGGGACGTGCCGACCGTGCCGATCAGCATGAGCACCGGCGGCAGCAGCACGGTGATCAGCGCCAGCGTGAAGGACGCCTGCCGCCGCTGGTTCTCGGGCAGGGGCTCGGGCTCGGGAACGGGCCCCTTGTCGAGGTCCGGAGCGGGCCCGAACCAGCGGCTGGCGACCTTGGTCAGCAGCGGGCCGCTCACGACGGCGATCGGGATGCCGATGATGAGGCCGTACATGATGGTCAGGCCCGTGTTGGCACCGTAGGCCGAGACGGCGAGCGTCGGTGAGGGGTGCGGGGGCAGCAGGCCGTGCGAGATGTAGAGGCCGGCCGCCATCGGCAGTCCGACGTACAGCAGATGGGAGCCGGTGCGCTTGGCGACCGCGTACACCAGGGGTACGAGCATCACGAAGCTGACGTCGAACAGGTGCGGCATGCCGATGAGGAGGGCCGCCGCGGTGATCGCGGTGGGGATCCACTTGACCGGCCGCGCCCCGATGAAGACGGTGGCGATGCGGTCGGCCCCGCCGGAGCCCAGCAGGATGCCGCCGAGAAGGGTGCCGAGGCCGATGGTGGGGCCGGTGCTCTTGAGCGCGTCGCCGAAGCCGTTCTGGAAGAACTCGACGGTCTTGCCCGGCCCGATGCCGGCGGCGAGTCCCAGGCCCAGGGCGGAGATGCTCAGCGCCAGGAAGGGGTGCAGCTTGGCCTTGGTGATCAGCAGGATCAGGACGACGACGGCCGCCACGCCGAGGAGGAGGTGCTGGATGTCCGTGTCCATCAGCGGACCTGCCCGGCAGCGGTGGCGGTGGCGGTGGCGCGGGAGGCGCGGCCCAGCGTCCAGGCCCGCAGCAGGTTCTCGTCGGCGTCGGCGAGGTCGGCCAGCCGGACGAGTTCACCTGCGGCGACCGGCCGGGCGAGCGTGCAGTGGGCGGCGAGGTAGAGCGGGGCGACGTCGGCCGGGGTGTCCTCGTCGCGCAGCAGGACGGCCTGCACGTCGGTGACGTCGTGGTGGTGCCCGCCCATGGCCAGGACGGTCCCGGCGGGCAGGTCCTGCTGTGCGCGGCCCGCGAGCGCGGCGTGGGCGCGCGGGTCGGTGCCTCCGGAGGGGCGGTTGTGCAGCACCGCGGAGAGCAGGGAGAGCGGCGTCTCCACGCCCATGAGGTGGTACGGCAGGTAGATCGCGGCGTACCGGCCGTCGCGGCTGACGACGTGGCCCTTGCCCCGCAGTGTCTCCCAGGTGACCTCGTCACCGGTGCGGACCACGACGAACACGCCGCCGGCGAAGGACGCCTCCTGCGGCAGCCGCAGCGCGCTGAACACGTCGACCGCTCCGGGTCGGTGGAGCACCCCGCCGTCCTCGCGCAGCGCGTAGATGTCGGCGAGTTCGGCGATGCGGGCCACCGGGTAGTGCAGCAGCTCGATGTCGGGGCGGAAGCCGGTGTTCGTGGCGACGACGGCCATCTCGCAGTAGTCGGCGGTGGCGCCGACCGGCAGCGCCGCCACCGCCGCCGCACGTGCGGCCAGGGTGGCGGGGATGTCGTCCCCGAGGGTGAGCAGCGCGGCGAGTTCCGGTGCGGGGACGGTGGTGTCGAGCTGGGTGACCGTGCCCGTGTCGGGGTCGAGGACGAGGTCGTACTCGCTGGACTTCCCGATGGCCACGACGTCGAGGCCCAGGAACTGTGCCCAGGTGACGAGGCCGATGAGGTTGGCGGGCTGGTCGCCGTCCGCCGTGGTGTAGACGACGCCGTTCTCGGCCGCGAGGTCCGCGAGGTGCAGGCCGGCCACGGAGTCGACCTCCTTGCTGACCATGGCGACGTGCCGGCCGGCGCAAAGAGCCCGGCTCGCCATCGCGTAGCCGTCGGCGGGGCTGCCGGTGGCCTCGACCAGGATGTCCCAGGGCGCGGCGGGCAGCAGCGCGCCGCTCTCGACCAGGGCGATGCGCTCCGCGTGCGCCGCGGCGGCCACCTCGTCCTCGGTGGCGCAGACACTCAGGTCGGACGCGCTGTACCCGAGCTCCAGGAGCATCGCGCGCAGCCGCGGTACGTCGCGGTCGCAGAGGACGGCGGGGACGAGCCCGGGGATGCGGGGCGTCTGGGCCAGCAGGGTCCGGGCGAAGCCGCCTCCGGCTCCGGACAGTGCGTAGCGCACGGTCCGGTCGCCGGTGTCGGCGAACAGATGGTGCAGGTTCATGGGCCCCTCCTGGATGACGAGCGCGATGCGGTGATGCCGTGATGTGCTCCCGGCGATGTGCTCCCGGCGCAGGCGGACTCGTCAGCGAGGCGAGAGCCACAGAGGAGCTCGTTAACAAGATGTATCAGCAGATCCCAGCTACGTAAAGTCTGTTAACATTTTTTCACACGCCCTGGTCACGTCGTTGCCCACCGCTCGACCGCCGGGGCGGGGCACCACACCCACCCACCGCAAGGAGGCCTGATGCCGACCCTCGGGGCCATCGCCGACGACTTCACCGGAGCAACGGACCTCGCCACGATGCTGGTCGCCCGCGGGTACCGCACCGTGGTGGCCGTCGGTCCCGACAGCATCGCCGACGACACCGGGCGCACCGCGGTGGACGACGCCGACGCGGTCGTCATTGCGCTCAAATCGCGTACGGCACCGGTCGCCGAGGCGGTGGACTCCTCGCTCGCGGCGCTGCGGGCCCTGCGTGCGGCCGGCTGCGAGCGCTTCTACTTCAAGTACTGCTCCACCTTCGACTCGACGGCGCGGGGCAACATCGGTCCCGTGACCGACGCGCTGCTTGACGCGCTCGGGGAACGGCGCGCCGTCGTCGTACCGTCGTTCCCGGCCACGGGCCGCACCGTCTACCGCGGCAGGCTCTTCGTCCACGACGACCTGCTCGACGAGAGCCCGATGAGCCGCCATCCGCTCACCCCGATGCTCGACTCCCATGTGGGGCGGCTGCTGACACCGCAGACCACGCACCCGGTACGGCTCGTGGGCCTGGACACCGTACGGGCCGGCGCCGAGGCTCTCGCGGCGGCGCTGGACGACCCGGCGCTGGCCGACGCGCTCGTCGTGGTGGACGCCACCGAGGACGCGGACCTGCGCACCGTCTCGGCGGCCACGGCGCACCACCCGCTCGTCACCGGCGCCGCGGGGCTCGCGCTCGGTCTGACGGGCCCCCGGCCGGACGCCGCACGGGTGCGGGCCGCGTCACGCCCCGGTGATCCGGCCGTCGTACTGTCCGGCAGCGCGTCCTCGGCCACCCGCGCCCAGGTGGCGCACGGCCGCGCCCGTCTCCCGCACCGCAAGCTCGACCTCGCCGCGCTGCGGGCCGACTTCGACGCCGCGGTCGGTGAACTGACCGCGTTCGCCCGGGACTGCTGGCAGCGCGATCCACAGCGGCCACCGCTCCTCTACGCCGTCGGCGACCCGAGCGACCTGGACGGCTCCCCCGCCGCGTCGGACCTGGTGGAAAGGGCGCTGGCCGCCTGCGCCACACGCCTGGTCGAGGCCGGCGCGCGACGGCTGCTCGTCGCGGGCGGGGAGACGTCCGGCTCGGTGGTCACCGCGCTCGGCGTACGCACACTCACCATCGGGTCACCCATCGCCCCGGGCGTGACCTGGGCCAGAGCCACCTGCCGCGGCCGGACCGACGAGAGGGCCGCCGCCGGGGACCGGAACCAGGACCGGGACCGGGACCGGGACGGCAACGACGGACACACCGTCGACGTGGCCCTCAAGTCGGGCAACTTCGGCGGCCAGGACATCTTCACCGAGGCTTGGAGCGCCCTCGCATGACCGACCCGCGATCCGAACTCGCCGCGGCCGGCGCCCATCTCGCCGCGCTCGGCCTCAGCCCCGGTTCCTCCGGAAATCTCAGCTTCCGGGACGGCACACGGATCTACATGACCCCCACCGGTACGGACCTGGCCCGGGTCGACCCCGAAGCGCTGAGCGTCCTCGATCTGACCGGGACGCACCTCGACGGGCCGAAGCCGTCCAAGGAGTTCCCGCTCCACACCGCCTTCTACCGCCGTGACGCGTCCGCGCGGGCCGTCGTGCATCTGCACTCCCGTCACGCGGCAGCGGTGTCCTGCCTGTCCGCCTGGCACGAGCACAGCGCCATACCCCCGCTGACGCCGTACTTCGTCATGCGCGTCGGCCAGACTCCCCTCCTGCCGTACGCCGCTCCGGGCGACCGCGGCCAGGCCGACCTGATGGAGTCCCTGCCCTTCCCCTTCCGGGCGGCCCTGTTGCAGAACCACGGCCCGGTCGTCGCGGGCCCCTCGATGTCCCTGGCCGTGGAAGCGGCCGTGGAACTGGAAGAGGTCTCCGCTCTCCTCCTCGCACTCGGCGAGCGCACTCCCCGGTTCCTGTCACCCGCGGAGATCGCGCCACTGACGGAGAAGTACGGCGCGCCGTGGACCGTGGCGGGCTGATCCGCCGGACGTACGGACGTCCCACGCCCCGCGACCGGTCGGCGCACCCGAACTCCGGTGCCCCCAAACGACAGTTCCATGAATGAACGGATACTCTCTGCCCTCCGTCTTGATGGGGGAAGCGGCATCGCGACGTCAGACGACTCGTGGTGCCGCTGACGCACAGATACGTTCACAGGAAGGCTGCGGGAGTGCTGTTAGTGGATCAGAGGGCGAGAAGAGTCGGCTCGATCGCGGGGGTCGCGGTGGCGGCCGTCGTGGGGCTCGCGGGCTGCTCGTCGAGCGACACGGACTCCGACACGGACAAGAAGTCGTCCGCGGGCAGCTCGTCCGCGTCGGACGCGGGGAAGACGGGCGGCGGCGACGCCTCGACGCCGGCGCAGGGTTCGGCCGCCGACCAGTCCACGGCCGAGACGGCGGTCGCCGCGTGGGTCACCGCGGTCATCAAGAACCAGCCGAAGGAAGCGTGCCTGGTGATGGCGGAGCCGGCCGACGGCTCGACGCCCGCGAAGGTCGGCAGCGAGGAGACCTGCGGCGACGGCGCGCCCGAGCGGAAGCAGATCGACCAGACCATCGGACAGGTCCGCGAGTCGTTCGTACCCGACCCGCCCACGGACGATCCGAAGGTGGAAGTGGCGAAGGCCCCGGCGGCCGGTGACACGGTGGAGTTCCCCTCCGACAAGATCACTGTCGACGGGCAGACCCTGGAGAAGATCGTCCTGTCCCACTCCACCGGGGTGACGGCGGACCAGCTGGACATCAAGGTCCAGTCCACCAAGATCAAGGACGCCTGGTACGTGACGAACCTCGACCTCGACATCGGCTAGGACGTCTTCGGGCGGTCCGGCTGTCCGGCCGTGGGTGGGCCCTCTTCCTGCGCGAGGGCCCACTTGTCCGCGTGAGGGCCGTCCGTCCGCCCGTGCGGAGTCGGCGTACTACAGCCGGCGCGCCAGGAGGTCGAGGAGTGCGGTCCAGTGCCTGTCGGACGCCTCGGCGCTGTACATGGCGGTGTCGGCCTGGGTGAATCCGTGATGAGCGCCCGCGTACACCTCGGTCTGGTTACGGACCCCGGCCTCGGTGAGCGTCTTCGCCAGGCGCTCGATCTGCTCGGCGGGGTTGGTGGAGTCCTGGTCGGCGTGGCCGAAGTACACCTCGGCCGTGATGCGGCCGGCGACGAGGTGGGGACTGTCCGGTGCGTCGGTGGCGAGGTGGGCGCCGTGGAATCCGGCCGCGGCGGCGACCCGGTCCGGGTACGTGCCCGCCGTGCGCAGCGCCAGGCCGGCCCCCATGCAGTAGCCGGTGATGCCCGCCGGACCGTCCGTGGTCAGCGGTGACGCGGCGAGCCAGTCCAGGTAGGCGGCCGCATCGCGCATGGCGCCCTCCGGGGTGAGCGTCCGGGCGGCGACGCCGATACTGCTGAAGATCTCCGGCCGTTCGGCGGGGTTGATGAACTCGGGCAGCGGTACGACGGGGGCCGGGCCGTACCGGTAGAAGACGTTCGGGACCAGGACCGTGTACCCGGCCCCGGCCAGCCGGTCCGCCATGCCTTCGAGGTGCGGCCGCAGACCGAAGGCGTCCATGTACAGCAGGACGGGCGGGTGGGCAGCGCCGTCGTCGGGGTGGGTCAGGTAGGCGTCGGCTGTCCCGTCCGGGGTCGGGACATGGACGGTCGATCCGTGGACGGTCGATCCCGGTGTCGAGGTCATCGGTGGCAGGGCTCTTTTCCTGGTGAGGGGTGCGGCGTCGGCGCAGCGAGCAGCTGATGCGCTGCGGCACCATGTGCGTGATGCGGTGCGGCGCCATGTGTGAGACTCAGTGTCAGGTTAGTGACTCACTTCCGGTCCGGGCAAGCAGTGCCACAGTTAGGATCACCACGTGAACACGGGCGGACGGGGCAGGACCAGAGACATCGCACGGGCGGCCGTGCGAGCCGAACTGGCGCAGGTGGCTTTCGAGTTGTTCCGCCGCCAGGGGTTCGACCAGGTCACGCTGGACGACCTCGCCCGCGCCGCCGATGTCTCGCGGAGCACCTTGCTGCGCTACTTCGGCACCAAGGAGGACGCGGTCCTCGCGGCCTACGACGGGCTGGAACTGAAGGTCGCCGCGGCGCTCCGCGACCGGCCCGCCGGCGAGGACGACTGGACGGCGCTGCGTCACGCACTGGACGTCCTCCTGGAGCGTCATCGCCATGATCCGGTCGGCGCCCTGGCCACGGCGCGGCTCGTCTACGGCCACCCCGGCCTGCGCGCCCGCCAGTTGGAGAAGCAGCACCGCTGGCGCCCCGCACTGGCCCAGGCGCTGGCCGACCGCCAGGACGTCGCCGGGCCTCCGACACTCGCACAGTCGGTACGGGCCGCGGCCGCGCTGGACTGCCTCAATGTCGCGCAGGACCACTGGATCGAGTCGGACGGGAGCCTGGATCTCATCGGGCTGCTCGACGAGGCGTTCGCCGCGTTGGCGCCGTAGCGCTGCGGCTGCGGCTGCGGATGCGGCTGCTGCGACAGGTTTAGCTGGGCGCCCGCACCGGCTCGTACGCGCCGAGTCAGAACTACCTGATCGACGTGAGCACTTCGGGCCTGGCAGGCGTCACACATGGACCAGACGTACTTCCTGTGCAGCGACGTGAACTTCCGCTGACTCGCTCACCTGCCCCCGCCGAACAGGAAGTCCGGCGGGGGCCATTCCCCATGAGGTGTCGCGGTCATGGGGTCCTCGCGCGGACCGGTCGACCGATCGGCCCATCGGCCCATCGACCGGAACAACTGAAAGCCCGCGTGGTGGTCAGGGGGCCACGGACGCCCCCAGTGCCGCCCTGGTCATCGCATTCACCTCGGTCGAGCGTCGAGCCGTTCATGTAATGCGTCCACCCGGCCGGAAAATCCGCGTCAGCGCATGGCGACCAGGACGACGCTGCTGAGCACGCTGGTGATCAAGAAATACGGTGCGTTGAGGAGGCCGTAGTAGAGCGGGCGCGGGAAATTCGGGTTGATGGCGATCTGGAAGGTCATCGCGCTGAGATAGCCGACGCCGACGATCAGTCCGAAGGCGATGGCGTCGCCGGTGCCGGTGATGTCGAGCGCCTCGATGAGCACCGCGCTGGTCAGGACCGTGGCAAGAATGCACACCGGCGGACCCAGCAGGGTGACCGCCGTCGACGCGGGTGCCGGGGCGCCCTCTCGGCCGAGGGCGACGGCGTACGGCTTGGCGATCACGACCGCGAACCACACTCCGGCGATCAGGAACGACGCGACCACACAGATCGCGAGAGCCGGCAGGTTGATGTCGGCGAGGACGGAGAACACGCGGAGACCCCTTGTACGGACGAGCGGTCCCTGTGACCGCTGATGAGAGGAGTCTCCGTGGTGTACAGGACAGGTTGTGTCCGCTACCTCGGAGGGAACGGAGCGAAGTCGGAGCGGGAAATGAAAAAGGCAAGGAGGGAAAACCGCTCCTTGCCACTCTCAACTTATAGCGCACCGGGGGGCTTGCGGCAAGGCCCCAGGGGTGCCGCAGAATCATCGGCCGAAGCCGGAATCAGAAGCCGGAATCAATGGTCCGGCTCTGAAGATGTGACGTGGTCGAGTTGGGGTTTCTGATGATTGACGTGATCGTGGTCGGCGGCGGGCCCACCGGATTGATGCTGGCCTGCGAGTTGCGGCTGCACGGTGTGCGGGTGGTCGTGCTGGAGAGGTTGACCGAGCCGACCGCGGAGTCCCGTGGGCGTGGTCTGCACACGCGCAGCGTCGAGATCATGGATCAGCGCGGCCTGCTGGACCGGTTTCTCGCGGTCAGCGAGAAGTTCCAGGTCGGCGGGTTCTTCGGCGGCATCATGAAGTCGTGGCCGGAGCGGCTGGACACGGCGCACCCCTACGGTCTCTCCGCCCTGCAGCCGGTCACCGAACGGCTGCTCGGTGAGCGCGCCCTCGAACTCGGCACCGAGATCCGGCGCGGCTGCGAGGTCGTCGCCCTGAGCCAGTCCGAGGAGCGTGACGGTGAAGGCGACGGGGAGGGGGACAGGGGCGGCGGCGAGGGCGGAGTGAGCGTCGAGTTGGCCGACGGCACGCGGCTGCGCTCGCGCTACCTCGTCGGCTGCGACGGCGGCCGGAGCACGGTGCGCAAGCTGCTCGGCGTCGGCTTCCCCGGTGAACCCGCCACGGTCGAGACCCTGCTGGGCGACATGGAGATGACCGAGGACCGGGCGACGGTGGACGCCGTCGTCGCGAAGGTCCGCACGACGCAACTGCGGTTCGGCACCATCCCCAACGAGGACGGCACGTACCGCGTCATCGTGCCTGCCGAGGCCGTGGCCGAGGAGCGCGCGACCCCGCCGACCTTCGAGGAGTTCAAGCGGCAGCTGCGGGCGGTCGCGGGAACCGACTTCGGTGTGCACTCGCCTCGCTGGCTGTCCCGGTTCGGCGATGCCACCCGGCAGGCCGAGCGCTACCGGGTCGGCCGGGTGCTGCTGGCCGGCGACGCGGCGCACATCCACCCGCCGACCGGCGGGCAGGGGCTCAATCTCGGCGTACAGGACGCGTTCAACCTCGGCTGGAAGCTGGCCGCCGCGGTCAACGGCTGGGCGCCCGAGGGGCTGCTGGACAGTTACCACGACGAACGGCATCCGGTGGGCGCTCGGGTGCTGAGCAACACCCGGGCGCAGATCACGCTGTTGGGGACGGGCGCGGGTGCGACGGCGCTGCGGGAGCTGCTCTCGACGCTCATGGACTTCGAGGAGGTGAACCGGTACATGACCGGGATGATCACCGCGGTCGGGGTCCGTTACGACTTCGGCGAGGGCTGCGGCGAGGGACACGAGCTGCTCGGCCGGCGGATGCGGGACATCGAGCTGAAGGGCGGGCGCCTCTACTCGCTGATGCACGCCGGCCGTGGGCTGCTGCTCGACCGGACCGGCCGGCTCTCGGTGGCGGGCTGGGCGGACCGGGTGGACCACGTCGTCGACGTCAGCGACGTCAGCGGGGAACTCGACGCGCCGGCCGTGCTGTTGCGGCCGGACGGCCATGTGGCGTGGGTGGGTGACGATCAGCGGGACCTGCTCGACCATGTGCCCAGGTGGTTTGGCGGCGCCGCCGGTTGAGCACGCAGTAATGGTCCGCGCAGGCATCGGAACCCGGCCGCCGGAGCGGCCTCGCGCAGGTCGTCGGCCGCGGAGAACTCGGCTGAGTCGCCTCGCCGTCGACCGGTACCGTGCGGACCAGAGCCCAGGAGGTCGGATGGTGCGCCCGGTGTTGCTGGTGGATGTCGACGGACCGCTCAATCCCTATGCCGCGAAGCCTTACCGGCGACCCAGGGGCTATCAGACGCACCGGATGCTGACGCCGCGCTGGGAGGCCGGTGAACGGCTGCGCCTGGCGGCGTGGGGGCTGCCCGACGATCCGGTGAAGCCGCTGCGGGTGTGGCTCAACCCTGACCACGGGCCGGCGCTGGCCGCGCTGCCCTACGACCTCGTCTGGGCGACCACGTGGGAGGAGGAGGCGAACGATTTCATCGCACCGGTCCTGACCCTGCCGGCGCTGCCCTTCATTCCGTGGACCTCACCGCGGTCCGAGCCGGGCGGCGGAGTCTTCTGGAAGACGCCGGAGATCGTCGCGTGGGCGAACGGCCGGGCGTTCGCCTGGATCGACGACGAGATCACCGACACGGACCGCGCCTGGGTGCGGGCACACCACCACGGCCCGGCACTCCTGCACCACGTCGACCCCCGGCACGGCCTGACCGCCGAGGACTTCACCGCACTGGCGGAGTGGGCGACGACCCTGGACGACGACGACTGACACCGGCAACGGAACCCGGACGGTGCCGTGACCTGCTAGGCGTCGAGTCGACGATCGGCCCAGACACAGCTTGCGGGCCGCGGCCGCCGTGCTGTGGTTGTTCGTGACGCGGATGCGCAAGCCCGCCCAGGTCGAACCGCACCCCCGTACGCCCGCGGGGACCCCCGTACGCAGGTGCCGCGATCCCCGTGGACAGTCTGTGGTCTGCAAGGATGTTCCGTATGGATGTGCGGCGCAGGAACCATGTGGCGGTGAGCGGGCGGCCCGGTGGGCCGGTGGTGATGCTGGCGCACGGCTTCGGGTGCGACCAGAACATGTGGCGTCTGGTGGCGCCGGCGCTGGAGCGCGACTTCACCGTCGTGCTCTTCGACCATGTGGGCTCGGGAAACTCGGACCTGTCGGCGTGGAGCCCGGAGCGGTACTCCACGCTGGACGGATACGTCGAGGACCTGCTGGAGCTGTGCCGGGAGCTCGCGCTCGGCCCCGTGACGTTCGTGGGGCACTCCGTGAGCGCGATGATGGGCGTGCTGGCCAGCGTCCGCGAGCCCGGGGCGTTCGCCGGGCTGGTGCTGCTGGCGCCCTCGCCGCGTTTCGTCGACGACCCCGGGACCGGTTACCGGGGCGGGTTCGACGCCGAGGACATCGACGAGCTCCTGGAGTCCCTCGATGCGAACTATCTGGGCTGGTCGGGCACCATGGCGCCGATGATCATGGGTAACCCCGAGCGGCCCGAACTGGGCGAGGAGCTGACCAACAGCTTCTGCCGCACCGATCCGGACATCGCGCGCGTCTTCGCCCGGGTGACCTTCCTGTCCGACAACCGCGAGGACCTCGCCCTGGTGAGCGTGCCCACGCTGGTGGCCCAGTGCTCCAGTGACGCCATCGCTCCCCGGGAGGTGGGCGCGTTCGTGCACGCCCGGATCCCGGGCAGCCGACTGGTCACGCTCGACGCCACCGGCCACTGCCCGCAGATGGCCGCTCCCGAGGAGACCACCGCAGTGATCACCGCGTTCGCGGAAGCGCTCAGATGACGGTCGGAGCGGGCGACGAGGAGGACGACCGAGCCCAGTTCTCCGCACTCCTGGAGGACAGCGCCGAGGATCTGTACGAGCACGCGCCCTGCGGTTATCTGTCCACGCTGCTGGACGGCCGGATCGTGAAGGTCAACACCACCCTGCTGGACTGGCTCGGCTACGAGCGCGACGACCTGCTGGGCCGCCGACACTTCTCCGACCTGCTGACCGTCGGCGGACGGATCTACCACGAGACCCACTTCGCTCCCCTGCTGAGGCTGCAGGGCGAGGTCAGCGGCATCGCCCTGGAACTCAAGGCCGCCGACGGCTCCCGCCTGCCCGTCCTGGTCACCTCGACGGTGAAGACCGGCAGTGACGGCCGGCCCCTGCTGATCCGCACGACGGTCTTCGACGCCCGTGACCGCCGGGCCTACGAGACGGAGCTGCTGCGCGCCCGCAAGGAGGCCGAGCAGGAACGCGAGCGCCTCCAGCGCCTGGCCGCCACCCTGCAGAAGACGCTGCTCCCGCCGACCCTGGCCAACGTGCCCGGCCTGGATGTCTCCGCGCACTACCACATCGCCTCCGCCGACGAGGTCGGCGGCGACTTCTACGACCTGTTCCCCCTGTCCGAAGGCACCTGGGGCATGTTCCTGGGCGACGTGTGCGGCAAGGGCGCCGCCGCCGCGGCCGTCACCTCGCTGGCCCGCTACACCCTGCGCGCCGCGGCCGTGTACGACCCCGACCCCGTCGCGGTCCTCGGCAACCTCAACACGGTCCTGAACCACGAGTACAACGGCGCCGACCCCCGCTTCTGCACCGTCATCTTCGGACTGCTCACCCCCGACCACGACAGGGGAGGCTTCCACGTGACCCTGGCCAGCGGCGGACATCCCCCCGCCCTGCTGATGCGCGCCGACGGCGCCACCGACTACCTCCCCACCCCCGACGGGCAGCTCATCGGTGTCCTGCCCGACGCCCACATCGCCACCACCACCGTCCACCTGGCACCCGGCGACACCCTGCTGCTGCACACCGACGGGCTCACCGAGGCCCACGTCACCGCAGGGGTCGACAGCGAGGACCGCTACGGGGACGACGCGCTCCTCGCGTTCGCCGGCGCCCTCGCCCCCACCACGGCGTCGGACACCATCGACGCGATCCGCGACCTGCTCGACACCTTCGGCAGTGGTGTGGACGACGACACCGCCGTCCTGGCCATCCATGTCCCCCGACCCCCCAGTGATGAGCAGCAGTGACGCAGCGACTGACCCTCCGCACCCGCACCGCTCCGACCGGAGTGGTCATCGAACTCGCCGGGGAACTCGACCACCACACCGCCCCCGACGTACGCGCCGCGCTGCCCGGTCTCGACCTGCGGCCGGGCCGGCAGCTCGTCCTCGACCTCGGCGGTGTCACCTTCTGCGACTCCACCGGCATCACCGTGCTGATCGCCGCCCGCAACCACGCGCTGGCGGCCGGCGCGACCATCGCCCTGGCCGCGGTCCCCGACCGCGTCAGCCGGATCTTCCGCATCGTCGGCCTGGACCAGGTCTTCCCGTCCCATCCGACGGCCGAGGCCGCCGAGGCCGCGTGGCACCCCACCAGCGGCTGACCGCGGCCCACGGAAAAACTTTTCGCGGAAAAGTCGGCCGGGGATGTCGAGAACCCGTGCCCCGCTCCGTCCTCGCTATGAACACGACCACAATGGGTCGCACCAGTACCGAGGAGAACCATCATGGCCAAGTACCTGCTGCTGAAGCACTACCGTGGCGCCCCGGCCGCGGTGAACGACGTACCCATGGCGCAGTGGACGCCCGAGGAGATCACGGCCCACGTGAAGTACATGCAGGACTTCGCGGCCCGGCTGGAGGGGACCGGCGAGTTCGTCGACGGTCAGGCGCTGTCCCCCGAGGGGACCTTCGTCAGGTACGACGGTGAAGGGCGCCCGCCGGTCACCGACGGCCCGTTCGCCGAGACCAAGGACCTCATCGCCGGCTGGATGGTGATCGACGTCGACAGCTACGACCGCGCCGTCGAACTGGCCGGGGAGCTGTCGGCCGCCCCCGGAGCGGGCGGGAACCCGATCCACGAGTGGCTGGAGCTGCGCCCGTTCCTGACCGAGCCGCCCACCATCACGGACTGACCTCTCACCGACCTCGCAAGGAGTGACCTCTCAGATGAACGAGGCCCTGCTCCGGAGCCTCACACCGAGCGTCCTCGGGATCCTCGTCCGCCGCGGAGCCGACTTCGCGGCGGCCGAGGACGCCGTGCAGGACGCGCTGGTCGAGGCCACCCGCGTCTGGCCGGCCGAGCCGCCGCGGGACCCGAAGGGCTGGCTGGTCACCGTGGCCTGGCGCCGGTTCCTGGACGCGGCCCGCGCGGACACCGCCCGCCGCCGGCGTGAGGACCTGGTCGACGAGGAACCGGTGCCGGGGCCCACGCCCACGGTGGACGACACCCTCCAGCTCTACTTCCTGTGCGCCCACCCGTCGCTGACCCCGTCGTCGGCGGTCGCGCTCACCCTGCGCGCGGTCGGCGGCCTGACCACCCGCCAGATCGCCCAGGCCTACCTGGTGCCCGAGGCCACGATGGCGCAGCGCATCAGCCGGGCCAAGCGCACCGTCTCCGGCGTACGGTTCAACCAGCCCGGTGACGTGGCCACCGTGCTGCGAGTCCTCTACCTGGTCTTCAACGAGGGCTACTCCGGGGACCTCGACCTCGCCGCCGAGGCCATCCGGCTCACCCGGCAGCTCGCGGCCGCGATCGACCATCCCGAGGTGGCGGGGCTGCTCGCCCTCATGCTGCTGCACCATGCCCGGCGCGCGGCCCGGACCACGCCCGACGGGGGCCTGGTGCCGCTCGCCGAGCAGGACCGCGGCCGCTGGGACACCGCGTCGATCGCCACGGGCATCGGGATCCTGCAGACGGCCCTCGCCCGTGACCGGCTCGGCGAGTACCAGGCCCAGGCCGCCATCGCTGCGCTCCACGCCGACGCGCAGACCGCCGCGGAGACCGACTGGGTGCAGATCGTCGAGTGGTACGACGAACTCGCGCGCCTGACCGACAGCCCCGTCGTCCGGCTCAACCGCGCGGTGGCCGTGGGCGAGGCCGACGGCCCGCGCGCGGGCCTGGCGGCACTGGCGGCGCTGGACGACTCGCTGCCCCGCCACACCGCGGTGTCGGCCTACCTCCACGAACGCGACGGCGACCTGACGACGGCGGCGCGGCTGTACGCCGAGGCGGCCCGGAAGGCACCCAACCTCGCCGAACGCGACCACCTGACGCGCCGGGCCGCCCGGCTCAACGCCGGCCGGTGATGCCGACGGGTCCCGCCGCTCACAGACCGAGGTAGATCCGGCGCACCCGGGTGTCCTGGCTCAGTTCCTCGGAGGTGCCGGTCATGGCGACAGCGCCGTTCTCCATGACCAGGCAGTGGCTCGTCGCACCGAAGGTGAGCTTGGCGTTCTGCTCGACGAGGAGCAGGCTCAGCCCGTCCTCGCGCAGTCGTTTGAGCACGCTCAGGATCTCGCCGACGAGTTTGGGCGAGAGTCCCATGGACGGTTCGTCGAGGAGCAGGATCCGCGGCCCGGCCATCAGCGCGCGCCCGATGGAGAGCATCTGCTGCTGTCCGCCGGACAGTGCCCCGGCGAGCCGTTGGCCCATCTCGCCCAGTACCGGGAAGAGTTCGCGCACCTCGGCGAGCGTCGCCCGGGTCCCGTCGTCCCAGCGCCGGGCGTACGCGCCGAGCAGCAGGTTCTTCTCCACGCTCAGGCCGGGGAACACATGCCGGCCCTCCGGTACGTAGCCGATGCCGTGCCGCACCATGTCACGGGCCTTCACCCGGGTCAGGTCGCGCTCGCCGAGCGTGATGCGTCCGCCGCCGCGCGGCACCAGTCCCATCAGGGCCTTGAGGGTGGAGGTCTTGCCCGCGCCGTTGGCGCCGATGATGCCCACCGACTCCCCCGGCTCCACGCTGAAGCTGATCGAACTGACCGCGCGGACCCCGCCGTAGTGCACGGACAGGTCGTCGACGGCGAGTGTGGCCGGGGCGCCGCTGCCGGAGGCCGCCGCGGCCTCGTCCGTGGCGGTGGCCCTTCGCCCGAAGGGGGGCTTCCTCATTGGGTCGTCTCCTTCGCCCCGGGTGTCCCGGCCGGAGCCGGCCGCGGCCGGGGGACGTCGGCCGGCGCCGAGTCCCCGAGGTACGCCTCGATCACCTCGGGTGCCGCGACCACCTCGGCGGGTGTGCCCTCCGCGACGACCGAGCCGCCGGAGAGCACCGTCACGCGCTCGCACAGCGACATGACCAGGCCCATGTTGTGCTCGATGAGGACGACCGTGGTGCCGCTGTCGCGGATGGAGCGCACGATGTCCGCCAGTTCCCGCACCTCTTCGCCGTTCAGTCCGGCGGCCGGTTCGTCGAGCAGCAGCAGCCGGGGCCCGGCGGCCATGGCGCGGGCGATCTCGATGCGCCGCTGGATGCCGTAGGGCAGGGATCCGGGCGGGGCCTCGGCGAAGTCGGTGAGGCCGAAGCGTTCCAGGAGTTCCTGGGCCTGCCGGCGCAGCCGTCGCTCGCGGCGTACGACTCCGGGCTGCCACACCGCGTACTGCCAGATGGTGTGCGTCCTGGTGCGGTCCAGTGCGACGAGGACGTTTTCCCGGACCGTCAACTGGCCGAACAGGCGCAGGTTCTGGAAGGTGCGGGCCACACCGAGCAGGGAGAGCTCGTACGGCCGGGTCGTGGTGGTGGCTCGGCCGGCGAACCGTACCTGTCCCGAAGTGGCCCGGTGGAAGCCGCTGATGACGTTGAACAGGGTCGTCTTGCCGGAGCCGTTGGGGCCGACGATGCCGCGGATCTCACCGGGGGCGACCGTCAGGGAGACCTCGTCCAGGGCGCGCAGCCCACGGAAGTCCTTGGTGACGGACCGGATGTCCAGGAGGGGCCCGTCCTCGGTGCCGGGTGCCTCGACGGCCTCGTACGGCTGGAAGGGGCGCAGCCGGGCGCGGTCCCGCGCCCGGGTCCTCCCTGGTCGCCTCCGGTTCACGAACTCCCGTGCGCGGGTGGGGATTCCGGCGAGTCCGGTCGGCGCGAAGACGACCATGAGGACGACCACCACGCCGTATCCGAGCTGTGCGTACGTCGAGAAGTCGGACAGCTGCTCGCGGATCAGGGTCAGTCCGACCGCGCCGACCACACAGCCCACGAGGGAACGCCGGCCGCCGATGACGACCATGGCGAGCAGGATGAACATGTTGGCGATGGAGAAGGTCTCCGGGGCGACATAGCGGATGAGGCCCGCGTACAGGACTCCGGCCAGGCCCCCGTAGAGGCTGGCGAGCAGGAACGCGGTCATGCGCAGCAGCGGGATCTGCGCGCCCGTCGCGCCCGCGGCCAGGGAGTCGTCACGCATCGCGCGCAGCCGTCGCCCCAGGGACGTACGGACGACGAAGAGTCCGAAGCCGAGGCCGAGCGCGCAGACGACCAACTCCAGGTAGTAGTAGAGGTATTCGCTGGAGAGGTCGACGCCGGGCAGGGTGGGCTGCGGGATTCCGGAGATGCCGTCGGCTCCCCCGGTGACCGAGGCGTTGGTGATCCAGTTGATGAAGCCGAGGGCCAGGCCGAGGGTGACGATCCCGAGGTAGTGGGACTGCATGCGCAGGGCCGGGATGCCGACGAACAGGCCCGTCGCCACGGTCGCGAGCACCGCGCACCCGGCCGCCGCCCAGAAGCCGTACCCGGAGTCGGTGGTCAGGATGGCGAGCGTGTACGCGCCGACGCCGAAGAACGCGACCTGCGCGAGGTTGATCTGTCCGGAGACGCCCATGGCCAGGCCCATGCCGATGGCCAGCAGGGCGTAGATGAGCGCGATGTCGACGACATGGATGGAGTAGCCGCCCAGGCCGTAGGGGAGCAGCCAGGCGGCCACCGCGCCTGCCGAGAGCAGTCCGGCCCTGGCGGCCCGGGGCCCGGTGGACCGGAGTCCGGTCCGTACGGTCTTCACGCGCGGCTCACCGTCCTCTCCCCGAAGACGCCCGTCGGGCGGATCATGATGGCGGCGGTGAAGACCAGGAAGGTCACGAGCACGGAGTAGCCCTGGAAGTGGCCGGCCGCGTAGGAGTCCAGGACGCCGATCGCCAGTCCGCCGACGACGGCGCCGGGGACGGAGCCGAAGCCGCCGAGCATCGCGGCGGCGAAGCCCTTGATGCCGAGCGCGCCGCCGAGTGAGGCGTCGACGTACAGCATCGGTCCGACGAGACCGCCGGCCAGGGCGGCGAGGCCCGCGCCGATGGAGAAGGCGAGCGCGTTGCTGCGGCCGACGTCGATGCCGACCGCCGTGGCGGCTTCGTGGTCCATGGCGACGGCCTGCATGGCCGCGCCGCGCTTGGTGCGCGCGAGGAACCAGGCGAGGCCGAGCACGGCGAGGGCCGCGACGGCCATCACCAGCAGGTCGTACGTGCGCACGCGCACCCCGAACAGGTCGAGCGGGGCGGCCCGGACGGGCGAGCGGACGGCCCGTCCGGTGGTGCCCCAGATCAGGATGGCGACGGCCTGCAGGACGATGCCGAAACCGATCGTGCCGATCAGCATCAGGTCGAAGTCCTTGTTCTCCAGGGGCCGCAGGACGCGTTCGATGACCAGGCCGATCGCGGCGGTGACCGCGATGGCCACGATCATGGCGGCGGCGAAGGGCAGCTTGGAGGTCAGGTAGAAGGTGGAGGCCGCGTAGGCGCCGATCATGGCGATGTCGGCGTGCGCGAAGTTGACCAGGCCCATGGTGCGGTAGACCAGGGAGAACCCCATGGCGACCAGGGCGTAGACCGCCCCGAGGCTCAGGCCTCCGACGAGTGTCTGCAGTGTCTCCTGCACGTCGGTGCTCCCGTCGCCTACCGCTGCGGGACGAGTTCGCCGTCGCGGATGACGCCGATGGTGGTCCTGGTGATGCCGACGCCCGTCCGGTCGTAGCGGAAGTCGCCGAGGAGTCCTTGGTACCGGGTGCCCCGGATGGCGTCCGCGAGTTCCTCCCCGGTCGCGCCCTTGCTGGTCTTCAGGGCTGTCAGCAGGATGTTCGCCCCGTCGTAGGCCTTGGCTCCGTGCAGTTCGGCCTCCTTGCCGTAGGCGGCCTCGTACGCGGCGGCGAACTTCTTCGACGCCTCGCTGACGTCGTTGCTGAGGTAGGGCGAGCTGACGACGGTGCCCTCGACTGCGGCCTGGCCCGCGGTGTCGATGAAGACGGGGGTGCCCTGGGGTGCCGCGCCCGCGAAGGGCGCGGTGATGCCCAGGTCACGGGCCTGCTTGACGATCAGTCCCGCCTCGACCTCCTCCGAGCCGATGAAGATCACCTCGGGCTTCGTGGAGCGGATCTTCGTGAGTGCCGCGCTGAACTCCTTCTGGTCGGCGGTGACCACCTGGTCGGTCGTCGGGGTCACACCGAGCCCCTTCAGCGCCTTGCGGAACGCGTCGTGCTCGCCCTTCCCGAAGGAGCCGTTGTTCGTGATCATGGCGATCTTGCGGTGGCCCTCGTCCTTCACCAGGTGCCGGGCGAGCGTCGAGTCGTAGGTGGTGCTGGTCGGCCCGTTCAGGAAGAGGTACGGGCTCTTCAGCGCGACCAGGCCGTCGGACTGGCCGGAGGTGATGTTGGGGATCTTCGCCTGCCGGAGCACCGGTCCCATGGCGATGGTCACCGCGCTCTCGGCCGTGCCGATCATGGCGACGTACTTCTCGCCGGCCAGCCTGCGGGCGATGTTGGTGCCGGTGGTCGGGTCGCCCTGGTCGTCGAAGAGCTTCAGCTGGATCCTGCGGCCGTCGACGCCGCCCTTCTCGTTCCACTCGTCGACGGCGAGCCTGGCGCCCTTGTACTCCCAGTCGCCGAGCGAACTGAGCTGCCCGCTCTGCGCGTTGACGACGGCGACCTTGATGGGTCCGGAGGACGCCTTGGTGTCGTCGGACTCCTCACCGGGCGCGCCGCACGCGGCGAGGGCGGCGGCCAGCGCGGCGGCGGCGCAGACGACGGCTCGGGGACTGCTGCGTGGTCGTGGAGTGCTGCTGCGGGTCATGAGGTCACCTCGTTGTGAGCGGACGGGAAGGCGTGCGGCGGTCAGTCGGCGAAGGACCCGCGGTAGATGTCCTTGATGTTCCAGTGGCCCGGCGTCGGCACGGGTTCGTTGACCATCGGTACGTCGATGACGGCGGGCCTGCGCCGGGCGACCGCGTCGGCGAGGGCCTTGGCGAGGTCGGCGGGGGCGGTGACCTGGTAGCCGTCGGCGCCGCACGACCGGCCCAGGGCCGCGAAGTCGGGGCTGTAGGGCCGCCCTTCGGGGTCGGTGAACTCGCAGCCGTAGGACCGGCCGAACGAGGAGGTCTGGAGGTCGGCGATGGTGCCGTGGGCCCGGTTGTTCATCACCACGAAGACGACGGGCAGGCCCTGCTCGACGGCCATCGGTACGGCGGGCAGCTGCGCGCTCATCCCGCCGTCGCCCACCAGCGCGACCACCACGCGCTCCGGCCGCGCCAGTTGGACGCCGACCGCGGCGGCCGGTCCGAAGCCCATGGTCGAGGCGCCGCCGGGGGTGATGAAGCGGCCGCCGTCGGGGAGTTCGTAGCACTGGGCGACACCGTTCTTGTTCCAGCCGACGTCGGTGACGAGCACCGCGTCGTGGGGCAGCGCGTCGCGCAGGTCGGCGAGGATCCGCTGGGGCCGCAGGGGGAAGATGTCGCTGCGGCCGTCCTCCCGGGCGGTGTCGAAGACGGCACGGCGGGCGGTGGCGACGGTCGCGCGCAGCCCCTCCCGCACGATCGGCTCGGGCCTGGCGGACCGTACGGCGGCGCCGATGGCCCGTACCGCGTCCCCGGCATCCGCGACGGCGCCGATCTCGACGGGATAGTTGCGCCCGATCTCGGCCGGGTCGATGTCGATCTGGACGAGCCTGCTGGGCGGGCCCTGCCGGTCACCGAAGGTCCAGGTGTACGCCGGGTCCCACGAGCTGGCGTCGGTCTCCGCGAACCGGGTGGCCAGCGCGAGGACCACGTCGGCGCCCTTGGTGTGGGCGTGGGTGGTCTCCAGGCCCCAGAAGCCGGGCATGCCGAGCAGCAGCGGATGGCTGTCGGGCAGGACGCCCTTGCCCATCAGGGAGTGCGCGAGCGGGATGTCGAGGTGTTCGGCGAGGTCCGACAGGGCCTGGCGGGCGCCCTGGGTACGCAGTCCGCCGCCGAAGTAGATCAGCGGGCGCTCGGCGTCCAGCAGCATCTGCGCGATGCGCTCGGCGGTGTCCCGGTCGAGCCCTGGCAGGCTGTTGCCGCCGGGCAGCGGGTACGTGTCGGCGTACTCCTCGACCTGTCGGCTGAACAGGTCCATCGGGATGTTCACGAGCACGGCTCCGGGCCGCCCGGAGGTGGCGGTCCAGAACGCCCGCTCGGTCGTACGGGCCAGATCCTGGACGCGGTGCACGTGCCAGGCGCGCTTGGTGACGGGCCGGTAGACGGCCGTCTGGTCGGCATCCGCGTGGAGGTTGACCTCCTGGTGCGGGTGGCGGCCGGCGTAGTAGGAGGGGATGTCGCCGGAGAGGACGACGAGCGGGATCGAGTCGAGGGCGGCGGTGGCCACGCCGGTGACCGCGTTCATCATGCCGGGGCCGACATGGGTGAGCAGGACGCCCGGCTTGCCGGAGGCCCGTGCGTAGCCGTCGGCGGCGTGCGCGGCGGCCTGTTCGTGGCGGGCGATCACGAACTCGATCGAGCTGGGTCCGAGCGCGTCCAGCAGGGCGATGTTGGTGTGGCCGCAGGTGCCGAAGACGTACTCGACTCCGTACGACTCCAGTTGGCCGGCCAGGGCCTCGGCGGCGGTCACGGTCATGCGTCGGTCTCCCCGTCGGTGGTGGTCGTGTCGCCCCAGACGGACAGGCCGCGGAGCACGAGGGTCTTGACGACCGTGTAGTCGTCGATCATCGAGCGGGGTGTCTCGCGGCCGAAGCCGGAGTCCTTGACCCCGCCGAAGGGGACATGGTCGAGGCGGAAGTTGGAGCTGCCGCCGACGATCAGCGCGCCGGTCTCCAGCTCGCGCCAGGCGGTGACGACACGGCCCAGGTCCCGGGTGAACAGCCCGGCCTGCAGGCCGTAGGGGCTGGTGTTGCAGGTGTCGACGACCGCGTCGAAGTCGTCGTACGCGATCACCGCGACCAGCGCTCCGAAGACCTCGTGGACCACGACCGGGGAGTCGGGCGCGGGGTCCGCCACCACGGTGGGCGCGACGGTGGCGCCGTCCCGGGTGCCGCCCCGCAGCGCGCGGGCACCGGAGGCGACGGCCTCGGCCGTCCAGCGCACCACGCGTTCGGCGGCCTCCTCGTCGACCATCGAGCCCACGTCGGTGGCGGGGTCGAGCGGGTCGCCGACCTTCAGCGTGTCCACGGCGGCGGTGAAGGCGGCGAGGAAGCCGTCGTAGCGGGAGCGGTGGACGTACACGCGCTGGACGGAGACGCAGCTCTGGCCGGAGTTGCTGTATCCGGTGCGGGCGCACTCCTTCGCGGCCTGCCCGATGTCGGCGTCCTCGCAGACGATCGTGGCGGCGTTGCCGCCCAGTTCGAGGACCAGCCGCTTGGCCCCGGCCGCTCGGGCGACGGCCCGGCCGGTCGCCGCGCTGCCGGTGAAGCTGACGACGGCCGGCTCGCCGGCCGCGCACAGCAGTGCGCCCACCTCGGCGCCGCCGTGCAGCAACTGCACCGCCTGCGGGGGCATTCCGGCCGCCAGGAGCAGCGCAACGATCGCGGCGGTGCAGGCGGGTGCCTGCGGCGGGGCCTTGACGAGCGTGGTGTTGCCCGCGGCGAAGGACGCGCCGAGCTTGTGCGCGAGGAGGTTGGCGGGGGCGTTGAAGGGGGTGATGGCGAGGGCGACCCCGGCCGGTGCCCGGTAGGTGAAGGCGGTGTTGCCGACGCCGCGCGCCCAGCCCGCCACGGGCAGGGTCTCGCCGCCGATGTGGCGCGCCTCCGAGGCGCACACCGCGAAGGTGTCGGCGACGCGGTCGATCTCACCGAGTCCGTCCTTGACCGGTTTGCCCAGTTCCAGGGCGAGGAGGCGGGCCAGCCCCTCGCGGTGGACGAGGGCGGCGCGGGATGCCCGGTCCAGGACGTCCGCGCGGAACGCGGGGGCGAGCCCGGCCACCGTGCGGGCCGAGGACCGGGCCCAGCCGAGGGCCCGGGAGATCTCCTCCCCGGACGCGGTGGACGTCCGGCTGACGACTCGGCGCAGATACGGGCCCGTCCGGGTCACCTCGGGCCCGTCACCACCCCACTGGCCGGCCACGTAGGGCGGCGCCTGTGCCACCGCCGCGTCCAGGCCGGCCTTGAGAAGGGCATCGAGCATGAGATCTCCCAGGAAACCGCTGAGTGGTACCGGTGGACTGCTCTGTGGGTCGGCGTGTAACGTACGGGCGCCGACTCGCGGTGGCAAGAGGGCCGTTCGAGGAAGTTTCGGAGCAGAGGGGGAAGGCACGTGAGCGGGACCGACCAGGAGCGGACGGCCGAGGCGACCGGGGTACGCAGTGTGCGCAGGGCTCTGGACATCCTGGGGCTGCTGACCGAGGATCAGCCGACGCTCACGCTGCGGGAGATCGTCGACGCCACCGGGCTGGCCAAGACCACGGTGGTCCGCATGGTGCAGACCCTCGAACAGTGCGGCCTGCTCTGGGACACCCCGGCCGGGTACACCGCGGGCCCCGGCCTGTGGCGCTGGGCGCACCTCGCGCACACCAGCTGGGAACTGCCGCGCGAGACCCGCAAGTTGATGCGCGAGCTGGCCGAGGAGCAGCAGGAGACGGCCAACCTGTTCATGCTGCGGGGCCTGTCCCGGGTCTGTGTGGCCCAGCAGGAGAGCCCGCAGCCGCTGCGCCACGTCGTCCGGGTCGGCGACGAACTCCCGCTGTGGGCCGGCGCGTCGTCCAAGATCCTGTTGCGTACGGCCCCCGACGCGCTGCTGCGCCGGATCGCCGCGGGGTCGCCGCACGGCGAGGGGCATGCCCGGCAGTTGCGGGTGTGGGCGGATCTGGCGGCGGAGCGGGGCTTCGCGGTCAGCCGGGGGGAGCGCGACGAGGGGCTGACGGCCGTCGCGGTACCCGTCGTCGGGCGCGGCGGTGCCGTGGTCGCCTCGCTCTCGCTGAGCGGGCCCAGCCACCGTTTCCCCGAGTCCGCCGTCGAGCGGTTCGCCACCGCGCTGATCGACGCCGCCCGGCGGATGGCGGAGCAGGGCTTCGACCATCCGCTCAGCCCGGCGAGGTGAGCCGCAGCCCGGGAGCCGGCGCGGCCACCGCCGACACCGAACCGCAGGAACCGCAGAAGGAGCCGGTGCATGCCCGAACGACCGCTCTCAGGAATCCGCGTACTCGATCTCACCAATGTGCTCGCAGGACCGTACTGCAGTTACCACCTCATGCTCCTGGGCGCCGAGGTCGTCAAGGTCGAACAGCCGGGCAGGGGCGATCTCGCGCGGGGTCTGGGACCTGATCCGGAGCTGAACCGGGCCGGTATCGGCGCCTCGTTCCTCGCCCAGAACGCCGGCAAGGCGTCATTGGTGCTCGACCTCAAGGACCCCGGTGACCGGGCCGACTTCGAGGCGCTGCTGAGCGGCGCGGACGTCCTCCTGGAGAACTTCCGGGCCGGGGTGCTGGACCGGATGGGGTACGGGACCGAGCGGCTGCGTGAGGTGAATCCGCGGCTGGTCAGCTGTGCGATCACCGGCTTCGGGCAGTCGGGGCCGATGAGCGCGGCGCCCGCCTACGACCAGATCATCCAGGGTCTGTCGGGGATGATGAGCATCACCGGCACCACCGACACGGCCCCGCTCAGGGTGGGTTTCCCGGTCTGCGACTCGCTCGGCGGTCTCGCCGCGGCCCTGGCGATCAGCGCGGCCCTGCTCGGGCGGGAGCGGACCGGGCAGGGGGCCCGGCTGGACCTGTCCATGCTGGAGGTCTCCCTCTCCGCGATGGGCTGGGCCGTCTCCAACTACCTGGTGAGCGGGGTGGATCCGGAGCCGATGGGTGACCAGAACGCGACCGCGGCCCCGTCGGGGACCTTCGAGACCTCCGACGGGGTGCTGAACATCGCGGCCAACCGGCAGGAGCAGTTCGTCACGCTCTGCCGGCTCGCCGGACTGCCCCATCTGCTCGACGACCCGCGGTTCGCCGAACGAGAGGCACGCAAACTGCACCGCGCGGAGCTCAACTCCGAGCTCAACACGGCCCTGCGCCGCAGGACCGCGCTGGAGTGGGAGGCCACACTGTCCGCGGCCGGGGTGCCGGCGGCCCGCGTCCTGACGGTCCCCGAGGCCGTGGAGCTGGAACAGCTGGCGCACCGCGGCTTCTTCACCGACCTGCCCTATCCGGACGGCTCAGGGCGCACCCTGCGGGTGAGCGGCAACGGCGTCCTGGTGGACGGCGAACCCCTCTCCCCCGGGTCCCCGCCTCCGCTGCTCGACCAGCACGGCGAGGAACGGGAGCGCCTGATCGCCCGCTGGCGGGCGCACCGCCGGGCCGCCGAGGCTCGGGCGTCATGACCAGCGGCTCGCCCGACGACCCGCCGGCCCGGCCGCAGGACGCCCCCGGCGCACGCGATGCCGCGGGCCCGACGGCCGGCCAGCAGGACGGGCTGGTCGCGCAGTGGTGGGCCACCGCCGTCAGCCGGGTCGAGCCCGGCGTCATCGAACTGCGTGAACACCCGGTCCAGGACCTGATCGGCCGTGCGACCTTCGTCGAGACGATCTGGCTGATGCTGCGCGGCGAACTCCCCCGGGCCGAGCAGGCCACGCTCCTGGAAGCGGCCCTGGTGGCAGGTGTCGACCACGGTCCGCAGGCGCCCTCGATCGCCGCCGCCCGGATGGCCGCCACCTGCGGGGTGGGGCTCAACAGCGCCGTGGCCACCGGGGTGAACATGCTCGGTGACGTGCACGGCGGGGCGGGCCAGCAGTGTGTGCAGCTGCTGAGCGAGATCACCGAACGGCACGGCCGGGGGCGGGAGTTCGACCTCACCGTGGCCGAGGTCGTCGGCGAGTGGCGGGGCCGCTCACGCTATCTGCCCGGCTTCGGCCACCGCTTCCACCTCCGCGACCCCCGCCGCGACCCCCTGCTCGCCCTCGTCGACCGGGCCGTGGCGGACGGCCTGGTGGCGGGCGCCCATCTGCGGGCGGCCCGCGCGGTGGAGGAGCACCTCAACCGGGGGCGCGAGGGCAGGAGACCCGTGCCCATGAACATCGACGGCGCCACCGCCGTCATCTACGCCGAACTGGGCTTCGCCGCGCCGCTGGCCCGCGGCCTGTTCGTCCTCAGCCGCAGTGTCGGCATCCTGGCGCACGCCTGGGAGGAGACCGGGCAGGGGCGCCGCAACAAGAGCCCCATGCCGCCCTCCATGGTGCCGGTCCACCTGGTGGCACCGACAGCGCGTCCGTAGCGCCGGGTCGACCCTCATGGCTCGAAAATCCCCTGTCCCGTGTCTTGTCATGGACGCACCTCCGTCCCTAACGTGACCTCCCATCACACGAACCCATTGTGCGGATCGAACGAACCATCCAGCGGACCTTGATCGAATCGAGGGAACTGAAGCGATGGAAAGACGCACCTTCCTCCTGACGGCCGCGGCGAGCGGCGCGGCCTCCGTCTCCACCCTGGCGCCCACCGCCGAAGCCGCCGCGAACGGCACTCCGAACGCGTCCTCGGGCCTCGCGCTCCCGGTGCCCCCGCAGTCCGCCGCGCTCGGTTCCACCGGCGCCGACTGGCCCAAGGTGGGCGGCGACTACGGCAACCAGAACCACTCCACGCTGAAGGGCATCACCCCGCGGAACGTCGAGCGGCTCGGCGGGGCCTGGCACGTCAACCTGGAGGACGGCTCCACCAGCGCGTACCAGCAGTGCACGATCGTCGTGCGCGAGGGCGTGCTGTACGTCGAGACCACCCAGCAGAACGTCTTCGCGATCGACGGCAGGACCGGCGAGGTGATCTGGCGGACCGGTCTCGGCACCGAGACCACCAACATGCGCGGCGTCGCCGTGGCGGAGGGGAAGGTCTTCACCATCTCCGGCGCCGACGTCGTCCACGCCCTCGATCGGCGCACGGGCGCGGTCGTCTGGCGGAAGCCGCTGATCGTCGAGGACAACGGCGGCGACGACGGCTGCGACAACGACAGCGGCCAGTGCGGCGGCAACAGCGGCGGGCTGGCGGGCGCGGTCGTGCACTTCGACGGCCTGATCTACATCGGCACCGAGGGCTCGACCGCCGGCGCGCGCGGCCGCGGCTACGCGCTCGACGCGAGGACCGGCGACGTCGTGTGGACCTTCTGGGGCCCGCCGGGTCCCGGGGAGTTCGGGCACGACACCTGGGAGGGCGACTCCTGGAAGACCGGCGGCGCGGTGCCCTGGATCCACCCCGCGGTCGACCCCGAACTCGGCCTGGTCTACTGGACGTTCGGCAATCCGTATCCACGTACGGACGGATCGTCGCGCGGCGGCGACAACCTCTTCGCGAACTCGATCGTCGCCATCGACGCCAGGACCGGCGAACGGCGCTGGCACTTCCAGTCGGTGCACCACGACATCTGGGACGCCGACAACGTCATGGCGCCGGTGCTCGCCGACCTCCTCGTCGACGGCAGGAGGCGCGAGGTCGTCGTCTACGGCTCCAAGACCTGCTGGTACTACGTCCTCGACCGCCGTACCGGTGAGGCCGTCCACGGCATGGAGGAGCGGCCGGTCCCGCAGCACGCCCTGCAGAAGACGTCACCCACCCAGCCCTTCCCCGGCGGCGAGCCGTTCGTGTCCCCGTATCCGGATCCGGCCAAGGCGACCCGGCCCGTGCCGTTCTATCCGGCGGGCGGCCTGTACGAGGTCTTCTGGGACCGGGCCACCGTCCTCTTCCCGGGAGCGGGCGGCGGAGCGGACTGGGGCTTCCCCTCCTTCAGCCCCAGGACGGGATACGTCTACGTCGGCTACGGCCTGGTCAACTCCTCCTACTCCAACACCCGCGGCGGACGCGTCAACACGGCCCGGCCCCTCGGTGAGCTGTTCGGCGGCGGCCTGGTCGCGATGGACCCGCGCACCAACACGGTGGCCTGGCGCAAGGAGGGCCCCTGGTCGCTGGCCCACGGCAACGGCATCCTCACCACGGCCGGCCGGGTCCTCTTCCAGGGCCGCCCGGACGGTGTCCTCGAAGCCATGGACGACACCGACGGGAAGACCCTGTGGACCTGGCAGTGCGGCGCCGGCGTCAACACCGCCCCCGTGAGTTACGAGATCGACGGCGAGCAGTACGTCGCCGTGCTCGCCGGGGGCAACGGGCTCCCCTTCCCCGACATCCCGCGCGGCGACCATCTGTGGGCGTTCAAGCTCGGCGGCACGGTCGGCCAGGCCCCGGCGCCCACCCCGCCGTCGCGCCGCAACCAGATCCGCACGGCCGCCGTGAGCGGCACGACGGCACACGACACCGTCACCCTCGGCCGGGTCTGGAGCACGGCCACGAACGCACCCGGCGCCACCGAGAACACGGTCGCCCAGAACGCCATGGCGCCCCAGCACCTGACGGTCCCGGCCGGCACCGCGGTCACCTTCACCAACCCCGCCGACAACACCCGGGCCCACGGTGCGGTCGCGTTCTTCGACGCGGAGTTCGACACCGGGCTGCTGATGCCGGGGCAGTCGTACACGTACACCTTCGGCGAGCCCGGCGAGTACTTCTACAACGACCCGGTCTTCCCGCAGTCCACCGGCAAGATCGTCGTCCGGTGAGCGCGCCGGCCGCCATGAGATCCAGAGCGCGTACGGCGGTGTCCGTGGTGGCCGCGGCCGGCGCCACGCTCCTCGTCGCCCTGGCCGCCTTCTTCGGCCTCCAGCGCCAAGGGCCCGCGGAGCACGCTTCCACCGGAGCCGGCGCTCAGGAGCTCGGCGCCCCCGACTACGGGGTCTGCCGGGGCGTCAGCGCCAGGTGCTACCACGACTGGGGCAACTTCTCCCCGGCCACCGACGGCTACCGGGTGCTCCTCTACACGCGGACCGCGGGACCCCGCCACGCCCATCTCGGCCCCGCGCTCGGCGCCGGACTCAATCCGGCGCTCGCCGACACCAACGTCGTGCAGAACGCCGTGGTGAGGATGGGCGCGGAGCACGGCTTCACCGTCGACTGGACCGAGGACGTCACCCAGCTCTCCACACCCGCACGGCTCTTCCGGTACAACGCGGTCATCTTCCACTCCACGAGCCGCGACGCTCTCGACGACGCCGCGCAGACCTCCCTGCGCCAGTACATCCGCGGCGGCGGAGGCTTCGCCGGGATCCACAACGCCTTCGGTACCGAGTACAACTGGCCTTGGTACGAGGGCCTGTTGGGCGGCGCCAACTTCTACGACCACGGCCCCGAGCAGCGGGGCGAGGTCGTGGTGCGGAGCCGCCACGACGCCTCCACCTCCGGGCTGCCCGCACGCTGGGCCTTCACCGACGAGTGGTACAACCTCGTCCCGGCGCCTTCGAAGGTCCGCGTCCTGGCCACCGTCGACGAGTCCACGCTCGCCGAGGGTGTCACGGGCGGCCAGGGCCACCCCGGACACGGCAGGAACCATCCGGTCGCGTGGTGCCAGTACTACGACGGCGGACGTGCCTGGCTGACCACCCTCGGCCATGACGCCGGGGCCTTCACGACGGACGGTTCGTTCCCGGGTGCGGAACAGTTCCAGGACATGGTCCTCGGTGGCATCGAGTCCGCGATGGGCAGGTCCCCGTTCTGCCGGGCGGACTGAGCCGGTTCCTCCCCGCACGGCCTCACACCGGGTCGGCCGCCGGACGCCGAGCGAGGAACACGAACTCCCGGCCGGGACGGTCAGGAGCGTCACGCACCTCGTCGACCACATACCCCTGCGCGGTCAGGTCGGCCTCGACCTCCTGCCGTTCGCGGAAGCGCAGGGTCGAGTACGACGTCAGCTCCTGACCGTCCGCGGCGAAGACGTACGTCGACCGGAACGTCACCAGCGGTCCCGTCACGTCGGTCACCTGGAACCAGCTCTCGACCGTGCCGACGCCCGGGATCCGCGTCGCCGTGTACGAATGATCGCGGTCCCACTCCTCCCAGGCACGCCGGGCCGGATCCCGGGTCTCGAACACGAGCAGCCCGCCGGGCCGCAACGCCTCGTAGGCCCCCCGCAGGGTCGACCGCCAGGCCTCCGGGCCGACGACGGCCTGGGCGACGTTCGCCGTCATCGTCGCCAGGTCGACCCGCAGCGGCGGGAGGGCTGTCACGTCACCGTGGATCCAGCGCACCCGTTCGCTGCCCGGTTTGCCCCGCGCGACGCCGAGGGACGCCTCGGCGGGGTCGACCCCGACCACCTCGACACCCCGTTCGGCCAGCAGCAGGGCGAACACTCCTGTCCCGCAGCCGATGTCCAGCACCCGCCGCGCTCCGGACTCGGCCGCGATACGGAGGTAGGCGTCGAGATCACCGCGATCCGGGTCGAGCGGGTCATAGACCGCGGCGAGCCGTGGATGTCCGAAGCACTCGTCGACCATGTGGTCGAAGGTAGCCGCCGACGGGTCCGGGACTCCACCCGATTTCAGCTCTCCCCACTGCTCAGCGGCACCCTCGGCATCATGCGCCTCCCTGGTACGTAATACTCGCCTGATGAAGCGGAGTCTTACGGTCGGGAGCGGCGGGCGAGTCGGGGCCGGATCGATCTCGGTCCGGCGGGCCACCGCGCGGGACGCCAAACGGCTCACCCGGCTCGTGCGCGGCTCACGCGCCTACGAGGGGCAGTACGCGGCCATGGTGGCGGGCTACCGCGTGGGCCCGGACTACATCGAGGCCCATCGTGTCTTCGTGGCCGTCGCCGCGGCCGGGAACGACGCGGCCAGAGGCACCCACGGCGTCAACGGCAGCGGCGGGGGCGACGGCCAGGTACTGGGGTTCTATTCACTCGTCCTCGCTCCACCGGAACTCGACCTGATGTTCGTCGCCGATCAGGCCCAGGGACGCGGGGTCGGGCGGCTGCTCGTGGCACACATGACGTCCGAGGCCCGTGCCGCCGGGGTCGACCGCGTCCGGGTGGTGTCGCATCCGCCCGCCGAGGGCTTCTACCGCAGCGTGGGCGCGGTGCACACCGGGACGGCGTCGGCGACGCCACCGGCGGTGGTGTGGGACCGACCGGAACTGGAGTTCCGCATCTCTCCGTACGTCTCCCCGGAGACCTCCTCGAACATCACCGCCGTCACTGCCACGACCGCCGACAGCGGCGGCGGGGACGCCCGGAGTAGTCTCCCTACTTGCCGGTAGCTTCTGCGCACAGGGAGAGAGTGCCCATGCCCCGCACGTTCACCGTCGCTCGCGACATCCTGGTCGAGGCGGCACCGTCAACGGTGTACGCCGAGCTCAGCCGGCCCGCGCAGATGGGCCGGTGGAGCCCCGAGAACCTGGGCGCGAGCGTGCCCGGCGGGGACGAGCCGGCCCACGTCGGCATGGTCTTCGAGGGGCACAACAAGCGGGGCGGCTTCCGCTGGACCACCCGCTGCACGGTCACCGCGGCGGATCCCGGCAGCCGCTTCGCCTTCCGTGTGCACGCGATCGGGCTCAAGCAGCCGCGCCTGAAGGCACCGATCGCGACGTGGGAGTACCGGTTCGAGGCGGAGGGCGACGGCACGCGGGTAACGGAGACCTGGACCGACGACCGGCGCTCCTGGCCCACACTCGTGGCCAACGCCTTCGACCGCATGGCCACGGGCGGCAAGACGTTCGCCGCCTTCCAGGTCGGCAACATCGACAGGACCCTGCGCAACCTGAAGCGGGAACTCGAGGCACCGGTACGCCCCTGAGGCGCTCAGGGAGTCAGTTCCGTTCGTGCCCCGGTCCGGGACGCGGTGGTGGCACCGAGGTCCTGGCGGATGTACCACTCGGTGGAGAGCAGCCGTGCCCGGTCGGCCGCCGAGAGCCCGGCGATCAGCCCGGGGAGGGCACCCCGCGCCACCTCGCTGCGGTGAGCCAGCACGGCGGCCACCTTGCGCTCCAGCCAGGGGCCGACGTCGACGGTCGCGGTGATCCACTCGTCCGGCACGCTGTGCATGGTCTTGCCCGCGGGTGCCAGGTGCCCACCCCACACCCGCACGGCCGAGTGCGGATGCGACGCCAGGTACAGGGCGCTCGGCCGCCAGGGCTCACCGGCGTCCGGACAGAACCGTTCGAGCCCGGCCGCCTCGACGGCGAGCAGCGTCACCCGGTGGGTGTGGACATGGTCCGGATGACCGGACAGCCCGCCGTACGCGTCATGGGTGACCACGATCTCCGGGCGGAACTCCCGTAGCCGCGCCACCAGTGCGCCCACCGTCTCGTCGAGCGGCGCATCACGGAACCGTGCGCTGCCCGGCGCCGACCACGGGACCCGGGCGTCGGCGTAGCCGAGCAGACGCGGGGCGCCGGCGCCGAGGATCCGCAGCGCCTGGGCCAGTTCGGCGGCGCGCGAAGTGTCCGCGTCCCAGGTCGCCGTGACGACGGCCACGCGGGCGCCCGCGGCGGCGTGCCGCGCGAGCACGCCGCCGGCCACCAAGGACTCGTCGTCCGGGTGCGCGAAGACCCCGAGCAGACTCGGCACGGTCATGGCGGGCCACCTTCCGGCACGGACGAGTACGGACGAGTACGAGCCGGTGCCGACGGTGCCGACCGGTGCGGAAGCGGCCCACCCTGGCGGGAAGTGTTCCCCCTCCGTTGTCAGTGACCCCCGTTAGCTTGGAGCCGTTCGGGATGTATGCCTGCTCAGCGATCCGAGGGAGACACGTCGTATGTCGAGGAACACGCAGACGATCGAGACCTATCTGGACGGCTTCCGCAAGAACGACCACGCGCAGATCCTGTCCTGTCTCACCGACGACATCGAGTGGACCGTGTTCGGCGCGTTCCACCTCACCGGCAAGCACGCGTACGACAACGCCATCGAGGGCCCCGGCTTCTCCGGACCGCCCCGCCTCGAAGTCGTCCGCATGGTCGAGCAGGGCGACGTCGTCATGGCGGAGCTCACCGGTACCGCGAGCCGCGACACCGGTGAGGTGCTGCGCATGTCCATGGCCGAGGTCTTCGTCATGCGCGACGGCAGGATCGCGGAGCGCCGCGCGTGGGTGATCGAGCTGAAGGAGAACGACCACCGCTGACCCCGGGCGCCGGAATCAGGCGCTGTACTGGTGCGCCGGATAGGTCAGGTATCCGGCGTCACCGCCCTGGTAGTAGGTCGCCTCGTCGACCGGAGCGATGGGGACGCCCGTGCGCAGCCGCTCCACCAGGTCGGGGTTGGCGACGAAGGCGCGGCCGAAGCTGATGAGGTCCGCCCCCAGGTCGAGCCAGTGGTCGGCGTCGGACCGGCCGGTCTGCTTCGGCCCCATGGGCAGGACCGGGTTCATGATGAGCGTGCCCGGCCAGGCGCGGCGAAGAGCCACCAGCACCTCTTCCTCCGCGGTCGCCTCGACGTGCACGTACGCCAACTCCAGCCGCGCCAGCTCACCGAGCAGGGCGGTGTAGAGCTCCGTGACCTCTTCCTCCCGCACACCCCAGAAGGTGCCGCCCGGGGAGAGCCGAATGCCCGTGCGCTCCGCGCCGACCGCCTCCACGGTCGCGGACACCGCCTCGACGGCGAACCTGATCCGGTGGGCCACCGAGCCTCCGTACAGGTCCGTCCGCAGGTTGGCGTTGGACGAGAGGAACTGCGAGATCAGGTATCCGTTGGCGCCGTGCAGTTCCACTCCGTCGAATCCCGCGTCCACGGCGCGGCGGGCCGCGTCGCCGTAGGAGCGGGCGTGCTCCGGTACCTCCGCGGTCTCCAGCGCGCGCGGCACGGGGGCGGGCTGGGGACCGGTCGGCGTGAACACCTCGCCGACGGCGGGCACGGCCGACGGCCCGACGGGCTGCGTGCCCGTGGTGTCGGGATGCGATACGCGTCCACCGTGCATGAGCTGGGCGAAGACGCGTCCGCCGTTGGTGTGCACGGCGTCCGTCACCTGCCGCCACGAGTCCTGCTGCTCCGCCGTGTGCAGGCCGGGCGTGCCCGGGTTGGACTGCCCGATCAGGCTCGGCTGGACGCCCTCCGTCACGATCAGCCCGGCGGTCGCGCGCTGGGCGTAGTAGGTCGCCATCGACGGCGTGGCCAGGCCACCGGCGGCGGCCCGCACCCGGGTCATGGGGGCCATCACCACTCGGTTGGGCAGCGTCAGGGAACCGAGCTCATAACGCTGGAACAGGCTCGTCACTTCAGGACTCCTTCATGATCCGCGGCCCGGGTCCCGGGCACTGCGGTTACGCTAAAACCTGACACTGACGTCAGAGGCAAGTCCTGTGACGCGGGTAACAGACGCGAGCAACAGTGGGGAGAGCGGTATGCGCATCGGAGATCTCGCCGAACGGACCGGCGTCAGCGTCCGGTCGCTGCGTTACTACGAGCAGCAGGGGCTGCTCGTCAGCACCCGCAGCACCAGTGGACAGCGGCACTACGTCGAGGAGGCGGTCGATCGCGTCCGGCTCGTCCGGCGTCTCTACGCGGCCGGCCTGTCCAGCCGGACCATCCTCGAACTGCTCCCCTGCGTCGACTCCCCCAGCGCGGAGAACTCGGACGCCGCCCTCGAACGCATGGGTCAGGAACACCAGCGGCTCACCGAGCACATCGTGGAACTGACCCGGACCCGCGACGCCCTCGAGCGCGTGATGGCCACGAACCGGGCAGACCGGGCGCAGCGAGCACAGCGGGAGGCGGCCGCGGTGACCGTCTGACACCCCGCCCGGCCCGCCGGCCCGCCGCGCCTCCCGACGGCGCGCCGGGCCCCGCAGCGGCGCGGGGCCTCGCCCCGCCACCTGGGTTCGGTCACTTGGACTCGATCCGGCCCAACGGGTGGCCGCCGTCGGACAGGGACTTCCGTGCCAGCGCCCAGTCGGTGTCGTCGATGCCGAGCGCATGGCGGAGGTAGGCCCATGTGACCCGCTGGACCAGCGCCACGCGCTCGGGGTTCTCGTCCGTCGTCTCCTGGACCTCGTAGCCGGCGATCCCGCCGAGCGAGTGCTCCGCCCCGAACAGGGTGAGCAGGCTCTTGTCACCCGGGCTCAGGAAGTACGGGTCGGCGAGCCACTCCGGCCCCCTGACGGACAGCGGGGAGTCGTCCCGGTCCCCGGCGACCACCAGGGCCGGCGTGGTCATGTGGTCGAAGCTCGGGTTCATGAACGGGAAGTGCTCGGCCGCGAAGGGGGTCAGGTCGGCCCCGCCCTTGCCCGCCGTGGCGAGCAGCACGCCCGCCTTGATCCGCTCGTCGGACAGGTCCTCTTCCCCCTGGCTCACCGGATCCAGCACCCGCAGGCCCAGCAGGTTGCCCGCCGTCTGCCCGCCGAAGGAATGTCCGGCCGCGGCGACACGGGTCCGGTCGACGCGGCCGCCGAGACCGGGAACGGCGGCCTCCAGCAGGTCGAGGTGGTCGAGGACGCGTTTCATGTCCTCGACCCGGAAACGCCACAGCCGCGGCGTACGGGGGTCGCCCTGGGGCAGTCCGACCGTCCTGGAGTCGAGGTGGGTGGGCTGAATCACCACGAAGCCGTGGGAGGCCCAGAAGTCGGCCAGCGGGCCGTAGCCGTCCAGCGACGAGCCGTAGCCGTGCGAGAGGACGACGACCGGCAGTCCGGCGCCGGCCGCCGGTGCGGAGATCCTCACCTGGAGGTCCGTACCGCGGCCCGGGGCCGCCAGCGTCACCGGCTTCACCGAGACGACGGGGGTGGGCGGGGTGAGCGTGAGCGCGGGGGTGGTCATGACACGTTCTTCCTTCCGGGTGACACGAGGGACGGCACGGCGCGGTTCGCGGCTTGGTCACCGACGGTCCGGTCTGCCATCATGGAGAAACGGGACGACGTCCCGCATCCATGGACCGAACATACGGGACAGTGTCCCGTTTAGTAAACCCGGGAGCGATGAGGACGGTGACGACGAGCGAGAGCGGTCAGGGCACGGCACGCACACCCCGGCCCAAGAGGGCGGACGCCCGGCGCAACGAGGAGGTCCTGCTCGACTCGGCCGCCGCGGTCTTCGTCGCTTCGGGCGTGGAGGCGCCCATCCGTGACATCGCGGCCAGGGCCGGGGTCGGAACGGCCACGATCTACCGCCACTTCCCGACCCGGGCGGATCTCATCGTCGCCGTCTACCGGCACCAGGTGGAGGCTCTCGCCGAGACCGGCCCTTCCCTCCTGGCGACCAGTGGGACTCCGTACGCCGCGCTGGCGCGGTGGATCGACCTCTTCGTCGACTTCGTGGTCACCAAGCAGGGACTCGCCTCCGTGCTGCAGTCCGACGACCCCTGCTTCGACCCGCTGCACTCCTACTTTCTGGAACGGCTCGTGCCCGTGTGCGCCGAGTTGCTCGACGCCTCGGCCGACGCGGGTGAGATCCGCTCCGGCATGGACCCGTACGTACTCATGCGGGGCGTCGGCGGCCTGTGCGCGGGCGCCGGCAACAACCCCCGCTACGACGCCCGTCAGCTGGTGGAGATCCTCGTCGCGGGACTGCGTGACTCGCGCCGTCGAAGCCCGGGGACGCCTGGGTCCCGGTAGCCGCGATGGGCGCGGACGCCGCGTTGTCAGTGCTCTCACCTAGAGTTCCCGTCACTTGATCAGTGAAGTGCGGGGAGGCACATATGGGGTGGGTCACGGCCGGCGACTACGAGGTCGGCCTCGACGGCGGAAAGGTGGTGTGCCGCAACGGCGCCGGGCGGCGGTTGAAGTCCGTACCGCCCAAACTCGCCGACGATCCCGCGGTGGTGGGACTGCGTCAGCTCGCCGAGTGGCTGGAGCGGCACGAGCGCCAGTGTCTCACCGACGTCGAGAAGTGGATGGTGCGCTCGCTTCCGGTGCCGTTTCCCGTCATCGCCCGGGTGTGGCCCGATCCCGCCTGGCAGAGCGTGCTGCGCGATCTCGTGGTCAGCGGTCCTGACGGAGAGGTGGCCGGCTTCCTCCGGGACGCCGACCTCGACCGCGGGCTCGGCCTGGTCGACCTCGACGGTGACAGCGTGCGCATCTCCCCCGAGCTCGTCCGTCTTCCGCACCCCGTCCTGCTCGACGACCTCGATGAGCTGCGGGAGTTCGCCGTCGAACTCGGCGTCGAGCAGCGGGCCCAGCAGCTCTTCCGCGAAGTGTGGCAGCGCCCCGCGGACCTCGACACCGAGGCCACCGCCGTGGAGGAGTACGCGGGCGGCGCGTTCAAGCAACTGCGCTTCCTCCAGGGCCGGACCACCCAGCTCGGCTACCGCGTCCGGGGCGGCAACGCCGTCTGTTCCGTGCGGGAGAACGCCGGCGGCATCGAGGCCCGGGTCTGGATCGGCGACTACGACAGCTTCGAGGAGACCGAGACCGGCTCCCTGATGTGGACCGACGGCGCCGGCCGGATACTGACGCTCGGCCAGGTGGGACCCGTCGCCTGGTCGGAAGGCATGCGCATGGCAGCCGCCCTGTTCGCCGGGCGTGACATCGAGAACGAGGAGCAGGCGGCATGACCACGTACGCGCACACCACCACGGCCGCGCTGCTCGACGCCGGCGCCGTCCTGCCCGTGGGCACCCCCACCGGCGAGGACGCCGACACCCTCACCGTACGGACCTACACGCATCCCGCGCTGGACGGCCGCCGCACCGTCCGGCTCGTGCCGGGCACGCTCGGCGAGGCCGAGGACCTGGCGCTGGAGTTCCTCGGTCTGACCCGGGAACCGCAGACCCCCGAGGTCGGGCAGGTGCACCGGGAGACCCTCGGTTTCCCCGCCTGGGCGCTGGTCAACGACCCGGCGAACGGACACCACGCACTGGCGCTGGTCAAGGACGTCGAACGGCTCGCCCGTCAGGCCAAGTCCCGTCCCGGCACCGCCAAGGAGGGCTTCGAGGAGCTCGGCGAACGGCTCGGCCGGGCCGTACCGCACTTCCTGCCCACCTTCTACGAGCAGGCCGCCCGGGTCTTCCTGGAGCACGAGAACACGACGTACGCCGCCACCTTCTTCGGCAAGGCCCGCGAGGCCGAGCGGGTGCACGCGCTCAGTGTCGACGAGGAGCGGCAGCGGGCCGTGTTCCTGGAGTTCGCCTTCGCCGGGGCGCTGACGGTCAAGGCGCTCAAGGAGTACGTGAAGGACCTGGCCCACCGGCTCGACCCTGCCACGGCCTGGGCGCAGTTCCGGCAGCTGTGCGTGGAGCGGTGCGCGGCCGGCATGCCTCCGTACGCGTCGCTGCCGCAGGACGCCCGCGGGCTGGTCAAGGCCGCCGGTCTCGACCGGGTCACCGAGGAATGCGCCTTCGTGGCCGATCTGATCGCCTCGCCCGCCGCGGTGCGGGCGCCCGCCTCCTTCTGGACCACCTACCGGGCCACCCTCGTCGTCCTCACCGAACGGCAACCGGCTGTTCGGGCCCGCCTGTTGGAGATCATGCCGACCGGCCTGGGCCGCGACGTCGAGAACGAGGAGTTCTGGCTGACCCTGCTCGCGGAGACCGGCGCCGATCGTCTCCTCACCGGCGAGGACCGCGTGGACGGCGAGCACGGCGTCGACGCGGCGGACTGGCTCAGCCGGTGGGCCGCCCACCGCAAGCACGGAGCCACCGTCTGCGGACGCTCCCCCCTCACCCTCGGACTCGTCGAGCGGATGGCGCCGCGGCTGCGGTCCGACGGCCGGGCGGTGGACCTCTTCACGGGCCGCTGGTACGCCGGTGCCGATCTCGACCTGCTGGACCTGTGCGTGGCGCGGGGCGTTCCGCTCACGGTGCCGGCCAGGGACCACCGGGTGCATCTGGCCCTCGACTCCTGGCTCCGTGATCGGCAGACCGGTGCTCGCGACCTCGCCGCCACCGCCGCGGACACGCGGCTGCGGCCCCTGCTGCACCGGGCCATCGGGGCGCTGGGCGAGGACCGGTCGCTCTCCTCCGGCGTGCTGGAGAGCCTCGCCGCCCATCCCGTACTGAACGACGTGCTGCGCGAGTGGCTCGACGACGCGGCCGCGGGGTACGGCACGTCGACGGGGCTGCCCGGCGCGCAGGACGCCCTCCGCCGCCTGCGCCCCTTCCGCCCGGTCGCCACGCGGGTCAGCCCCCGGGCCGTCGACCGCGTCGCCGAGCACGCGATCGCGCCGCTGCTCGGCCGTACCCTGCGGGCCGGCATCCCGGACGAGCTGGGCTGGCCCGCCCTCGACGAGGCACTGCGGATCCTGGACGGCGAGACCGGCCGCAACCACGACAACCAGCTGCGCCTGACGGAGGCCTGGCCCGCGCTGGTCCTCTTCCGCGGCCACAAGGCCGTCGTCGTCGGCCCGGACGGGATACTCCTCGACCACGACCTGCGTCTGCCCATCGAGCTGGACCGCTGGTCGCATCCGAGTTTCCGCTACACCGACGGCGAACTGCTCGTGATGTGGCGGCAGGACGGCAAGCAGTTCGGCTACTGGTCCGCCCGGCCGGCCGACGTGTTCACCCTCGGCGGCGAGCAGCTGCCCCACTGGTACAGCAACGACGCCGGCGCCCCTTCCATCCCCCTGCCCGGCGGCGGCCGTGCCACCGGCGGACGCACCCTGCACGCGGGGGACACCGTCCTGCCGGCCGACCGCCCCGTCATGGGTGACGGCACGACGTGCTGGCGTCAGGGCAGGCAGGGCAGGGAGCAGGTCTGGCTGGAGTACGACCCGGCCACCGGAACGCACGGGCGTGCCTCGCTGCCCGCCTTCCTGCGGTCGGGCATCCGCGAGGGCGCCGCACTCCAGCAGCAGCACTGCGAGGTCCTGCCGCTGCAACCCGGCCTGGAGAACAGCCCGTTCGGCACCGACGGCACGGTCCTGGGCCGCTGGGTCCGCTCGGAGGGCACCGGCTCCGAGGCACGGACGACCACCGGTACGCCGGACGGCCGGACCGTCACGCTGCGGCCGGACGCCCGCGGTCCGGACCGTCGCCGGCCGGCCGGAATTCCGCTCGGCGCGCTGCGCCTGCCGGCGGGCGCCGAGCCCGTGGCGACGTACCACCACCAGCAGGTCGCGTTCTTCGCCGCCGAGGACACCTCCGCCACCGGCGAACTCGGCCGGGTGACGACCGGTCAGGGCGGCGGGGAGTTCGCGGCCGGCACCCGGCTCGTGCCGCCGCTCGCCTTCTGGCACGCGCTGCGCCCCCGCGACGAGCGGGCGTCCGCCGTGCTGCGCGCGCTGACCGACGAGACGGCGGCCGACGTCCTGGCCGCGGCCGCCCGTGCGCTGTCCGAGCGCACGGCCCAGGTCCTCCGGGCCGACAAGGACGCCGGTGCCTCCGGCGAGGGCAAGCGTGTCGTCCCGAGCGCCGAACACTTCGTGCGCGATGCCGTGTCCACGGCTCTGCCCGGCCTCACCGACGAGCGGATACTCACCGGCGTCGCCTCGCTGGTCCACGCGGCGCTCCGCCTCGTCGGATCCGCCGCCACGTTCGTGGAACCGCCGGTCGAGCGGCCCAAGGCCGACCGACGGCGCAGCGAGGGCATGTTCCCCGACTACAGCCCCGTGCACGGGGACGACCGGACCATTCGCGCGGCCACCGACGGCATCGCCTCGTTGCGGGGAGGATGGGGCGGCGGCGCCCAGTGGAACGTGCTGCGCCAGATCCGGGCCGTGAACCACGTCCTGTCCGGGCGGCCCGCGGACGGCAGGCCGCTGCCCGACCTCGCACGGGCGGGCGCTCTCACCGACGGATGGCACAGCGAGGAGTACACGATCCCGTACATGGGCGGCGTGTGGCCTGCCCTGCTGACCGTGCTGCGGCCGCTGGCCTACCGGGCCGCCGCGCCCGCGGTGACCGACGCCGAGCGGGAAGCGCTGCTCCTGCTCCTCGAAGCGGTGGCCGAGGGGACGCTGGCCGCACCGGGCCACGGGCTGCGCGAGATCCTGCTGAGCGAGCCGTCCACCCATCATCAGCGGGGCGGTCAGGTGCTCCGGAGGGAGGGCCGGACCGTGGTCGTCCTCGGCTCTCAGCGTGTCCACCGCCCGGACGACCGGGTCACCTGGCTCGCCCTCGACCACGACCCGTCCGGCGCGTTCGGGGCCGTGGCCCACTTCACGCTGGAGAAGGAGACCCCGGTGCCGTCGGTGTTCGCCGAGGACGGCCTCTCCGCCGTGACCCGGCTGATCCGGGACAAGGGCGCCGCCCCCTGGCTTTCCGAGGCGCCCGCCGCGTTCGCCGCCGCGACCCGCGAGGGCCTGGGCCCCGTCCAGGCCACGCTGTTGCTCGCCGGACGTCCGCAGCATCCCGGGGCCGACACACTCGCCACGATCGGGCTCAAGCCCCGGCAGGCGGACCTTGGCCAGGGCAGGCTGTCCTCGCTCGGGCAGCAGGACCGGACCGAGCTGCTGAGCGCCCTGCTGCCCGAGGACCCCGCGGACCTGTGGACGACCGGGCCGGACACGGCTGCCGCGGGCCGGGTGTGGGCCGAGCGGCTCGGCTCCGTCGTCCGCCTGCCCGAGGACCTCGCGGCCGACCTCGCCGGCCTGCCCACGGGTTCCGCCGAGGCCGTGCTGAACCCGGGGACCACCCCCTGGATCAGCCGCACCACGACGTATCGGCCGGGCAGGGACGGCACCCACTCCCCGGCGGACCCCTCGGCGGTGCCCGGCCGGCACGACCTGGCCCAGGCCGTCGACAGCCTGGCCTCACTCGCGTACGCGCTGCCGTACGGGCACCCGCTGCGCGCGCTCCTGCCCGAGAGCCTGGCCGCCGTGCGCCGCCGCCTCACGGACCCCGGCCTGCTGCTCGACCTCGATGTCATGTGGACGGAGAAGAGCGGCCTGACAGCGGTCGAACTGCGCAAGGCGTACGGGCTTCCCGACACCGGAGGCACCGACGCGCACGGGCTGACACCCGTCGGGGAGGCCCTCGTGCTGCGGCCCGGGAACTTGCGCGAGACGGTCCTGCTGCGCCCCACCGCCCTGTCCGGTCCGGACGACCCGGTCCTCGGACTCCTGGCCGGACTCGTGGGCCCGGCGCGCGACAGCGGCCTCCGGGCGCTGAGCGCGATCCTCGGCGACGACCTCGCCCACACGCTGACCGCCGGCATCGACCCCCAGGGACCGACCGGGTACGCCCAGGACCCGACCGTCGGTGCTCCCGCGCTGGTCACCGAGGTGGCCGCGGCGCACGGTCTGGGCGAGGACGCGGCGGCGCTCTACCTCCAGTTGCTCGCCCTGCCCGATCCGACGGACCGCGACTGCGCCCGCTGGACCGGCTGGAAGCCCGCCCGGCTGAAGAAGGCCCGCGCCGAACTGGCCGCCACCGACCTGGTCGTGGAGGCCAAGCGGCCGCGTGCCGGACGCACGCTCTTCCTGCCCTGCGGATGGCGCGCCCTCGCCTCGCCCGCCCTGCCGGTGGAGACCTGGAAGGAGGGCCTCTACCCGGTGCGCGAGCACGCGCGTGCCGTGCCCCTTCTCCCGGTGCCCGAGCTGTTCGCCCGCGCCTGGCGCCGTGTCCAGGACGGCGACGCGCCCGCCTACGAGAAGCTCACGACCCGCGCCACCCGGAAGGGCCGCGGCCGATGACCACCACCCGAACCCGGCTCGTCGAACCCCCGATGACGACGACGGCCTCCCGACCCGACCGGACGGACCACCGATGACCACCACCCTGGCCCCCTCCCCGGGCCGCCAGATCACCCCGCCCGAGGACCGGCACGCCACCGAGCTGGCCTTCCTCGCCGCGTACGACGACGGGCCGCGCCCGCCGGCCTGGCGGCTCACGCCCCGCGCCGTCGTCACGTTCGTCATGGGCAGCGACGGCCGGGCCCTGCGTCTGCCGGACGACGCGCAGGCAGCCGAGGACGTGCCGCGGCGCCTCGTCGTCGAGGGCAAGTTCGTCGGCGACCGTGCCCTGGTCGAGCGGTGCGTCGTCACTCTCGCAGGCGAGCGCGGGCTGCTGCTCGTCGGTGAGCCGGGGACCGCCAAGTCCATGCTGTCCGAGCTGTTGTCCGCGGCCGTGTGCGGTACCAGCGGCCTGGTCGTCCAGGGCACCGCCGGTACGACGGAGGACCAGCTGAAGTACGGCTGGAACTACGCCCTGCTGCTGGCCCAGGGACCCAGTCGGCAGGCCCTCGTGCCCTCGCCGGTCCTCACCGCGATGGCCCGGGGGGCCGTCGCCCGGGTCGAGGAGGTCACCCGCTGCCTGCCCGAAGTGCAGGACGCGCTGGTGTCGTTGCTCTCCGAGCGCCGCATCGCCGTTCCCGAACTGGCGGGCACCGACGACTCCCTGGCCCACGCGGCGCCCGGCTTCAGCCTCATCGCGACCGCCAACCTGCGTGACAAGGGGGTCTCCGAGATGTCGGCCGCGCTCAAGCGCCGCTTCAACTTCGAGACCGTCGGGCCGATCGCGGACCTCGACGCCGAGACCGCGCTCGTACGCAGTCAGGCACGCGCCTCGGTCGAGCGGGCCGGGGCGCCCTTCCGGGTCGACGACGCCGTATTGGAGGCCCTCATCACGGCCTTCCGGGACCTGCGTCAGGGCCGGTCGGCGGAAGGCTGGGAGGTCGAGCGGCCCTCCACCGTGATGAGTACCGCGGAAGCCGTGTCCGTCGCGGGCGCGCTCGGGCTCGCCGCCGCCTACTTCCCCGGCGACCGCGACGTCCTGGGCCTGTTGCCGGGTCATATCCTCGGGGTGGTCCGCAAGGACGACCCCGCCGACGCGGCCCGGCTCCGCGGCTACTGGGACGGCCCCGTCAGGCGCCGCGCCGAGCAGGGCTCCGCCACCTGGCGCACCCTGTGGGACCTGCGCGCCGTCCTGGAGGACTGACCACCGTGTCCCTGTCCCCCGACGAAGCCGTCGCGGCCCTCACGGACCCGGCGGCGCCCTACCTCATCGGCGTACGGCACCACGCGCCCTCGCTGGCCGCGGCCGTGCCCGGCCTGCTGGACGCGGCCGGGCCGGACGTGCTGCTCGTCGAACTCCCCGCCGAGATGCAGGACTGGCTGCCCTGGCTCGGTCACGAGGAGACACAGGCACCGGTCGCCCTCGCCGCCGCTCCCCACGACGGGGGCGGCGGGGGCCCGGCCTTCTACCCGTTCGCCGACTTCTCACCCGAACTCGCCGCCGTGCGCTGGGCCGCCCGGCACGACGTGCCGGTCGTCGCGTGCGACCTGCCGCTCGCCGACCGGGCGTGGACCGCCGGTCGGCACGCCGCCCCACGCCCGGTCCCCCACCCGGGTCCGGGCGACGGCGCGGAGCCGGCTGCCGGGCTCGCGGGCGCCCTGCGGGCCCGGCTCACGGGCCGTACCGGAGACGACCTCTGGGACCGGCTCGTCGAGGCCACCGCCCCGGGCTCGCCTCCCGAGGCACTGCGCCGTGCCGCCCTCCTGACGGGCTGGGCGCTGCGCGAGGACGCCGCGGCCTCGGGCGGTGTGCCCGAGCTGGACCTGCGGCGCGAGGCGTGGATGCGGGCCCGGCTGGCCGCCGCCACCACGAACGGCGAACGGGCCGCCGTGGTCGTCGGCGCCTTCCACGCCCCGGCGTTGGCACCACCCGCGTCACCCGCGTCAGCCGCTCCGTCCGCGTCAGCGGTGACTCCCGTGACTCCGGACCCAAGTACGGAAGAACCCGGACCGCCCGCCCCCGCGTGGACGACGTCGCTCATCCCCTACACCTACGCGCTGCTCGACGAGCGGTCCGGTTATCCGGCGGGGATCCGCGACCCGGAGTGGCAGCACCTCGTCCTACGCGCGGCGGGCGACCCGGCCGCGCTGGAGGAGGCCCTGACCCGCGCCGCCGTGCGGGTCTGCGCCGAACTGCGCGCCCTGGGCCACCCGTCGGGGCCCGCCGAGGCCCGGGAGATCAGCCGCCTCGCGGGAGACCTCTCCCGGCTGCGCGGACTCCCGGCGGCCGGCCGGGGCGAGCTGGTGGAAGCGGTCCAGACCGTCCTCACCCAGGGTGAGCCGTACGGGCGTGGGCGGGCGGTCGCACAGGCGATGGAGCGGGTGCTCGTGGGCACCCGCGCCGGCCGCCCGGCACCCGGAGCGCCCCGCAGCGGACTCGCTCCGGCGGTGGAGGCCGAACTGGCGTCGCTGCGGCTGCCGGGGCCCGACAGCCGTGGCACCGACGCCGCGCGGGAGCTGCGCCTCGACCCGCTCCGCTCCGACCTGGACCGCCGCCGTGAACTCCTCCTGCAGCGGCTGACCGTGTGCGGTGTGCCGTACGGGGAGTCCAAGGACGTCACCGGCGCCGGGGGCACCCAGGCCCTGACCTCCCGCTGGGAGGTGCGCTGGACCCCCGCCACGGCGGCCGTGCTGACCGCGGCCGGGGTCCGGGGAGTCACCCTCGCGCAGGCCGCCGAAGGGCTGCTGCGTGAGCGGTGGCGGGCCGAGCGGGACGAGGGCGGGCCCACGGCCGCACAGACCCTGCACGGCCTTCGGCGGTCGGCCGAGTGCGGTCTGCCCGGCCTCACGGACGAACGCCTCGCCGACGCCCGCGACGTACTGCCGCACTCCGCCACCCTGCCGGAACTCCTCGCCGCCCTGTCCCTGCTGGACCGGCTGCGCACCGGGCACATCGCGGGCCTCGGCGCCGACGAGGCCCGTACGGACGCGGTGGCCTCCGTGGCCGAGCTGTTGACCGCCGCGGCGGTGCGGCAGGTGGACGGACTCACCGGCTCCGAGGACCCGGCCGACGCGCACGCCCTGCTCGAACTCGCCCACCGCGCGGACCTCCTGGGCGGCATGAGACTCACCGGCGCGCTCGCCCGGCTGGCCACCGACGGCTCGCCGCTCATGAGGGGCGCCGCCGGAGCCGTCCGCGTACTCCTCGGGCACGAGGAGCCCCGCGCGCTGGGGGATCGCATCGTCTCGTGGGTCGACGCGGCCGGCACCCCCGAGGCCCGGTCCGACCTCACCGACCGCCTCGTCGGAGTGCTGACCGCCGCCGGTCCCCTGCTGGAGGCGGCCGCGCCCGCCCTGGAGCCGTTGCTCCACCGCGTGGCCGAGATGCCCGACCGGCACCTGCTCGAACGGCTCCCGGCGCTCCGGGGAGGCTTCGACGCCCTCAGCCCGGCGGCCCGCGACCGGCTCCTCGACACCGTCGAGGAGCGCCTCGCCACCACGCGTCTGAGCGACACCGGCGGCGTCGATCCCGTCGCACTCGCCACCTGGACGGGCGCGGACCTCACGGCGCGCGCCGCCCTGCGCACGCTGGGGCTGCTGCCCCCGGGCCCGGCGGAGGCCACCACGGAAGACGGCCCCCTCGGATCGTCGTCCGCTGCCCCGGCCCCGGCGCACGAGACCGGCGCGGTCGACGGGTCCGTCGGCTCCCCCGAGGAGCACGTCCTCGCCCCCGCCGATCGCTGGCGACTCGTGCTCGGGCGCCGTACGGATCAACTGCCGGGCTCGGCTTCGGCGTTGGCGACCGCGCTGGACGAGCTGTACGGCAGCGGCCGCGGCGAGGGCAGCCGAGGCGGTCTGAGCGGAACCGCTCCGCGCGGCGCCGGCGGCGGCCGTGAAGCTCCGTACCCCGGAGTGCGCGAGTGGTCCGAGGAACTGGCCGCCCTGTTCGGACCGGGCATCCGGGAAGAAGTGCTGGCGGCTGCCGCCGCGTCGGGCCGTACGGATGTGTTCGCCGAGCTCGATCCCAGCAGCGTGCGGCCCTCCGTCGACCTGTTGCGCACCGTGCTCGGCCACGCCGGAGGACTTCCCGAGGCACGGCTGGCCGCCCTGCGCCCGCTGGTCCGCCGCCTGGTCGAGGCGCTGACCCGGGAGCTGGCCACGCGGCTGCGCCCCGCTCTGCACGGCACGGCCCTGCCACGCCCCAGCCGGCGGCCGGGCGGCGGCCTCGATCTGGCCCGCACACTGCGCGCCAACCTGGCGACCGCGCGCCGCGGCCCGGACGGCACGGTCCAGGTCGTACCGGAGCACCCGGTCTTCCGCGCACGCGCCCGACGCGCCGCGGACTGGCGGCTGATCCTGGTCACCGACGTGTCGGGGTCCATGGAGGCCTCCACGGTCTGGGCCGCCCTCACGGCTTCGGTCCTGGCCGGGGTGCCGACCCTGTCCACGCACTTCCTGGCCTTCTCCACCGAGGTCATCGACCTCACGGGGCACGTCGACGACCCGTTGTCGTTGCTGCTCGAGGTCAGCGTGGGCGGCGGCACCCACATCGCCGCGGGACTGCGTCACGCCCGCGAGCTCGTCACCGTGCCGTCCCGCACCCTCGTCGTGCTCATCAGCGACTTCGAGGAGGGCTACCCCCTCGGTGGTCTGCTCTCCGAGGTCCGGTCCCTCGTCGGCGCGGGCTGCCATGTGCTCGGCTGCGCGAGTCTGGACGACGCCGGCCGGCCCCGGTACTCGACCGGTGTCGCCGGACAGCTCGTCGCCGCGGGCATGCCCGTCGCCGCCCTCAGCCCACTCGAACTCGCCCGCTGGGTAGGGGAGAAAGTCTCATGAGCCTCGACCTGCCTCCGGTCGCCCCGTCCGTGACCGCCGCACTCGTGCGGGGGCTCACTCCCCGGCTCCGCAAACGGCTGGACGCGGGCGTCACCAAGCTCGCGGCCCGTCCGTGCGTGCGCGACGGCGACACCGTGCGCATCGCCGTCGACGACGACACCCACCTCGAACTGCACGCTCCCGGCGGGGTCGTGAGCAGCGTGGACGCCATCCGGTGCGGCTGCCTGCTGGCACCGGACTGCCTGCACCGCGCGGCCGCCGCCTCGGCCGCCCCGATCGCCGACGCCGGCTCGGACACCGACGCCGTCCCGGGCACCGGCTCCGATTCGCCCTCCGGTCCCGGAAAGGCGCAGGGCGGCGCGCCCGCGGCGGAGCCCGAGACCGCCACCCCCGAGCAGCGCGTCGCCGCGCGGGCCATGTACGACGCCGCGGCCGCGGTGCTCGAAGCCGGCACGGACGGGGCCGGTGCCGTACTGCAGGCGGAGTTGCTGCGCGCCGCCCACACCGCGCGGATCAGCGGTCTGCCCAGGGGCGCCGCCTCGGCGGTCTCCGTGGTCACCCAGCTGCGCGCCGCCCGCGACGGCGATCCCGCGTACCGGCTCACCGATCTCGCCGCCGCCCTGCGCGACGTCCTCGGGACGGCGCATCGCCTCCCGCACGCCGCCGGTCCCGAACTGGCCGCCCTGCGCGGGACCGCACGGCAGCCGTACGTCCCCGACGGGTCCCTGAGGCTGTACGGGCTCTTCTCCGAGCCCGTCCTGACGGCGACCGGACACGCGGGAGCGGTGACCTGGACCGCCGACGCCGAAGGCCGCCTCTACACGGTCTCGGACGTCGCCCCGGGAGGTGCCGGCCGGGCCGTGGGCGCGGCCGACCGGGCCGTACGGATCGGGGACACCGCCCTGACCCACCGGGAGCTGTCGCGGGCCGGGCTGGCGGTGTCCGGCGCGACCGTCTCCCCGGCGGGCCGGCTCGGTGCGGGCGCGGGTGTGCGGGCGGTCCGGGCGTCGGGCGCCGCCTGGCACGAGGCTCCTCTCGACCGCCTGTGGGCGGCGCCGGTCACCGACCAGGTGTCCCGTGCCCTGGCCGGCGAGGACGGTCTGCTGTTCCTCGACGTGACCCTCGCCGGTACGGTCCGCGAGGCCGCGGGCGACTGCCTGCTGGCCGAGTGCGAGGGACTGACGCTGCGGCTCGCCGCCGCCCACGACCACCCCGCGCTGCCCCACCGCGACAACCTCCGCCTCCTCGCGGCCGCGCCGGGCACCCGGCTACGGGTCGTCGCGCGGCTCGAACCGTCCGCCGTGCCCCGGGCCCTGCTGCTCGCCACGGCTCACCCCCTTGATCCCGGGGCCCGTCTCGATCTGGGCCTCGACCGTCTCCAGCACGCGGATCTGCCCGCCCCCGCGACGTCGCCCGCCGGGTCCCCGCCCACCCAGGACGAGGCGCCGCTGCATCTCCTGCGCCGCCGCGTCCACCAGGCGGCCTCCGCGGGGCGTCGTGTCCTCGCCTTCCCCGGGGACAGCGCCGCCGACGGCCGGCGCCTGCGCCGGTCCGGCCTCGGCTGCGCCGGAGATCTCCTCGACGCACTCCATTCCGCCGCCGCGGACCGGTCCCGCGACGTCTTCGGCCGTCTCGTCCCCGCCGACGTCGACCGGTTCGCCCGCGTCTGGCTCGCGGCGGCCCACTACACCGAGGAGGTCGACCGGGCACTGTGCGCGGCGGCCTGGGGCGCTCAGAGCGTCAGGAACTCGTCCAGTCCGCCCAGGAACCGCCCGACGTCCTCCGTGTCGTTGTAGGGGGCGAGGCCGATCCGCAGGCCGCCGGTGTCGCCGAGGCCGAGCCGGCGGGACGCCTCGATCGCGTAGAAGGACCCCGCCGGCGCGTGGACACCGCGCTCCGCGAGGAAGCCGTACGCCTCCGGCGTCGAGCGCCCCTCGAAGGTGAGCAGCAGGGTGGGGGTGCGGTCGGCGGCCCTGGAGTGGATCCGGACGCCCTGGAGTGCGGACAGACCCTTGTCGATCTGTGTGCGCAGGGTCTGTTCGTGCGCTTCGAGTGCCGTGAACGCCGAGGCGAGCCGCTGCCGTCGGGTGCCCGTGGCGTCCGGGTCGAGCCCGGCGAGGAAGTCGACCGCCGCTCCGGTGCCCGCGAGGAACTCGTAGGGCAGTGTGCCCAGTTCGAAGCGTTCCGGGACGGCGTCGGTGGAGGGCAGGAGTTTGTCCGGGTGCAGTGTCTCCAGCAGCTCGGGCCGGGCGGCGAGTACTCCGTGGTGAGGTCCGAAGAACTTGTACGGGGAGCAGACGAAGAAGTCCGCGCCCAGTTCCTCCACGTCGACCAGCGCGTGCGCGGCGTGGTGGACGCCGTCGACATAGGTGAGCGCCCCGGCGTCGTGCGCCAGCCGGGAGATCTCCGCGATCGGGGGACGTGTGCCGATCAGGTTGGAGGCGGCGGTGACGGCCACCAGCCGGGTGCGCGGGGACAGCACGGCGCCGATGTCGGCGGCGGTCAGCTCTCCGGTGTCCGGGTCGAAGTCGGCCCAGCGCACGATGGCACCCGCCTGGGCGGCGACCTGGACCCAGGGGCGGATGTTGGCGTCGTGGTCGAGGCGGGTGACGACCACCTCGTCACCGCGCGACCAGGTCCGGGAGAGGGTACGGGCGAAGTCGTAGGTGAGCTGGGTGGCGCTGCGGCCGAAGACGATCCCGGCCGGCCGCGCTCCCAGCAGGTCGGCCAGGGCCTGTCGGGCCCGGGTGACGATGGCTTCGGCGTTCCGCTCCCCCGGGGTCGTCCGGCCCCGGACGGACAGCGGCCGGGCCATCGCGTCGGCGATGGCCCGGATGACGGGTTCCGGGGTCTGGGTGCCGCCGGGGCCGTCGAAGTGGGCGGTCCTGGCACTCAGCGCCGGGAACTGAGAGCGGAGGGCGGTGATGTCGTACGTCACGAAAGCTCCTGTCGGTGCCGGGGTGGGCGCGAGGGCGAAGGCGGAGTGGGTACAGCGGCGTGGGTACAGGCGTCCGGCTCAGGTCAACCTATGCAACCGCCGTCGCCGGTACCAGCAGTCGTCACGGGGCAGGCCGGTCGTTTCCCGCTCCGGACGACGGCACGGAGCCGGCGTCCGACGCGGAAACGGAATCCGCGGCCGAAAAGGTCGGCCGCCCGCGCGAACCTTCGGCGTCCCTTGTACGTTGTCCCCACGGGCCGCCCTCCATGGCGGCCTCACCCGTGAGCGGGCCAGGCGACTCCAGGTGAGGGGAGGCATCGCATGACTCGGCGTCGAGCCCCTGCGGCCTCCCCTCTGCCGCGGGGCGCCCGGATCCGAGCCTCTGCCTCCGGCTCTGTGTCCGGTTCCGTGTCCGGCATGGTGCTGGCGACGCTGTTCGCCCTCCTCGGTGTACTGGGCCTTCAGGGCATCCCCGCCACGGCGTCCCCCGGCACGCCGACGGCGATCACGGCCGTCGCACCGCACAGTTCCCCGCAGGCACCGGCCGCGCGTGCCGCCGACGCCCCCGCCGTCACCCGTAACAGCGTCGGCGACACCTGCGTCAGCGCCTGCGGTCAGCCGCCCCGCGCGGTCCGGGCCACTGCGGGCGAGTGGCACGCCCCGTCCCCCGGCGCGGTGTCCGTTCCGCCCGGTCCCGTGGTCCCCCTGCCGGAGCCCGGACCGCCGCTGGTGGTCTCGCCGGGCGCTGTCACGCCTCCGCAGCACTCCACGCGGCACAGCGGGCGGGGCCCGCCGTCTTCAACCGGTATCTGACGTCACCCAGTCGATTCCTGCCGTGCCCTTCTCCGGGCTGCGGTATGCCTGTTGGAGGCACCCTTGACGCGCGCCATCCGCGTGCGGGCGTTCTTCGCCCTAGCCGTTCTCGCCCTGTCGCTCTACATCACCTTCACCGTGCCGGTCCGTCTCGGACTCGATCTGCGCGGCGGGACCCAGATCGTCCTGGAGACCCGCGACTCCCCCACCGCCAAGGCCGACTCCGAGGCCACCGACCGCACGCTGGAGGTACTGCGCCACCGCATCGACGCGCTCGGCGTCTCCGAGCCGACCGTCGCCCGTTCCGGGGACAACCGGATCATCGTCGAACTGCCCGGTGTCCAGGACCCGAGCGAGGCCGCCGACGTCCTCGGCCGTACCGCCCAGCTCGCCTTCCATCCCGTTCTCGGCGTCGGCGACCCGGCTGCCGAGTCCGGTACCGGCTCCGGCTCCGGTGAGAACCCGCCCGCAGCGCCGACCGAGCAGCCGGACGACCTCGTCCTCCCCGACGAGTCCGGCGGCCGGGTACGCCTGGGCCCGTCCGCGCTCACCGGCGCCGACGTCGACAGTGCCGAGGCCCGCATCGACCAGCAGGGCGGGGCCGGCTGGTACGTCGGCGTCGACTTCAAGGGAGCGGGCGGCGACGCCTGGGCCGAGCTGACCGGCGAGGCGGCATGCCATGCGGCGGGTGATCCCGCCCGGCGCGTCGCCATCGTGCTGGACGACAAGGTCATCTCCTCCCCCCAGGTCACCTCGACCGTCGCCTGCGGTACGGGCATCGCCGGAGGGTCCACCCAGATCTCCGGCTCCTTCAGCCGGGACGAGGCCCGCGAGCTGGGCCTGCTCATCAACGGCGGAGCCCTGCCGGTGCCGGTCGAGACCGTGGAACAGCGCACCGTCGGCCCCACCCTGGGCGCCACGGCCATCGAGGCCAGTGCCTGGGCCGCCCTCATCGGCACCGCGCTGACCTCGCTGTTCATCATCGGCGTCTACCGGCTCCTCGGCGCCCTGGCCACCGTGGCCCTGGCCTGCTACGGAGTCATCTCCTACGCCGCGCTGGCCGCGCTCGGCGCCACCCTCACCCTTCCCGGGCTCGCGGGGTTCGTCCTGGCCATCGGCATGGCCGTCGACGCCAACGTGCTCGTCTTCGAACGGGCCCGCGAGGAGTACGCGGCGCAGCGCAAGGGTCTGCGCTCCGCCCTCACCGCGGGGTTCCGCAACGCCTTCAGTGCCATCGCCGACTCCAACATCACCACCCTCATCGCCGCCGGTCTGCTCTTCTTCCTCGCCTCCGGGCCCGTCCGCGGTTTCGGCGTCACCCTGGGCATCGGCGTGCTCGCCTCCATGCTCAGTGCCCTGGTGATCACCCGTGTCCTCGCCGACTTCGCGGTCGCCCGCCCGTCCGTACGACGGCGTCCCCAGCTCACCGGCATCGCGGACACCGGGAAGGTCCGTGACTGGCTCACCCGCCGCAACCCCGACCTGATGCGGCGCGGGCGCGTCTGGCTGGCCGCATCGGCCGTCGCGCTCCTCCTGGCCACCTCGGGCATCGCGGTCCGGGGGCTGAACTTCGGCGTCGAGTTCACCGGCGGCCGGCTCATGGAGTACTCGACCTCCGCCCCGGTCGACGCGGACCGCGCCCGGGACGCGCTGGCCGACGCGGGTCTGCCGCGCGCGGTCGTCCAGACCTCGGGCGAGGACGACCTCACCGTACGGACCGATCAGCTCTCCAACGCCGAGGCGGCGAAGGTGGACAAGGCGATCGGCGCTCTGAGCGGGAGTGCCGAGAAGATCCGCGACGAGCTCATCGGCCCCAGCCTCGGCGACGAACTGCGGCGCGGGGCGCTCATCGCCCTCGCCACGGCGCTGGCCGCGCAGTTGCTGTATCTCGCGGTGCGCTTCCGCTGGACGCTCGGGGTGTCCGCGGTCGCCGCGATGGCTCACGACACGCTGATCCTCATCGGGATCTTCGCCTGGCTCGGCAAGCCGATCGACGGGGTGTTCCTCGCGGCGCTGCTGACCGTGATCGGCTACTCCGTCAACGACTCCGTGGTCGTCTTCGACCGGATCAGGGAGCTGTCGGCCGGCCAACGGAAGGCTCCCTTCCCGGCCCTCGCCAACAGCGCGATCCTGCAGACCCTGCCCCGCACCGTCAACACCGGCATGGGAGCCGTGTTCATCCTCGCCGCCCTCACCCTGCTGGGCGGCGACTCCCTGACCGACTTCGCCCTCGCCCTGCTCATCGGCATCGTCGTCGGCACGTACTCCTCGATGTTCACCGCCGCGCCGCTGGCCATCGAACTGCACGCGCGCAAGGCCCCGCCGCCGAGCACCAAACCCCGGCCGGCACCACGCGGGGCGCCTGTGGTCTAGAGGCCCCGAGGTCAGCCCGCCGGGGAGCGCCGCACCACCTCGCCCTGTCCGTCCGCCTCCAGTGAGGCCGCGCCTTCGGGACCGGTCACGCTGACCCTGACGGCGAGAGAACCGGTCAGGCGGTCGACGCTGATCTGCCAGGACGTCGGGGAGTCCACGCCGAGGGTGGTGCCGGCCTCCTCGACCAGGGCCGGGAAGCGTTCGTAGGGCAGGGAACGCGGATCGAAGTCCGGGGCCTGCGTGCCGGTGGGAGAGAAGACCACCGACAACTGGCTTTCCTGCACGACGACGGTGAGTGCCGGACGCCCGTCCTTGCCCTTGGTGAGCGAATCGACGGCCCGGCGCAGCTCGCCCTTGTCCAGCATCGACCGGTCCGGGCCGAGGGCGACCGTGCCGGACGCCGACGACACGACCGTGGTGGACGTACTGGAGGAGACGGACCGCTCCGCGGAGGGCGACCCCTGCCGCGTGGCGGTCCCCGTCTCCGGGTCGAACAGGTCGGCGCGGAACGACAGGATCACGGCCGCCGCGCCCAGCAGCAGGCCGACGACCATGACAGCTCCGAAGGCACAGCCCTCTGGGGGCTTGACCACCCTGGACGACTCGGGTGCCGAGTCGATGGCGGCCGTCGCCACCCGATCCTGCCACTCCGGAGTCGGGTGCCGCACGATACGTGCCCGCCACGGCCGGTCCGGCGGGTATTCGACCACCAGGATGCCGCGCGGCCGGTGGTCGGGGAGGTCGACGAGGTTGATGTCGTGGGTGATCTCGACGCGGTGGGCGGGAGCGTCGTCCGGTGCGACGGTGAGATCGAACCGCACCGGTACGTCGCTCGTCTCTCCCCCGATCGCCCGCAGGCTCTCGATCATCGCGAGGGCCGTGCGGGGCACGACGGCCGCCTCCCGGGCGCGCCGCGGCGCGCCGGCCAGGAACAGCAGCAGGCCGTAGAGCACCGGCACGGCCAAGCCCGCGACGATCAGCGGCACCCTCTCGATGACGATGCCGACGACAAAGGCGGCCGGCGACGCTCCGATCACACCACCCGTCAGAAACCCTCGGGCGAGGGCGCCGGGACCGCCGTGCGTGGGCGGCGCGCTCGTGGTGATCGTCATGGGCGTGATTGTGCCGGTCCCGGGTGGCGGCCGATAGATCTGCGAGTGACCTTCCGCGTACCGAGTCCCCGCTGTTCACCGAGCGTTTCGGTCGGCTTCCTTGGCGGCGCCCTCCAGGCGGCTCCGGTAGGTCTCCCACCACTGGGGATCGCCGGACGCGGTGCCGTCGTTGCCCTTCCTCATCCCGACCGAACCGTCCATGAGTTCCCGCAGGATGTCGGCATGGCCCGCGTGCCGTTGCGTGTCGGCGATCACGCGCACGGCTGCGTGATGCAGCGTCACCTCGTTCTTGTCGCTCGGCCACCACGGGACCCGGCCGACCGTGTCCAGCGGGAGCTCGTCGATCGTCGAGTCCGCGTGGGCCCAAGCACGGCGGTACAGCTCCACGATGTCCCCGCGTGACTCGTCGGCGGTGGCCCACATGTCCGCGTTGGGCTCGGCGTCTTCGTCGAGCCAGGGCAGAACTTCGGTGGACGGGCGTCCGAAGGTGGCGCCGAAGTACCCCAGTTCCACCCCGGCCGCGTGTTTGACCAGGCCCAGGAGGTTGGTGCCGGTCGGCGTCAGCGGGCGGCGGACGTCGTACTCCGAGAGCCCTTCGAGCTTCCACAGCAGGGCATCGCGGGCGGACTGCAGGTAGTGGTGGAGGTCGGCCTTGGGACCCGATGCGGCACTCATGGGGCCAAGTCTGTGCCTGGGCCGGTCGTTGTCCACCGACTTTCCCGAACCGCGCTCGGACCTGGTCACCTCCGTGTGAGGATCGCCGACAGCCCGAATTCGAAACGGTCGTCGAACGATTCCGCGTCCAGGTGGTCGAGGACCAGGTGGAGGGCCGGGTGGCTCGCCTCTGACACCGCGTCGGCCAGGCCGCCGTTCAGGGAGCGGTGGGCCGCCGCCTGTTCCTCCTGGGTGAGGCCGAGGGCGAGGTAGATGATCGTCCAGGTGGTCCAGGCGGCGTCCCGGCTGTCCCGGCCGCCGTCCAGCAGTGCGGCGACCAGCGCGTCGGCGAAGCGCAGGGTGTGCGGTTCGGCGGCGTAGGTGCCGACCACGAGCGCGGCGCCGTCGCGGTGGGCGAGCAGGGCCCGGCGGTACCGGCGGGCCAGTTCCCCGGCGCGTTCGTCCCAGCGGGCCGGCAGGTCGTCCAGCGGAGCCCCGCCGACGACGGCGTCCGCCATCAGCTCCAGCATCCGGGCCTTGGTCTTCACATGCCACAGCACGGTGTTCATGCGTACGCCGAGCCGCTCGGCGACTGCCCGGGTGGACAGGGCGTCCAGGCCCTTCTCGTCCAGCAGCTCCAGTGCGGCGCGGGTCACCGTCGCGGGGTCCAGCCGGGGGCCGCGGCCCTCACTCGCTTGCTTATTGGTCATTGACCTAGTTTACTGCGAACGCGTTATTGGTCACTGACCTAGGAGGGTGTGTGGAACAGCAGGTTGTCATCGCCGGCGGAGGACCGGTCGGGCTCTGGCTCGCCGCCGAACTGCGGCTGGGCGGGGTCGCCGTCACCGTCGTCGAGGAGCGGGCCGCCATCGACCGGCGCTCCAAGGCGCTCACCATCCACCCGCGCACCATCGAGGTCCTCGCCTCGCGCGATGCGCACGAGCCCTTCCTCGCGGAGGCCCTGCGGATCCCGGGCGGCCACTTCGCCATGCTCGACGAACGGCTCGACTTCCGGGCGCTGGACACCCCGTTCCCGTACACCCTCGCGCTGCCGCAGGCCCGGACCGAGGAACTGCTGGAGCGGCACGCGCTCGCGCTCGGCGCCACGATCGTGCGCGGGCATCGCGTCACCGGGTTCACCGAGCACGCCGAGTCGGTGGCCGTGCGAGTGGCGGGGCCGGGCGGGCCGTACGAGCTGCGCGCGGCCCACCTCGTCGGGTGCGACGGCTCCCGCAGTACCGTGCGCACCGCCGCGGGCATCGGCTTTCCCGGCACGCCCTCCACCGTGCTGGGCTGGCTCGGCGACGTCACGCTCGACAGCCCGCCGCCACCGGGGTCCGGTGTCTTCGGGCTGCACGGCGGGGTGCTGGTGGCGCCGCTGCCCGGCGGGCGTCACCGGCTGGTCGGTGCCAGTCCCGACAGCCTCACCACCGAGTCACCTGACGACCTCACCCTGGAGGAGCTGCGGGCCAAGGTCGTCGCCATCACGGGTGAGGACTTCGGCATGCGCGACCCGGTGTGGCTCTCGCGGTTCGGCAACGCCACCCGGCTGGCGGCGGAGTACCGGCGCGGTCGGGTCCTGCTCGCCGGCGACGCCGCTCACCAGCATTTCCCGACGGGCGGCGTGGGCATGAACGTCGGCATCCAGGACGCCCACAACCTCGGCTGGAAGATCGCCGCGACCCTCGGCGGCCGGGCCCCGGACAGCCTGCTCGACAGCTACCACACCGAACGCCACCCGGTCGGCGTCCAGCTGATGGAGCACAGCCGCGCCCAGACCGCCCTGATGACCGGCTTCACTCCGGAGGGCCTGGCTCTGCGGTCGTTCCTCAGCGAGATGATCGCCACCCAGCCGGCCTTCGGGCAGGCCCTGTCCGAACGCCTCACCGCACTCGCCGTCAGCTACCCGGGCCCGGACCCGACGGCCCACCCCCTCACCGGCACCCGCGCGCCCGACCTGGCGTTCACCGACTCCGAGGGCGGTCTGTTCGGGCTGCTGCGCGCGGACCGTCATCTGCTGCTCGACCTGACGCAGGGCGTCCTCGCCGAACGCGTACTCACGCGAGGCCCGATCACGGACGGCCCGATCACAGAGGGTCCGATCACGGACGGTCCGCTCGCGGACGGCACCGGCGTGGACCGGTCGTGTCCGGGGCTCACCGTGCGCACCGGGCTCCTCGACCGGCCCCCGGCCGCCTGGGCACCGGTGCGCGCCGCCCTGATCCGCCCCGACGGCCATGTCGCCTGGGCCGGCGCCGGCAGGGACGACTCCGTACTGGCCGCCGGGGCGGACCGGGCGCTGGCCGATGCCCTGCCCCAGGGACCCCGTACGGGGACCGGGGTCAGACCCTGACGTAGGCCGCGAGGTGCTCGCCGGTGAGGGTGGAGCGGGCCGCGACGAGTTCGGCGGGGGTGCCTTCGAAGACGATCCGGCCACCGTCGTGCCCGGCGCCGGGACCCAGGTCGATGATCCAGTCGGCGTGCGCCATGACCGCCTGGTGGTGCTCGACGACGACGACCGACTTGCCGGAGTCGACGAGCCGGTCGAGGAGCCCGAGCAGTTGCTCCACGTCGGCGAGATGGAGTCCGGTGGTCGGCTCGTCGAGCACGAAGACGGACCTGTCGCCGCCCTTGTCGGCCAGGTGGGTGGCCAGCCTGAGCCGCTGGCGCTCACCGCCGGACAGGGTGGTGAGCGGCTGGCCGAGGCTGAGGTAGCCGAGCCCGACGTCGACGAGCCGCTCCAGGACGCGGTGCGCGGCCGGCGTACTCGCCTCGCCCGCGCCGAAGAACTCCGCGGCCTCGGTCACCGGCATCGCGAGCACCTGGCTGATGTCCCGGCCCCCGAGGTGGTACTCCAGGACCGCCGCCTGGAACCGCTTCCCCTCGCACTCCTCGCAGGGAGTGGCGACGCCGGCCATCATCGCCAGGTCGGTGTAGATGACACCCACGCCGTTGCAGGTCGGGCAGGCGCCCTCGGAGTTGGCGCTGAACAGGGCCGGCTTCACGCCGTTGGCCTTGGCGAAGGCCTTGCGGATCGGGTCGAGCAGGCCGGTGTACGTGGCCGGGTTGCTCCGCCGGGAGCCGCGGATCGCGCCCTGGTCGATGGACACGACACCGTCGTCGTGGATCGACCCGTGCACGAGCGAACTCTTGCCGGAGCCGGCGACGCCCGTGACGACGGTGAGCACCCCGAGGGGGATGTCGACGTCGACGCCTCGCAGGTTGTGCGCGGTCGCTCCGCGGATCTCCAGCGCGCCGGTGGGCTTGCGCACCGTCTCCTTGAGGGCGGCCCGGTCGTCGAGGTGGCGGCCGGTGACGGTGTCACTGGCCCGCAGCCCCTCGACGGTTCCCTCGAAGCAGACGGTGCCGCCCGTCGTCCCCGCGCCGGGGCCGAGGTCGACGACATGGTCGGCGATCGCGATCGTCTGGGGCTTGTGCTCGACGACGAGCACCGTGTTGCCCTTGTCCCGCAGTCGCAGCAGCAGGTCGTTCATCCGCTGGATGTCATGGGGGTGCAGGCCGATGGTGGGCTCGTCGAAGACGTAGGTGATGTCGGTGAGCGAGGAACCGAGGTGGCGGATCATCTTGACGCGCTGCGCCTCGCCGCCCGACAGCGTGCCCGCGGGCCGGTTCAGCGAGAGATAGCCGAGCCCGATCTCCACGAACGAGTCGAGGGCCTGTTGCAGTGCGGCGAGCAGCGGCGCCACCGACGGCTCGTCGAGGCCGCGGACCCATTCGGTCAGGTCGCGGATCTCCATCGCGCAGGCGTCGGCGATGCCGACCTTGCCGATCTTCGACGACCGGGCGCCTTCGCTGAGCCGGGTGCCGTCGCACTCGGGGCAGGTGGCGAAGGTGACCGCCCGCTCCACGAACGCCCGGATGTGCGGCTGCATCGCCTCCTTGTCCTTGGACAGGAACGACTTCTGGATCTTGGGGATCAGGCCTTCGTAGGTGAGGTTGACGCCGTTGACCTTGACCTTCATCGGCTCCCCGTAGAGGAAGTCCCGCAGCTCCTTCTTGGTGTACTCACGGATCGGCTTGTCCGGGTCGACGAGGCCGGACTGGGCGTAGACCTGCACGGTCCACTGGCTGTCGGACTTCCAGCCGGGGATGGTGAACGCGCCCTCGGAGAGGGACTTGGAGTCGTCGTAGAGCTGGCCGAGGTCGATGTCGGAGACCGACCCCCGGCCCTCGCAGCGTGTGCACATGCCGCCGGTACGGTTGAAGGTCGCCTTCACCGTCTTGGTCCTGGCGGCACCGCGCTCGACGGTGATCCCGCCGCTGGCCCGGACCGAGGCGGTGTTGAAGGAGTACGCGGCGGGCGGGCCGATGTGCGGTGTGCCGAGCCGGCTGAAGAGGATGCGCAGCATCGCGTTGGCGTCGGTGGCCGTGCCGACGGTGGAGCGGGGGTCGGACCCCATCCGCTGCTGGTCGACGGTGATCACGGTGGTCAGTCCGTCCAGGACGTCGACCTCGGGGCGCGCCTGCGTCGGCATGAAGCCCTGTACGAAGGCGCTGTAGGTCTCGTTGATCATCCGCTGCGACTCGGCGGCGATGGTGTTGAACACCAGCGAGCTCTTGCCGGATCCGGACACCCCGGTGAACACCGTCAGGCGGCGCTTGGGGATCTCGATGCTGACGTCTTTGAGGTTGTTCTCGCGCGCGCCGTGCACACGGATCAGGTCGTGGCTGTCGGCGGCGTGCGGCCCGGGTGACCGCGTGTCCGCCCTCGGGGCCATGCTCATCGTGTCTCCATCTGTTGCGCGGGGCGCCCCGCCGTTCCTCGTCGGCGTCGCCGGCTCGATCCCACCAGTTTCGGGCAGCCCGGCCGGATCTGCTTCTCGATTCCTGATCGATTCCTGATCGATTCCTGATCGGTTCCGGAATCTCTTCCTGATCGATTCCGGATCGCTGTCGATCTCTGCCGGATCGATTCCGGATCGATTCCGGATCGCTCGTCATCGGTCCCGGCGCCTGGTCCGGCCCTGTTCACCGCTGGCCGCCGCTGTCCCCCGCTGTTCACCCCGCGCGACGGCTACTCGCGTGTCGTGGTGATGCGGGTGATCGCCTCACGGGTCAGGGCGCGGTCGTGGGGCTCGTTGTCCAAGGCGCGGTGCAGGGTCAAGCCCTCGATGAGAGCGTCGAGTTGACGGGCGGTGTCGGGATCGAAGTGCTTTTCCAGGTGGGTGCGGCTGCGGGCCATCCACTCATGGGTGAGTTCCCGGTAGACCGGCCGACGCGCGGCGAGGATGTACAGCTCCTGGGTGAGTACGAGGTCCCGCTGACTCCCCTCCGAGAGGGCGTGGACGAGATCCGTCACCGCCTCGCGGGCCTGGTCGCGGTCGGCCGGAGCGGCGAGGTGGGCGTCGAAGACGGCGACGATGTGGTCGGCGAAGCGCGTGAACGCCTCCCGGAGCAGCTGGTCCATGCCACTGAAGTGGTACGTCATCGACCCCAGCGGGACACCGGCCCGCGCGGCGATCTTCCGGTGGGACACCCGGGCGATCCCCTCCTCCGCGATGAGATCGAGGGTCGCGGCGAGGATGCGTTCGCGGCGCTGCGGGTCGGTGTGTCCGGTGGCCATGGCGGTGCCTTCAGAGGGTGCGGACCGGGCGGGCGGGGTTGCCGACGGCTACGACACCGGCGGGCACGTCCTTCGTCACCACGGCGCCCGCGCCGATGACGGAGTTGTCGCCGATGCTCACACCGGGCAGGACGATGGCGCCTCCCCCGAGCCACACGTTGTTCCCGATGGTGATCGGGCGGGCGGCCTCCAGCTTGTCGCGCCGGGGCTCCGGTTCCAAGGGGTGGGTGGGGGTGAGCAGTTGGACGTTCGGTCCGATCTGGCAGTCCTCGCCGATGGTGATCGCCGCGACGTCGAGCGCGGTCAGGTTGTAGTTGACGAAGGTGCGGGCGCCGATCGTGATGTTGCTTCCGTAGTCGACGTACAGCGGTGGCCGCAGGTGGGCCTCCTCGCCCAGGGAGCCGAGCAGTTCGGCGAGGATCGGCCGCGCGGCCTCGGGGTCCTCGACGTAGGCGGCCTGGTAGCGGGCGGCCAGGCGCACGGCTCGCTGGTACCGGCGGACGATCTCCGGGTCGTCGGCGATGTAGTGGTCACCCGCCGTCATGCGTTCGAGGTTCGTGCGGGGATCGTGCGCGAAGTAGTCCGTCGCCATGCGTACGATCGTACACTTCTGACCGGCCGTCGACCCGTGAAGCGAGGACGCCCAAGGGTCCCGCTAACGGCGCCTGGACCGCAGCACTCCGGCGGACAGGAGCACGAGCAGTCCGGCGAGCGGCACCACGAGCAGGCCCACCCGCAGGCTCGCCGCGTCCGCGACCAGGCCGACGACCGGCGGGGAGAGCAGGAAGCCCAGCCGCATGAGCCAGGAGACGATGGCCAGCCCCGAACCGGGCTTGAGGCCGGGCAGTTCGTCGGCTTCGTGCATCGCGGCGGGGACCAGGGTCGCTACGCCGAACCCGGCAGCGGCGAAGCCGAGGATCGTGCCCGGCACGGTCGGCACCGCCAGGGCCAGGCCCATGCCGGCCACGACGATGAGACCGCCGGTACGGGCCACCGTGCGCTGGCCGAACCGGTCGACGAGCCGGTCACCGATGATGCGGCCGACGAACTGGGCCCCGACCAGGGCGATGTAGCCGGAGGCAGCCAGCGTCACCGACGCGGACAGCGAACCGGAGAGGTAGAGGGCGGCCCAGGAACTGCCCGCGTCCTCGACGAGGGTGCCGGCCGTGGCGATGAGCACGAGGGCGGCCAGCACGTACGCGGTACGCCGGGCCGCCGGGGGCCGCTTGGCCTGTCGGGCGCCGGGAACGCCGGGGCCGGGCGCCGACCGCGCCCCGGCTTCCGCCGCGGCCCCGGTTTCGGGTTCGGATTCGGGCTCGGATTCGGGCTCGGGCGCCGACTCGACGTCGGGGCCGGTCAGGCAGAACCGCAGGGCGACGCAGGCCGCGAGCGCGAACACCACGCCCGAGATCGCCAGGTGCTGCCCGCGTGAGAGGCCGAGGGCTATCGCCGCGGCGGCCATGGATCCACCGGCGACGGCGCCGATGGACCAGATCGCGTGGAAGGAGTTGATGATGGAGCGTCCGTAGCGCCGCTGCACCCGCAGTCCATGGGCGTTCTGGGCCACGTCGGTGATCGCGTCCATCGCTCCGGCCAGGAACAACGCGGCGGCGAACAGCAGCACCGAGTCGGCAAGTCCCGCGACCAGGATGCCCGCACCGGTCAGCAGCGTGCCCGCCACCGCCGCCCGCGCCGAGCCCAGCCGCCGGATGGCCACGCCCGCCGCGAGGCCGGCCGCGATGGCACCGGCCGGGAACGCCGCCACGGCCAGCCCGTAGGCGGCGTTGCCGATGCCGAGATCCGCCTTGATCTGCGGATACCTCGGCAGCAGGTTGGCGAAGAGGGCTCCGTTGGTGAAGAAGAGCACGGCCACGGCGGTACGGGCCTGCCGCTCGGCGGGCGCGGGTCGGCGCAGCACGTCAACAGTCATGTCCGTGAGCTTATAGCGAGAGCGTACGAACGTACACTCCTGATCGAAGACATCAAAGACATCAAAGATATCGGAGACATCGGAGACGGAGACCCGGGGCCGGTTGCCCGACTGAGGTCGGCCCGGAACATAGGGCGGGGCGGGTCCGGCATGTCCGCCGGACCCGCCCCGCCTCGCCCTACACCGCCCGCACGACCGACACGGTCTACTTGCTCGCGGCGAAGCGCATCAGCGCCTGCTCGTCCCCCTGCTTGATCTTGCCGGTCTCGTTGATCACCTGCAGCTTCCAGACACCGCCGACCCGGACGGCCTTGGCCACGGCGCAGCCGTTGTCGTTGCTGAGGAGGCTCGGCCAGATGTCCGCGACCTGCTGGGTGGTGCCGCCGGTCGCGTCGTACACCTTGAAGCTGATGTTCCGCGCCTTCTGGAAGGAGCTGCTCTTCTTGTACGCGGCGGCGACGAAGACGATGGCGGTGATGTTCGTCGGGACGCGGGCGAACTCGACGGTCACCGTCTCGTCGTCACCGTCACCCTTGCCGGTCTGGTTGTCGCCGGTGTGCACCAGCGAACCGTTGCCCAGCGGGTCCAGTGAGTCCAGGCCCGCCAGGCGCACCGGGTCCGAGCCCTGCATCGCGATGGCGATCAGGTCGAGGTCCGTGCCGGTCTTCTGGCGCAGCTTGCCCATCAGGCCTCCACTGCTGCCGACGGTCGGGTCCCAGGACACCCCGATCGACAGATGGGTCACTCCGTCGAGATCCGCCGGGCCGTCTTCCTTCGTAAGCGTGATCATGCCTGTTCCTCTTGATCGTGAGAATGCGTGTATGCAGTGTGCCTCCCCCGTGCCGCACCACATAGTCCGGGACCCACACGAATCACCAGATCCCCATCACCCTCGGGTCATGCACGTCATAAGCGCCGCCATGCCGTCCCCTGCGCCATCGAATCGGAACCCCTCGCGGTCATGCTGCCGTCGGCGGCTCGTCATGACTTGTCCGAGGTGGACGAGGTCGAGAGGATGGCGGCACTTCGGTGACGACAGGTACGCCGACGCCGCCCCGCAGCGAAGAGGAACGAGGAAGCCGTGACCCCCGCCGTACCCGTCCCCACGCCCAAGCCCACCCCCACGTCCACGTCCACGTCCACGTCCACCACAGCGTTCGGCACTCCGGCGGGCTCCGTCGAGCCGCTCACCCTGCGCCGTGTCCACCTGGGCGCGGGTGGACCGCTGAGCGACGTCCGGATCGAGTCCGGTGTGGTCAGGGCGGTGTTTGCGGCGGGCGAATCTCCGCGTTCCGAAGGGGCAGGCCTCGATCTCGACGGCCGCACCCTGCTGCCGGGGCTGTGGGACGCGCACGTCCACATGGTCCAGTGGGCGGGCCTGCGCCGACGGCTCGACGTGTCCGGCGCGGGTTCGGCGCGGGAGGCCGCCGACGCGGCCGGTCTGCAGGCCGGCGCCCTGCCGCCCGGGGAGCCGATGATCGGCCACGGCTTCCGTGACGGCCTGTGGCCGGACGCGCCCCACAAGGACCTTCTCGACACCCTCGTCCCGGACCGCCCCACCCTGCTGATCAGCATGGATCTGCACTCCGCCTGGCTCAACTCCGCCGCACTCGCCCTGGTGGACCGAGGCGACCACCCCACCGGGCTGCTCCGCGAGGACGAGTGCATCCAGGCCATGACGCAACTGCCCACGGTCTCCGAGGAGTTGACGGACCAGTGGGTGCAGGAGGCCTGCGTCGCCGCCGCCGCACGCGGGATCACCGGCATCGTCGACTTCGAGTACGCCGACAACATCGCGGCCTGGACCCGCCGGATGAACGGCTCCTCGGTGCCGTTGCGCGTGGCGGCCTCCGTCTGGCCCCAGCACCTGGAGGCGGCGATCGGCCGCGGCCTGCGCACCGGCCAGATCCTGGACACCCCCGGCGGGCGGCTGGAGGTCGGACCGCTCAAGGTGCTCAGCGACGGCTCGCTCAACACCCGTACCGCGCTGTGCCACGAGGCGTACCCGGGCGCGATTCCCGGTGAACCCGGCGCCCACGGGCTGGAGTTGCTGCCCCCGCAGGAACTGGTGTCCCTGCTGCGCCGGGCCTCCGCCCACGGGATCCGGCCCGCCGTCCACGCGATCGGGGACCGCGCCAACGAGATGGTCCTCGACGCCTTCGAGGCGGTCCGCTGCCACGGCCGGATCGAGCACGGCCAGCTCCTCGCCGCCAAGGACGTCCCGCGCTTCGCCGAACTGGGCGTCACCGTGAGCGTCCAGCCCACCCATGCGGTGGACGACCGGGATGTCGCCGACCGGCACTGGGCGGGCCGGACCGGCCGGGCGTACGCCTTCGCCGACCTGCTCGCCGCCGGGGCCGTCCTGGAGCTGGGCTCCGACGCACCCGTCGCGACGCTCGACCCCTGGCTGACCCTGGCCTCCGCCGTGACCCGGACCGGCGACGAGCGCCCGCCGTGGCACCCGGAGCAGCGGATACCGGTGGCGGACGCCCTCGCCGCGTCGTCCCGGGGGCAACGGCTGATCCGGGTCGGCGACCGCGCGGACCTGGTGGTGACCGACGCCGACCCGTTCACCGCGGACGCCCGGACTCTGCGTGAGATGCCGGTGTACGGCACGTTGCTCGCCGGCGCCTGGACCCACGGCCCGCTGTAGGCGGAGCCGGAGCCGGAACCGGAACCGGAACCGCGCCGGCGTCGCAGCTCGGCCGTGCCGGGAACCGCTCACCCCGGACACGGTCCCGCGCGAAGTTGCGACCCTGAGGAGGTAATCACTACGGTTGCCTCACGGTTCGGCAGTCACTTTTCGGCAGTCACTTTTCGGCAGTCATTCTTCGGTGGCCGGTAGTCGAGGTTCGGGGGTCGACATGAGCGCCAACAGCAGGCTCACCGTCGCGGCGCACGCCCTGACCTGGATCGCGGAGTACCGGCGCCGGGGGAACGAGGTCGCGACCTCCGAGCAGATCGCCGCGAGCGTCAACACCCATCCCGTGGTGATCCGTCGCCTGCTGGCCGAGCTGCGCAGGGCCGGTCTCGTCGACTCCCGAAGAGGCGCCGGCGCGGGCTGGACGCTCTCGAAGGACCTGGCGGCGATCACCTTGCTGGACGTCCACGAAGCCATCGGGTCGGGCCCCGTCTTCGCCCTGCACCGCTCGACGCCCGACACCGAGTGCGTCGTGGGCCACGGCATCGGACCGACGATGGCCGCCGTCTACGACGGGATCGAGGACACCCTCCGCAAGGAGCTGGCGAAGACCACGCTCGAGGACATCCTGCGGGGCGTACGCGGTCAGGGTGGCGGCTGTGTGCGGAAGGTGCGGCGGTAGGTGTCCGGTGGCACGCCGAGCGTGTGCTTGAAGTGGCGGCGCAGTGTCGTGGCGGTGCCCATACCGGTGGCCTCCGCGATGGCGTCGACACCGGTGTCGGTGGTCTCCAGCAACTCCTGGGCGCGGCGGATCCGTTGGGTGAGCAGCCATTGCAGAGGAGTAGTGCCGGTCGCGGCCCTGAAGTGGCGGCCGAGGTTGCGCGGGCTCATCCGGGCCTGGCGGGCCAGGTCCTCCACGGTCAGCGGCCGGTCGAGGCGTTCGACGGCCCAGGGCAGCAGTGCGGCGAGCGGGTGGTCGTCCCTGGCCGGCACCGGAGCGGCGACGAACTGGGCCTGGCCACCCGCCCGGTGGGGTGGCACGACCAGCCTGCGGGCGACGGCGTTGGCGACCGCCGAGCCGTGGTCGAGACGGACGAGGTGGAGGCACAGGTCCATCGCGGCGGCCTTGCCCGCCGAGGTGAGCACGCTGCCGTTGTCCACGTAGAGCACGTCCGGGTCGACCTCCACGCGGGGGTGCCGGGCGGCGAGCGCCTCGGTGTGCGCCCAGTGCGTGGTGGCGCGCCGGCCGTCCAGCAGTCCGGCGGCGGCCAGCACGAAGGCGCCGGTGCACAGGGAGGCCACCCGCGCGCCCGCCTCGTGGGCCGCGCGCACCGCGTCGACCAGATCGCCGGGCGGGGCCTGGTCGATGTCGGCCCAGGCCGGGACGAGTACCGTGTCGGCGTACGGCAACCGGTCGAGTCCGCCGTCGGGTTCGAGCCGGAACCGGCCGACCCGCACGGCGCCGGACCCGCAGACCTCGACGTCGTACCAGGGGACGTCCACGCCCACCGGGGCGGTGCCGAACACCTCGCAGGCCAGGGCCAGTTCGAAGTGCAGCATTCCCTCGGTGGCGACCACCGCGACAGAGCCCATGTCCGTAATTGTACGCAGCATGGCGTTCCGGACACTCACGATCGGACGCCCGCGCTCGACAGGATGGCCGCGGTGGATCACACAGCGGCACAGTTCCGAGGGAACCGTCAAAGTCGACGGAACCGATGTAGCCGATGGAACCGACGGACCGATCGAGCACGGGGAGTATTCATGAGACCGGGTCACAGCGTGACGGTGTACGGCGCGTACGGGCACACCGGGCGGTTCGTGGTGGCGGAGCTGCTGGCGCGCGGGTTCGTCCCGGTGCTTTCCGGTCGCGACGCCGGCAAACTGCGGGCGTCGGCGGCGGCCGGGACCGGCCTCGACGTCCGGCCGGCGTCGGTCGACGATCCGGCCGCGCTCGACCGCGCCCTGGCCGGTGCGGCGGCGGTGATCAACTGCGCCGGCCCCTTCGCCACGACCGCCGCCCCGGTGATCGAGGCGGCCCTGCGCGCAGGTGTCCCGTACGTCGATGTGGCGGCCGAGATCGAGGCCAACCTCGACACGGCGGCACACTTCACGGACCGCGCCCGTGCCGCGGGAATCGCGGTCGTCCCCGCGATGGCCTTCTACGGCGGCCTCGGTGACCTGCTCGTCACCGCGGCCATGGGCGACTGGACCGCGGCCGACGAGGCGCACGTCGCCTACGGGCTGGACAGTTGGCACCCCACCCCTGGGACGCTCGCCGCGGGCAGGGCCTCCCAGTCACGACGCGACGGTCACCGGGTCCGGTACCGGAAGGGGCGGTTGGAGTATCACCGGGACGAACCGACCACCCTCGACTGGCCCTTTCCCGACCCGCTGGGCACCCGGGCCGTCGTCGGGGAGTTCACGATGGCCGATGTCGTCACCGTGCCCAGCCATCTGTCCGTCCCCGAGGTCCGCACCTACATGACCGTCGAGGCGGCCGGTGACCTGGCGGCCCCGGACTCCTCACCGCCCGCCGCGGTCGACGAGCGCGGCCGGTCCGCGCAGACCTTCCTCGTCGAGGCCGTCGTACGCGCCGGTGGCGCCGAACGCCGTGCCACGGCGGCCGGGCAGGACATCTACGCCGTCACCGCACCCCTCGCGGTGGAGGCCGTCCAGCGTGTTCTCGACGGGCGGGTCAGCAGGGCGGGTGTCGTCTTTGCCGGCGAAGCCTTCGACGCGCCCGACTTCCTGCAGGCGCTCGCTCCGCACATCGACATCACCGGTACGACGCCGTCATGGCCGTCCGGGGCAGCCGGCCGGCCATGACAGGGGTCAGTGCTGCCGCGGGCCGAGTACACAGAACTCGTTGCCCTCCGGGTCCGCCAGCACCACCCACGGCTCCTTGTCGCTCTGGCCGATGTCGACGTGCCGGGCCCCGAGGGCGAGCAGCCGGGCGACCTCCGCCTCCTGGTCGACCGGGCGGAAATCCAGATGCAGCCGGTTCTTCACGGTCTTCTCGTCGCCGTTCGCACCGAAGAGCAGACCCGGGAGGCGGTCCGGCGCGGGCCTGATCTCGTACTCCTCGGCGGTGTCCATGACCACCACCCAGCCGAGCGCCTCGGCCCACCACCGTCCCAACGCCACCGGGTCCGCCGCGTCGACCACAACCTGCTCCCATTCCAAGGCCATACGGCGAGTCTAGAACCGCCGGACGACCGGAGTGCTGAAGCAAAGCGCGGCGGCACCGGCATCCGTGTCAACTACCCACTGGCGTAAGGAGATCGAACCTATGCATAGGGTGTGACCTGTGACAGCCACTCAGGTCAGTGAGCGTGTCCCGCACTTGTACGCAGCCGAGGGGAAAACCGCCGTCCGATGAACCAGATCCTGTTTGCCGGGGCCATCGGCCTGTTCCTCACCCTCATCGTCACACCACTGCTGATCAAGCTGCTGGCTCGCAAGGGGTACGGCCAGTTCATCCGGGACGACGGTCCCCGCGGCCACCACGGCAAGCGCGGCACACCCACCATGGGTGGCATCGCCTTCATCCTGTCCACCCTCGTCGCGTACGTCCTGACCAAGGTCATCACGGGTGAGAGCCCGACGTATCCGGGTGTCCTGGTGCTGTTCCTGATGGCCGGCATGGGTGTCGTCGGGTTCCTCGACGACTACATCAAGATCGTCAAACGGCGTTCGCTGGGGCTGCGCGCCGGCGCGAAGATGTCGGGCCAGCTGGTCGTCGGTACCCTGTTCGCCGTGCTGGCCATCCGGTTCGAGGACTCCCGGGGCCAGACCGCGGCCTCGCTGAAGCTGTCGTTCCTCACCGACTTCGGCTGGACCATCGGGCCGGTGCTGTTCGTCGTCTGGGCCCTGTTCATGATCCTTGCCATGTCCAACGGAGTGAACCTGACCGACGGCCTGGACGGACTGGCGACCGGCGCCTCGGCCATGGTGCTCGCCGGCTACACCTTCATAGGTCTGTGGCAGTTCCAGAACTCGTGCGCCAACGCGATGAACCTCACCAACCCCGGCTCCTGCATCGAGGTACGCGATCCGCTGGACCTCGCCGTCGTCGCCTCCGCCCTGATGGGTGCCTGTATCGGGTTCCTCTGGTGGAACACCTCGCCCGCCAAGATCTTCATGGGTGACACCGGCTCGCTCGCCCTGGGCGGCGCGCTGGCGGGGCTGGCCATCTGCTCGCGCACCCAGTTGCTGCTCGCGCTGCTGGGCGGGCTCTTCGTCCTGATCACCCTGTCCGTGGTCATCCAGGTCGGCTCGTTCAAGCTGACCGGCAAGCGGGTCTTCAAGATGGCCCCGCTGCAACACCACTTCGAGCTCAAGGGCTGGTCCGAGGTCCTGGTCGTGGTCCGCTTCTGGACGATCCAGGGCATCTGCGTCATCCTCGGCATCGGGCTGTTCTACGCCGGCTGGGCAGCGAGCTGACACCCCTCCCGGGACGGCCACGTGGTTCCACCGTGGCCGCCCCGGGTCCGGCGGACCACTACCCGCCCAGGGGCGCGGGCCCCGTCGGACCGGCCGCGGGCGAGGGGTCCGGGTGTCCGTTCAGGAATCGGCCAGGCGTCGCGCCAGGTACGGCGCCGTCACACCGCGCCGCGCTCTCGCCACCTCGGCGGGAGGGCCTTCGGCGACCACCCGGCCACCGGCGTCCCCGCCGCCCGGTCCCAGGTCGATGACCCAGTCCGCGGTGGCGATCGTGTCCAGGTCGTGCTCGACCAGGACGACGGTGTTGCCCGCGTCGACGAGCCCGTGCAACTGCCGCAGCAGCAGGGCGATATCGGCGGGGTGGAGACCGGCCGTCGGCTCGTCGAGGAGGTACAGCGCGTGGCCGTGGCGGGCCCGCTGCAACTCCGTGGCCAGTTTGATGCGTTGGGCCTCACCACCGCTCAGCTCCGTCGCCGGCTGCCCCAGCCTCAGGTATCCGAGCCCCACTTCCCGCAGGGTCTCCAGGCTCCTGGCGGCGGCCGGTACGTCGGCGAGGAACCCGGCGGCCTCGTCCACGGGCAGGGCCAGCACCTCCGCGATGTTCTTGCCGCGGTACGTGACCTCCAGCGTGTCGGCGTCGTACCGCGCGCCGTGGCAGGCAGGGCACGGGGCGTACGTCCCCGGCAGGAACAGCAGCTCGACCTCGACGAACCCCTCGCCCCGGCAGGTCTCGCAGCGGCCCTCCACCACGTTGAAGGAGAACCGCCCCGCCGAGTAACCGCGCGCCCGTGCCTCGTCCGTCGCCGCGTACAGCTTGCGGACCGCGTCGAACATGCCGGTGTAGGTGGCCAGGTTGGAGCGGGGTGTCCGGCCGATGGGCCGCTGGTCGACCCGGACCAGCCGGTCGAAGGAGTCGAGCCCCGACGCGTCCCGCAGATCGACCTCCAGCTCCGCGGCCGCCTCCCCTTCCCGCTCCTCCTCCCGGCTCTGCCCCAGACGGCCGCGTACGACCTCCGCGAGCACCTGTGTCACGAGCGTCGACTTGCCGGACCCGGACACCCCGGTCACCGCCGTCAGCACCTGGAGCGGGACGCCGACCGAGAGGTCCCGCAGGTTGTGCCGTGAGACTCCGCTCAGCCGCAGCCAGCCCTGCGGTGTCCGGGGCCGAGGCCGCGGCCCGGCCGGCCGGGCGCGCCCGAACAGGTAGCGGCCGGTGACCGACTCATCGACCTGTTCGAGGCCGGGCACCGGACCGCTGTACAGGACACGGCCGCCGCCCTCCCCCGCTCCGGGACCGATGTCCACCACCCAGTCCGCCCGTCGCACGACGTCCATGTCGTGCTCCACGACGAAGAGCGAGTTGCCCGACGCCTTGAGGCGGTCCAGTACGTCGAGGAGCGGTTCCGCGTCGGCCGGGTGCAGTCCCGCGGAGGGCTCGTCGAGGACGTAGACGACGCCGAAGAGCCCCGAGCGCAACTGGGTGGCGATACGCAGCCGCTGCGCCTCGCCGGGCGACAGGGTCGTCGAACGGCGGCCCGGCCCGAGGTATCCCAGGCCCAGGTCCAGGAGCACCTCGATACGGGCGACCAGGTCCGCGCAGATCCGTACCGCGACCTCGTTCGTCTCCCCGGCCGGGTCCGTGGCGGTGGCCGCCCCCGCCTCGGGCAGGCGCGCGACCGGCCGCAGCAGGGCGCCCACCTCGGTGAGGGACAGCGCGTTGACCTCGGCGATGGAGCGGCCCGCGAAGGTCACCGCGAGCGCCTCCGGCCGCAGCCCGCTGCCCTGGCAGCGCGGACAGGGCACGCTCCGGACGAAGCGCATCGCCCGTGCCCGCATCCGCTCGCTCTTCGAGTCGGCCAGGACGTGCATGACGTGGGCGCGGGCGCTCCAGAACGTGCCGTGGTAGCCGTGGTCGACGCGTCCCGGCTCCGGCTCGACGAGTACGGCCGGCTGCTCGTCGGTGTGCAGCAGCCAGTCGCGGTCCTTCTTCCTGAGCCGGCGCCACGGCTTGTCGATGTCGATGCCCAGGCCGCTGACGACACTGCGCAGGTTGGCTCCCTGCCAGGCGCCCGGCCAGGCCGCGATGGCGCCGTCGCGGATGCTCAGGGAGGGGTCCGGTACGAGCAGGTCGTCGGCCACGTCGACGGCTGCGCCCAGCCCGTGGCACCGCGTACAGGCGCCGGCCGCGGTGTTGGGCGAGAACGCCTCGGCGGCGAGCCGCGGTACGCCGGGCGGATGGGTGCCGCAGCGCGAGTACAGGATCCGCAGCAGGTTGGAGAGCGTGGTGAGGGTGCCGACCGTCGACCGTGAACTGGGCGCACCGTGCCGCTGTTGCAGCGCCACGGCCGGTGGCAGCCCGGAGATCTCCTGGACGTGCGGCGCGCCGGCCTGCTGGAGCAGCCGGCGGGCGTACGGGGCCACGGACTCGAAGTACCGCCGCTGGGCCTCGGCGTAGAGCGTCCCGAAGGCCAGTGAGGACTTGCCCGAGCCGGAGATCCCGGTGAAGGCGACCATCGCGTCCCGGGGCACGTCCACGTCGACGTTCTTGAGGTTGCGCTCGCCGGCCCCTCTGACGTGCACGAATCCGTCGGCGGAGGTGGTGTGGTCCATGGCCCCTCCTCGCCCGTGGCGCGTGATCCCTCCGCGTACGAGGGACGGGGACGTCCGGGCCGCCGTGGGAACGGCCCGGACGGTGGGGGCCGGGCCCGTCCGGCAGTGAGCAGGAGGTGGGCAGAGACGGGACCGGGGCACCGAGAGGGTGTTCGACCCCCACGCCTCCAGCCTGACCCCTCCGGCCCGGTTCGGCACCTGGGGCCGTCCTGAACCGGCTCGGCACATCTTGAGCCGCCTCGGGGCACCTTGCTCACGCTGGTACCTACTAGGTACCATGCGCTATGCCGTCCATGGCCGAAGCCGCCTGATGCTTCACATCGACATCTCCTGGCTGCTCGACATCCAGGCGCGAACCGTCCCCGAGGACGTGACCGTCGGGGACTACTCCGCCCTGGAAGCCGCCGTGGCCCGGCACAGGACCCGCATCGTCCGGCCCGGCGTGGCCGCGCCGGACGCCGCCTGGCGCGCGGCGGCCCTGCTGCACACGATCGTCAGGCTGGAGCCCGTGCCGTACCGGAACTCCCTGTACGCCTGCCAGGTCGCCGTCGCCTACATGTACACCTCCGGCGAGGGCATCGATCCGCCGTACGGAGCCCTGGTCGAGCTGGTGCGCGACATCCAGGCGGGCAAGGCCGGCGTCCACCGGGCGGCCGACCTGATCCGTACCTGGCGCGTCCGATAGCGCGCCCGTCGACACACGCGTCGGGGCCTCCCGAAGGAGGCCCGGTTGGAGCCCCCCTCCGGAGAGAGCGTCGAGCGTCTCTCCGGAGGGGGCGATCGAGGGCCGGGGCCGCCCGGCGAGCTGCGGGGAGGCGTTACGCCGGGCGGCCCGGTCGCCCGGGTGTCAGACGCAGCCCGCGGGGGTCGCCCGGGACACGTCGTCGATCAGGGCCTCGTGGGCCGCCTTGACGCGCCGCACATCGGGCTTGACGACCGCACGGTCGTACGTGGTCAGCCCGTTGAGCTCGCCCTCGACGTCCGCGATCTGGGTGTACACCGCGCCGTTGCCGCCCCGGCAGGCCAGGGCGTGCACCTCGTCGAGCTTGGTGAGGTAGTCGTCGGTGTACGTGGCCGGGTCGACGTCGACGTAGGACTGCTGCACCGACCAGGCGTGTCCGGGCACGGCCAGGCCCAGGCCGCCGTACTCGCCCATGACCGTGGCCCGTCTGCCGTCCGGGCTCGGTGGCAGCGCGGGGCTCGGATAGCCGTGCTCGTCCATGATGTCGCCGGTACCGCCGTCGGCGCCGAGGTTGAGGCCCGACTGGTTGTTGACCAGCCGTGTCGGGTCCCAGGCCTTGGCCTGTTCGGCGATGCGGCCCACGTCGTACTGGCCCCACCCTTCGTTGAAGGTGACCCACATGACGATCGACGGGCTGCTGATGTGCTCGTCGATCATCTGCTTCATCTCGCGCTCGTAGGTGGCGCGGGCGGTGGCCGACGGGTTCACGCCCGCCGTCATGGCCGGCATGTCCTGCCACACCATCAGACCGAGCTTGTCGGCCCAGTAGAACCACCGGTCGGGTTCGACCTTGATGTGCTTGCGGACCGAGTTGAAGCCCAGCTTCTTGTGCAGCTTGAGGTCGTAGGCCAGGGCCTCGTCGCTCGGGGCGGTGTGCAGTCCGTCCGGCCAGAAGCCCTGGTCGAGGGTGGCCATCATGAAGATCGGCTCGCCGTTGAGGACGGTACGGGGGGTTCCCCCGATGTTCTCGACGGAGATGGACCGCATGCCGAAGTAGCTGCCGACCCGGTCGGTGCCGACGCTGACCTCGAGGTCGTACAGGAACGGGTCGTCCGGCGACCACAGGCGCGCGTCACGGATCTTCAGGGTGAGCGGGCTGCCGGTGCGGCCGGAGACGGTGGCCACCTTGCGCTTGCCCTCGTACGCGGTCGCGGTGACCGCCACCCCGTCGCGTACGCCCTTCGGTGCGACCGTCAGCGTGCCCGCGGCCACGTCCGGGGTGAGGGCGAGCGAGTCGACGTGGTCGGCGGCGACGGGCTCCATCCACACGGTCTGCCAGATACCGGAGGACGGGGTGTACCAGATGCCGCTCGGGTCCAGGCGCTGCTTGCCGAGCGGCGGGTTCTCGCCGTCCGCCGCGTCCGTCGGGTCGTAGACGCCGACGATCAGCTCCTGGGTGCGGCCCGGCTTGAGGGCGTCGGTCACGTCGGCGCTGAACTTGTCGTAGCCGCCCTGGTGTTCGGCGACCTTGGTGCCGTTGACGTAGACCTCCGAACGCCAGTCGACGCCGCCGAAGTTGAGCTGCAGCCGCTTGCCCGAGCCGATCTTCCAGCCGGCCGGCACCGTGAAGGTCCGCTTGTACCACATGCGGTCCTCGTGCCGTTCGATGCCCGACAGCTGGGACTCGACGGGGTACGGGACGAGGATCTTCTCGGCCAGTTCGCGGCCCACCGGGGGCTGTTCGCCCGCTTCGGCGCCGGCGAACTGCCAGGTGCCGTTGAGGTTCCGCCACGTGTCGCGGGTGAGCTGCGGCCTCGGGTACTCGCGGTGGGCGTTGGCCGGGGTGACGTCGTCGCCCCAGCGGGTGCTCAGCTGGTACGTCGACTGGTTGCTGCCGCTGCTCCAGAAGGACCTGACAACGTTGCCGTCCTGGCCGGAGAGGCCCCCTGAGCCGTCGTAGCGCACATCGGCGGTGCCGCGCGCGGTGCCGGTCTTGTTGCCGACCACGGGTTCCTTGAGCGGAATCAGCAGCGACCTGGGGTCGGCCTGGTTCAGCCGCGCCTTGCCGAGCGGCCAGGTGGCTCCGCCGATCACCGCGTCCAGATGGTCGGTCAGACCGGCCGGGGGCGCCTTGAGTTCCTGGACGAAGTCGAGCCGCAGGGTGCGGCCGTCCTCGAGGACGGTGGCGGCGACGGCCCCGTTGTAGTCGTAGTCCGCGGGCAGCAGGAAGGCCGACTGCGGGACGGCGGTCTTGGTGCCGCCGGGCGGGGTCCAGCGCACATGGAGGTTGGAGCCTCCGACGTGCTCGAAGTACTCGATCTTGATGTCGTAGGCGGTGCCCGCGGTCAACTCCAGCGGCTGCGCGGTCTGTTCGCGGTCCCAGTCGTCGACCCAGTGGTCGATGGCGAGTTCGCCGTCCACCCAGAGACGGAAGCCGTTGTCCCCGATGATCGAGAAGGTCGTGGGACCGGACTTCTCCGGTACGATCCGGCCGGTCCAGCGGACGCTGACGTCGTCCGACCGGCCGGTCGCGGACCGCAGCCGGGACTCCAGGTTGTCGAAGTCGAGCTTCGTATCGAATCCGGTGGCCTTGAGCTCGTCGAAGTCGAAGGCACCCGGGGCGGACTGGGTGTAGTACTCGCCCTTGAGGCCGTGGATCTCGGGAGGGTCCTCCACGGCCGTCGCGACCGGCGCCGCGGCGAGTCCCGCGGCACCGAGCACCGCTGCGAGAAGCAGGGCGAGTCGGTTTCTGAGTGGTCTGATGCGCACGAATCCTCCTAGGGTGAGGAAGGGTGGCGGCTCGGAGCTTCAGTCTGTACAACGTTGGAAGCATGAGGCAGTTCGCATGAGAGCACGGCTCGAAGCCTGCTGTCCAGGTTCATGACAGCTCCGGTCGCGGAGTTCCGTCGATGCCGAGGAGATCCTTTGCGGGTCAGCCTGAAAGACGTGGCCGAACGGGCCGGCGTCTCGATCAAGACCGTTTCCAACGTCGTGAACAACTATCCGCACATCACCCCGGCGATGCGCGCCCGGGTCCAGGAGGCGATCGACGAGCTCGGCTACCGCCCGAACCTCACCGCGCGCCATTTGCGCAAAGGCCGCACGGGCATCATCGCGCTCGCCGTCCCCGAGCTCGGCAATCCCTATTTCGCCGAACTCGCGGGCGCGGTGATCGACGCCGCCGCCGAGCACGAGTTCACCGTCCTGCTCGACCACACGCGGGGCGAACGCGAGCAGGAACTGCTGGTCAGCCAGGGTTTCCGGGCCCGCGTCATCGACGGGCTGATCCTCAGCCCGCTGGAGCTGGAGGCCGAGGACCTGCAGGGCCGGGCCGACGACGTGCCCCTGGTGCTGCTCGGCGAGCGCACGTACGGTCTGCCCTTCGACCACATCGCGATCGACAACGTGGCCGCCGCACGGGCGGCGGTGCGCCATCTACTGGACCGCGGCCGGACCCGGATCGCCTACCTCGGCGCCCGGACGGACTCCGCGAACCGCCCGGCCCATCTGCGACTCGACGGCTGGCGGGCGGAGTTGGCGGCGGCGGGCGTGACGCCCGACGAGGGCCTGATCGTGCCGGTCGGCGGCTGGGACCGGGACGACGGCGCACGCGCCATGGCCGAGCTGCTGGACGCGGGCCACCGGCCCGACGCGGTCTTCGCCTTCAACGACCTCATCGCGATCGGCGCCATGCGGGTGCTGCACGAGCGCGGGCTCAGGGTGCCCTGGGACATCGCCGTGGTGGGCTTCGACGACATCGCCGAGAGCCGTTTCGGCGCCGTGTCGCTGACCACCATCGCGCCGGACAAGCAGGCCATCGCCCGCCTCGCGGTGGCCTCCCTGCTGCGCAGTCTCTCGGGCCGCCAGGAGCCCGGCGGGCGGGAGCTGACAGCGGCGTTCGAGCTGGTGGAGAGGGAGAGCACCCTGGGCCGCCGGTGACGACGGGCCGAAGCAATTGATCGAGATTTCGGACGGAGGGGTTTACACGCTCCTTCCAACGATGTAAAAACCTCCCCTGAACGCCGTGCATGCCGTGTTGACCGTCAAGTGCCGAACTCCCGGGAGTGTTCACAGCTCCGGGGCCGCGCCGTTTTGGGGACCTTCATGAAGTTGACCGCATCTCCTCGCCGCACCACCGCTCGCGCCATACTCGCCACCGGCCTCCTCACGAGCCTGGCACTGACCGGATGCACCAAGTCCGAGGACTCCACCGACGACAAGGCCACCGAGCAGCAGGCCGACGCGGGCCAGGAGGTCGCCTCGCCGAGCGCCGGCTCCGGGCCCACCTGCACCATCGACACGTACGGGGGCAAGAAGCTCGACCTCAAGAACGCCACCGTCGGGTTCTCGCAGTCCGAGAAGGAGGCCAACCCCTTCCGGATCGCCGAGACCGCCTCGATCAAGGCGGAGGCGAAGAAGCGCGGCGTCAAGCTCCTCACCGCCAACGCCCAGTCGCAGTTCTCCAAGCAGATCAGCGACGTCCAGGACCTCATCGCCAAGGGCGCCGACCTGCTGGTGGTGGCACCGCTCAACTCGGACGGCTGGGAGCCCGTGCTGCGCACCGCGGCGGCCAAGCACATCCCGATCGTCACGGTGGACCGGAAGATCAACGCCAAGGCCTGCGAGGACTATGTGAGCTTCATCGGCTCCGACTTCGTGGAGCAGGGCAAGCGGGCCGCCGACCAGATGATCGAGGCGACCGGCGGCAAGGGCGAGCTGGCCATCCTGCTCGGCGCGGCGGGCAACAACGTCACCACGGAACGCACCAAGGGCTTCGTGGACCAGATCAAGGCGAAGGCGCCCGGCCTCAAGGTGGTGTTCCAGCAGACCGGTGAGTTCGCCCGCGAGAAGGGCCAGTCGGTCACCGAGAACCTCATCCAGTCCAAGCCCGGCATCAAGGGCATCTACGCCGAGAACGACGAGATGGGCCTCGGCGCCGTCAACGCCCTGAAGGGCGCGGGCAAGAAGCCCGGCGCCGTGAAGATCGTCACGGTCGACGGCACGCGCAACGCCGTGCAGAGCATCGTGGACGGCTGGATCAGCGGTGTCGTCGAGTCCAACCCCCGCTTCGGGCCGCTCGCCTTCCAGACCCTGGACAGCTTCACCAAGGGCGACGAGGTCGCGCAGGACATCGTCATCAAGGACAGCGCGTACACCGAGGCCAACGCCGAGTCGGACCTCGACAAGGCGTTCTGAGATGCTCTCCGTCACCGGCGTGTCCAAGCACTTCCCCGGCGTGAAGGCGTTGTCCGACGTGGACTTCACCGCCCGCGCCGGGGAGGTGCACGCCCTCGTCGGCGAGAACGGCGCGGGCAAGTCGACCCTGATCAAAGTACTCACCGGCGTCTACCAGCCGGACGCCGGCGACGTCGTGCACAACGGCACGCCGGTCCACTTCACCACCCCCCTCCAGGCCCAGCAGGCAGGCATCTCCACCATCTACCAGGAGGTCAACCTCGTCCCGCTGATGAGTGTGGCCCGCAATCTGCTCCTCGGCCGCGAACCCCGCGGCCGGCTCGGCCTGATCGACTTCCGGCGTATGCACCGTGAGGCGGAGGAGGCGCTGCGCGGCCTGGGCATCCGGGTCGACGTACGCCGTCCGCTGCGGGAACTGGGCGTCGGGGTCCAGCAGATGGTGGCGCTCGCGCGGGCCGTCGCCATCGACGCCCGCGTCGTGATCATGGACGAGCCGACCTCCTCGCTCGAACCGCGCGAGGTGCGCACCCTGTTCGACGTGATCGGCATGCTCCGCGAGCGCGGTATCGCCGTGGTCTACGTCAGCCACCGCATGGACGAGCTGTACGAGATCTGTGACGCCGTCACCGTGCTGCGTGACGGCCGGGTGGTGCACACCGGGCGGCTCGCCGACCTCGAACGCCTGCGGCTGGTCTCGCTGATGCTGGGCCGGGAGATCGGCGAGGTGCGCAGCGAGGGCCTGACCAAGTTCACCGGTTCGCACCAGGCGTCGGCCGAACCGGTGCTGCGGGCCGAGGGGCTGACGATCCGTCACCAGCTGAACGACGTGTCGCTCTCCATCCGGCCGGGCGAGGTGGTGGGTCTCGGCGGACTCCTCGGCTCGGGCCGCAGCGAGACCGCCAGGGCGGTCGCCGGAGCGCTGGCGACCGACTCGGGCCGGGTCTCGGTCGGTGGCGTGTCCGTGCGCACCGGCTCCACACCGGCCGCGATCCGCGCCGGTATCAGCCTGCTGCCCGAGGACCGCAAGGCCGAGGGCATCTCGCCGGGCCTGTCGGTCCGGGAGAACATCGCGCTCGCCGCCCTTCCCGGGCTCTCCCGGTTCGGGCTGGTGGACAACGCCCGCGTCGACAAGGTCGTCGACACGTTCGTGAAGCGGCTGCGCATCAAGTCGGCGGGGCCGCACCAGAAGGTCGGCGAACTCTCCGGCGGCAACCAGCAGAAGGTGCTGCTGGCCCGCTGGCTCGCCATGCATCCGAAGGTGCTGCTGCTCGACGAGCCGACGCGGGGCATCGACGTCGGCGCCAAGGCGGAGGTACAGGCCCTGATCGACGAACTCGCCGAGGACGGACTGGCCGTGCTGCTGATCTCCTCGGACACCGAGGAGCTGATCGAGGGCAGTGACCGGATCGTCGTCCTCAAGGACGGTGCGATCGTCGACGAGCTGACCGGCGACGCCGTCACCGAGGACGCGCTGATGCGAGCCATCGCCGCCGAACCCGCTCCACAGGACCGACCCGCTGAATCCGCCGAACCCGCTGAACCCGCCGGGAGCGCCCATGACTGACCTGACGCTCACCCGCGGCCCGGTGGACCGCGAGCGGCTGCTTCGCCTGCTCCAGGAGTACGGCGTCTATGCGGGCGTCGTCGTGCTCATGGTCTTCAACTTCGCCTTCACCCCGCACTTCGTCTCGGCGGAGAACTTCCGTACCCAGGCCGTCCAGGTCGCGCCGGTGCTCATCGTCGCCCTGGGCATGGCCCTGGCGATCGGCACCGAGGGCGTGGACCTGTCGGTGGGCTCGGTGATGGCCCTGTCCACCTCGCTGCTGTCCCTGTACCTCGGCTACGGGCCTTGGCTGGCCATCCTCATGGCGGTGGTCGGCGGTATCGCGATCGGTCTGGCGAACGGGTCGCTGATCGCGTTCCTGGGTGTCCAGCCCATCGTCGCCACGCTCGCCCTGATGGTCGCCGCACGCGGCATCGCCCTGGTGCTGCTCCCCCAGCTGGAGGACGTACGCGACCCGAGCATGGCGAAGCTCGGTTCCGGTGACGTGCTGGGCGTGCCCTATCTCGTCCTCATCGCCGCGGCCCTGGCGTTGCTGGTGGCCTTCGTGGTGCGCCGCACCATCTTCGGGCGGCAGTTGCTCGCCGTGGGCGACAGCAGGCCGGCGGCCCGTCTCGCGGGCCTGCCCGTGCGCCGGGTCCTCATCGTGGTGTACGCGTGCTCGGGCGCCCTGGCCGCGGTGGCGGGCATCCTCGCCACCGCCCGGCTGACGGCCAGCGATCCCACCTCGCTGGGCACCCTGATGGAACTGTCGGCGATCACCGCGGTGGTCGTCGGCGGCACTCCCCTGTCGGGGGGCCGGGTACGCATCGGCGGCACCGTCGCCGGCGCCGTCCTGATCCAGTTGCTGACGACCACGCTCATCAAACACGACCTGCAACCGTCATGGACGCAGATGGCCCAGGCCGTGGTGATCATCGCCGCCGTCTACGCGGCCCGTGAACGGGGGAAGCGATGACCACGGAAACCACGGAGGCCGAGATGCGACCGGCCGCTGTCCACAAGGAGGCCGACAAGGAGGCCGGGCCCACCCGGGCCGAGCGGTTCAGCGCCATCGCCCAGCAGCACGGCGCCCTCGTCACCCTCCTGGTGGCCATGGTGGCGGCCTCTCTGAGCTTCGACACCTTCCTGACCGGTGACAACCTCGAGAACATGGCGCTGTCCTCGGCCTTCCTCGCCGTGGTCGCACTCGGCATGACGTTCGTCATCGTCACCGGCGGGATCGACCTGTCGGTGGGGTCGCTCTTCGCCCTCGGCGGAGTGCTGGCGGCCTGGGGCTCGCAGTACGGCACGGTGGTGGCCCTGCTGCTGCCGCTCGCGGTGTGCGGGCTGATCGGTGTGGTCAACGGCCTGCTCATCGCCCGCTCGGGACTGGCTCCGTTCATCGTCACCCTCGCCGCCCTGCTCGGTGCGCGCGGCATCCTGCTGGCGATCACCGACGAGGGTTCCACGACGTACCTCGTCGACAAGGACTCGTTCTTCGCGACGCTCGGGCAGGGCTCGCTGCTCGGCATCGCCGTACCGATCTGGATCACGGTGGTGCTGTTCGTCCTGGGAGCGCTCGTCCTGCGCCGCACCCGCTTCGGGCAGTACGTGTACGCGGTCGGCGGCAACGAGGACGCGGCGGCGCTGATGGGCGCCCCCGTGGCGCGTACGAAGATCGCGGTGTACGCCCTGTCGGGGCTGTGCGCGGGCCTCGCGGGCGCGCTCAACGCGGCCTGGCTGGTGTCGGGCGTGACGATCCTCGGCTCGGGCATGGAGCTGGAGGCCATCTCCGCGGTCGTCATCGGCGGCACCCTGCTGTCCGGCGGCTTCGGCTTCGTCAGCGGCGCGCTGGTCGGGGTGCTCCTGCTCAAGGTGATCCAGAACGTCATCAACCAGATCGGCTCGCTGGACTCCGCGTACCAGCAGGTCGTCAGCGGCGCTTTCCTCGCCGTGGTGGTGGTGGCCCAGACCTGGCTGGGCCGTCGGCGCCGGGTGCTGTGAGGGAGGCGGGCCCGGTGGTGCCGGCCGATGGCACCACCGGGCCCGCGGACCCCTCCCGGACCTCTCCCGGACCTCTCCCGGACCTCTCCCGGTCTCAGCGCACCTCGGCCCCCAGGGGGTCGTCGTCGAGGAAGCCGCCGGACTGGTGCTGCCACAGCTTCGCGTAGGCGCCTTCGGTGGCGAGCAGCTCCTGATGTGTGCCCTGCTCGACGATCCGGCCACGGTCCAGGACGACGAGCTGGTCCATGGTGGCGACCGTGCTCAGCCGGTGCGCCACCACGAGCGCCGTCCGGCCCTCCATGAGCCTCCACAGCGCCTCCTGGACAAGCACCTCGCTCTCCGAGTCCAGGGCGCTGGTCGCCTCGTCCAGCAGCAGGATCGGCGCGTCGCGCAGGATCGCCCTGGCGAGCGCGACCCGCTGGCGCTGGCCGCCCGACAGCTTCACGCCCCGCTCGCCGACCATGGTGTCGAAGCCCTCGGGCAGCGCGTCGGCGAACTCCGTGACGTGCGCGATCTCCGCCGCGTGGCGGATCTCCCCGTCGGTGGCGTCCGGCCGGGCGAACGCGATGTTGTCCCGCAGGGTGCGGTGGAACATCGCCGGGTCCTGCGGCACATAGGCGATGAGGCCGCGCAGTTCGGCCTGGCGCATCCGGCTGATGTCCTGTCCCCCGATCAGGATCCGCCCCGCGTCGAGGTCCGTCATCCTCAGCAGCAGCCGGCTGAGGGTGGTCTTGCCTCCGCCCGAGCGGCCGACGAGCCCGATCTTCGTCCCGCTGGGCACGGCCAGTTCGAGTCCTTCGAAAAGGGGGCCCGCCCCCGCGTGGGCGAAGGTCACTTTCTCGAAGCGCACGTCGGCGGCCCTGGACCGCAGCGGCTCGGGCGACCTGGGGTCGAGCACGGTCGGCGGCATCAGGAGCAGTTCGGTGAACTGCGCTGCCTCCGTCATCGAGCTCTCCAGACGACGGTAGATCTGGTTGAACTCGAACATGATCCGCGTCGCGTTCGTGTAGTAGGTGAAGGCGACCACGACCGCCTCCACGCCGTGCCCGCCGCCGCTCAGCGCGATCGCGAGCAGCAGGCCCAGCGCGTTGGTGAGCACCGACATCGGCGCGACCAGGGTGTCGATGCGCAGGTTGCCGTAGTCCCACGCCCGCAGGGTGAGCCGCCGCGACTCGGCGACCCGGGACCGGTGCTCGGCGGCCTCGCGCTCCTCGGCGGCGAACGCCCGGACCGTGTCCATGTTCATCAGGCTGTCGGCGACATGGCCCGACACCCGGGCGATCGCCTCCTCACGCTTGTCGACCAACAGCTGCCGGCGGCGGATGAGGGGCACCACGCACAGCGCGGTCAGCACGATCATCGTCAACAGGCCGACGACGAGCAGCGGTTCGTAGTGCCAGAGCACCACCGACCCGAACACCAGTGGCACCAGGCGGCCCACGACCTGGAACGTCAGCGTGTCGACGAACTCCTCGAACCGGGAGGCGAAGCTCAGCACCCGCTTGGTCAGCGACCCGGCGAAGTTGTCGTGGAAGAAGGCCGCGTCCTTGGCGAACAGTTCGTCCATGCCGATCACGTACAGATCCTCGATACCGCGGGCGGCGAGCCGGTTCAGGCAGTGCAGGCCCAGGCGCCACAGTGTCTCCGCGAGCAGCAGGACGCCCGCGAAGCCGAGAATGTACGGTAACGCCGCGGTGACCGAGATACCGCCGTCGGCGGCGATCCGGCCGACGAGTTTCGCGACGATCAGCGGTGCGACGTAGTTGATTCCGATGTTGCCCAGGGCGGGCAGCAGCAACGCGGGTACCGCGAACAGCCGGAACCGCGCCAGTTCCCTTCCGTAGTGACGAAGTGCGAGGAACACCGCACCCTTGCCCGGCTGAACCTTGCGTGATTCAGTCGATCCCATCCTCACCCCGTGTCGTCGTCGTACGGCAGCCCGTCGCCCGCTCCTCGGGGGAGATGCCGTTGCCTCGGTGCCCGGCCGCGGTCCGGTACGGGCGATGCCTCGCTCAGGTCGTCTCCGAAGGGCGGGGATCGACAACGGAGCCCCCGCGCAGTCACCTTGCGCCGTGTGCGAGTGCGGGTGGGCCAGGACTCCGATTGTCCCGCGACGCCCTGTGCGGAGTCCACGAGTTTTCCCACCCGTCGGCACCCGTCAGCACCCTTCGGCACTCATCAGCCCCCATGCGCACGTGCGAATCCGCAACCGGGTGTTTCCTGGAACGATGGGAGTCGTCGGGCCGTTCACCAGGTACTCGCGTGGCAGTCGGGCCGCACGTGCACGAGTGGGAGACATGACGTGACGCACATTCTTGTCATCGGCGGCGGGATCGCCGGCACGGCGTCCGCGCTGGCCCTGCACAAGGCCGGGGCGGACGTCACCGTGTACGAGGCGCACCCCGAATCGGCCGCGGACATCGGCGCGTTCCTCACCCTCGCGAGCAACGGCATGCGGGCGCTCGCCCAGATCGACGCCTCCGCAGCGGTCACGGCCGTCGGCTTCCCGCTGCGCTCGATGCGGGTCCTCGACGGCACGGGCGCCACGGTGGCCCAGGTGCCGCTGGGCGAGGCCGACGACCCGCTCCTGCGCTTCCGCTGTCTGCCCCGCGGCGAACTGGCCGCCGCGCTGCAGGCGGAGGCCGTTCGCCGGGGCATCGACATCAGGCACGGAGCCCGGCTCACCTCCGTCCGGGACACCCCGGACGCGGACGCGGTCACCGCGCACTTCGCCGACGGCGCCACCGCGACCGGCGACCTGCTCGTCGGGGCCGACGGCCTCAACTCCGCCGTACGGCAGGGCATCGCACCTGACGTACAGCCCGTCCACGCGGGACAGCGTGTCTTCTACGGCTGCACCGGCGACCGGAGCGTGGCCGGGGAGGACGCCGGAGACAGCGAGCGGATCACCATGGTGCGCGGCAGTTCGGCGGCCTTCGGCTACGCGGTGTCGCCGGGCGGGGAGACGTACTGGTTCGCGCGTGTGGCCGGTGGGCCCCTGTCCGCGGACGAGATCGCCCACGGCTCGTCCGGCCACTGGCGCGAGCTGCTCCTGTCGCTGCTGCGCGAGGACAGCACCCCGGCCGCGGACATCGTCGCGGCCACCACCGAGCGCCTCATGGTCACCGACGCCACGGAGATTCCCACCGGCACGCCCTGGCGCTCCGGCCGCACCCTGACCATCGGGGACGCGGCCCACGCGGCGTCCCCGGCGACGGGTCAGGGGGCGTCGATGGCGCTGGAGGACGCCGTCCTCCTCGCGAAGTCCCTGCGTGACGCACCCGGCACCGAGGCCGCGCTCGCCCTCTACGAGTCACTGCGCCGTCCCCGCGTCGAGGAGAACGTCACGGTCAGCGGGAGGATCTCGCGCGGCGCTCCCCCGCCGTCCCGTCCCGGCCGGGGAGCGCCCGCCTCCCGTCCCGGCGACGAGGAACTCGTACGACACCTGGACTGGCACACCGACCTGTGGACCGCGGCAGGGACTGTGAATTGACCTCTTCGCCTTGGGACCAGACACGTGACACCGCACAGGTGACACCACACACGTGACACCGCACATGGCCCGGGTCTCTGGTGACTCGGGCCCGCGTCGGGTACGGCAGTCGATGAGACATGTACCGGGAACAGCGCGTTCAGGTCGTGCGTACTATCTCTACACTGGCGCAAAGTACGCAGTTGTGTCCTTCTGACGGTCCAACCCTGACAGACACCGTCCCGCTCCCCACCCGTGCACACCGCGTTCCCCCTTCTCGCACATGTGCCGGCGGACCGAGAGAGAGGCTCCAGTCATGCCTGAGAACCAGACCTCCACCGCACGCCCCACAGAACTCACCTCGCAGTACATCGCACAGGTGACGAACGACCTCGAGAGCAACGCCAAGGAGCAGGACCGGGTAGCCGCGGACATCGCGGCCCTGCAGGAGCAGTTGCTCGCGCTGCGGCAGGACCACACGATCCTGGTGAACATGCAGCAGGCGCTCGGCGGCGCGAGCCCGTCCGCCCGGAGCAAGCAGTCCAAGCAGGTCAAGCAGTCCAAGCAGAAGAAGACAGCTGCCCCTGCCGAGAAGAAGTCCGCGGCCAGGAAGCCCGCGGCGCAGGCAGCCGAGTCAGCATCCCAGCCGAGCCTGATCGACCTGATCCGCGCTCACCTGGAAGAGCAGAACGAGCCGCGCTCCGCGGCCGAGGTCACCGCGGCGCTCACCGCGGCCCACCCCGACCGCACCATCAGGACCACCGTCGTACGCACCAGCCTCGAGAACCTGGTCGCCAGGAGCAGTGTCCACCGCAGCAAGCAGGGCTCCTCGGTCTTCTACACGGCCGACACCGAGCCCAGGCCGGCCGCGACGGCCGGCTGATCCCTCTCCTCGTCGGCGGCACAGGCCGGCCCGGCCACCCACGACCGGTTCAACGCGTCGGGTGCAGTCCAGTCGTCGGGCTCGATGCCACGAAGGCGTATCCGTTCGCCGGTCCAGAACGATGTCATCCCGCATTGGATCACGTCGTTCCCGTCGCGGCGGTGGCTGTCGTCCCGTCACGCGCCGCTGACCGCGGTGAACGGGCCGAACTCCCAGGTGCGGTCGCCGAAGACGGGTGACTCCTCAAGGGTGACCCGCACCTCGTGGACCCTGAGGTCGTACTGCGTCGGTGTCATGCCCTCGGCGCAGTCGACGTCCACCGGTGCGAAGTTCACGAACCAGCCCGGCCCGAGGTCGGTCGTCCCGGTGGTGCGGTACTGGTACAGCAGGTACGACGTGCTGGGGGTGTAGTAGTACGAGGACATCCCCCGCCGCTCGGTCACCTCGAAGGCGGTGTCCTGGTCGAAGACACCGTTCGCGTCCGTGCAGCCGAAGGTACGGGACGTGTCGGCGGTCGCCCGGAAGTAGGAGTTGTCCTCCACCCCCTCGATGTATCCGGGCTGCTCGCGCACATGGCTCAGGGTCGTGTAGAGGGAGAAGCCGCCGCAGCCGGCCGTGGGCCAGTAGTCCCGGATGTACAGCCGGCACTTGTACGGCCCGAAGAACGCGTCGGGATCCGGTGTGTAGGGCTGCGGGACGATCGCGTCGAACGACTGCACCTGCATCTCGGCCGTCCCGACACGCGGTACGTCCTCGGCGGCGCCGCTCCCCTGACCCGCGGCCCGCGCCACGGCCGGTCCCGCGAACACCAGTGCCATCGTGACCAGCAGCGTTCCCAGCAGTCGGTTCACCCGCGTCTTCCGCATACCTGCCTCCCCCTGTGTCCGGTTGGTTCCGCGCCACGTGCTGTGTCACGCGCACGACATGACGTACGACCGCCGGTCCCGTCGCATGGTTGCCCCGCCGACGACCGGCCGCGGCCGCGGACAGGGGCCGTTGTCAGTGGTGGCAGGCAGGATGACCGCATGACCTCACCCGTTGCAGTGATCGTGGATGCCGCCGCCTACGCGCAGGCGGTCGAGGACGCCGTGAAGGCGTCGGCCGCCTACTACACGGGCGGCACCTCGCCCATGGACGACGACACCTACGACCGGCTGGTGCGCGCCGTCGCCGCGTGGGAGGCGGAGCATCCCGACGAGGTGCTGCCCGGCTCACCGACCGGAAAGGTCGCCGGGGGTGCCGTCGAGGGCGATGTGCCGCACACGGTGGCCATGCTCAGCCTGGACAACGTGTTCTCGCCCGAGGAGTTCACCGCCTGGACGGCTTCGCTGGCCCGGCGCCTCGGCCGCGACGTGGAGCGGTTCAGTGTCGAGCCGAAGCTCGACGGCCTGGCGATCGCGGCCCGTTACAGGGCCGGCCGTCTGGAGCGTCTGATCACCCGGGGGGACGGCACGGCCGGGGAGGACGTCTCGCACGCGATCGGCACCGTCGAAGGACTGCCGGAGGTCCTGGCCGAGCCCGTCACGGTGGAGGTCCGCGGTGAGGTCCTGATGACCACCGCCCAGTTCGAGCACGGCAACGACGTGCGCACCGCGCACGGCGGCCAGCCCTTCGCGAATCCGCGCGGCGCCTCGGCGGGCACCCTGAGAGCGAAGGAGCGCGCCTACACCGTGCCGATGACGTTCTTCGGCTACGGCCTGCTGCCCCTGCCGGACACGGACGCCGAACTCGCCGGGCGGCTGCGCGAGCTGTCCCACAGCGAGCTGATGGCCCACGCCGCCGGACTCGGTGTGCACACCACCGCGGGCACCGCGGTCCCCGGCACCACCGCCGACACGGCCGAGCAGGTCCTGGCGCGGGTGCGGGAGATCGCCGGGCTGCGCGCGGAACTGCCGTTCGGGATCGACGGGATCGTCGTCAAGGCGGACCTGGCCGCCGACCAGCGGGCCGCGGGGTCCGGCTCCCGTGCCCCGCGCTGGGCCATCGCCTACAAACTGCCCGCGGTGGAGAAGATCACCCGCCTCCTGGAGGTCGAGTGGAACGTGGGCCGTACCGGCATCATCGCCCCGCGCGCCGTCCTCGAACCGGTCGTCATCGACGGGGCCACCATCACGTACGCCACCCTCCACAACCCGGCCGACATCACCCGACGCGATCTGCGGCTGGGCGACCACGTCATGGTGCACCGGGCCGGCGACGTCATTCCCCGGATCGAGGCCCCCGTCGCCCATCTGCGCACCGGCGCCGAACAGCCCATCGTGTTCCCCGAGGTGTGCCCGCGGTGCGGAAGCGGCATCGACACCGGCGAGCAGCGCTGGCGCTGCGAGAACGGCCGCAACTGCCATCTGGTCGCCTCCCTCTCGTACGCCGCCGGCCGCGACCAGCTCGACATCGAGGGCCTCGGTCACACCCGCGTCGTCCAGCTCGTCGAGGCGGGCCTGGTGGCCGACCTCGCGGATCTGTTCACCCTGACCCGCGACCAACTCCTGAGTCTGGAACGGATGGGCGGGACCAGCACCGACAACCTCCTCGCGGCGCTCACCACCGCCAAGGGACGGCCGCTCTCGCGGGTGCTGTGCGCGCTGGGAGTGCGGGGTACGGGCCGGTCGATGTCCCGCCGTATCGCCCGCCACTTCGCCACGATGGACCACCTCCGCGCAGCCGACGTGGAGTCGATGCGGCAGGTCGAGGGCATCGGCACCGAGAAGGCGCCGTCGATCGTCGCCGAACTCACCGAACTCGCCCCGCTGATCGACAAGCTCGTCGCCGCCGGGGTGAACATGACGGAGCCCGGCGCCACCCCGCCGAGCCCGCCCGTCGCCGACGACGACCGGTCCGACGGTACCGACAGCTCCGACGGCGCCCGGGAGCGCTCGCAGGACTCGGAGAGCTCGGAGCCCGCGGGCGGGCCACTGGCCGGGATGACGGTGGTCGTGACCGGCGCGATGACCGGTCCGCTGGAGAAGCTCAGTCGCAACCAGATGAACGAACTCGTCGAGCGCGCCGGAGGCCGCTCCTCCTCCAGCGTCTCCAAGAAGACGGCCCTGGTGGTGGCGGGAGAAGGGGCCGGGTCCAAACGCGCCAAGGCCGAGACCCTCGGCATCCGCCTGGCCACCCCCGACGAGTTCGCCGCCCTCGTCACCGACTACCTCGCATAGCCCGCTGGCGCGCGACCGGGCCGCCGTGACAGGCTCAGCGTCGCTCGTGAACAAGCTGTGGGTGAGGGGAAGTCCGTGGACACGCAGACCTGGGACACGCTGGTCGCATCGATGAAGAACGCGTACAGCGCGGATCTGGCGCAGGGAACCGTGCCCCGACCGGTCCTCATGCCCCTGGTACGGGGCGAACTGGTCGGGCTCGTCGGGCTGCGTCCCACCCAGGTCGGCAAGGACGCGATGTCCGCGATCGTCGAGCTCTCGAACGTCGCCTCCGCGGCGAGCGCGGACGAGGTCGTCCTCGCCTGGGAGACCCAGGACGTCGCCGCCGCGTGCGGGCTTCCGGTCACCGCTCCCGCTCCCTGCCTGAACTTGGTGCACGCCACCAAGGAGGGGCACGTACTGCACCAGCTCCCCTACACGCACACGCACGCGCCACTGGACTCCGCCGCCGGCGGCACCGCCGGGGCCGGACCCACGTGGCTCCCCGCGCCGGGACCGCAGCCGGACGGGGAACTGTCTCCGCCGATCCGGGCCGCCCTCGACTACTCCTTCACCCCCTTGGAGCTCGACCACCCCTCCCCCTTCGGTGTCACCGTCCTCCTCATGGAGGACGACGGCTACACGGTCCGCCTCACCGACGCCTTCACCCCGTGACATGCGAAGACCGGTTGCCGTTGTCGACCGCCCGTGGCGGGGTATACGGAGCTGTGCACGGACCGCACCACCGTCCCCCTCCACAGGAGTAGAGCCATGGCAGGCATTCTGAACAAGATCAAGCAGTTCGCCAGGAGCCCGCAAGGACGGCGCACCATCGAACAGGCCCGTCGCGCCTCCGCCGACCCGCGGCGCCGCGCCCAGGCCCAGCGGCTGCTGGGCAAGCTGCGCGGTCGCCGCTGACCCCGGCGGCACCGGCGCCCGAGGTTCTCTCGGCCCTCACGCCTTCTTCACGCGAAAACCCCACCCGCGACATGCGGGTGGGGTTCTGTGGAGCGCCGGGCAGGCCTTGCACCTGCATTTCCCCGCAGGAAGCGGGGCGTCTTTCCTTGGACCACCGACGCGAGACGCACTGTCGTTCTGCCGTGCGCTCAAGATCAATGATATCAGCCCCGACGCCTGCCGGAGCACACTCCCCGGGAGAGCCGGCGAGAGGAACCGGCCGTCCGTGGGCGGAGATTCGCCGGACAGCATTCCCGTTTGGCGACCGCCGAGCCGGATACCCGGGTGTCATGGCTGGAGCTCACAACAAAACCACGAACGGACAGTCGCCCACCGCGCACGCGCAAGTGGCGAAGAACATCGTGACCGAAGGTGCCAAAGCGCCGGCTGAGGAGTCGCAGAAGGCCGCCACCGAGGCGGTGAAGAAGGCGGGGGACGCCGCCGGGGCCGTCGGCCGTGGCAGCAAGGAAGCCCTGGTGAACATCGGCGGAGCCACGTCGCAGAAGGCCAAGGAGACGGCGAGGACGGTGCAGGGCACCGTGTCCACGGCCGCTCGGCAGACGGCGGGTCGGGCCGGCGTGGCCTGGGCCCTCCTCAAGACGAGGAAGGCCGTGGCGGCCGCCGCCGGAGCGGGGACCGTGGCCGTGGTCCTCTGCTCCTACACGGCGGGCCGGCGTGCCGGTCTGCGGCAGCGCGGCCCGCTCTCCCGTCTCAGCGGCGGCCGTCTCTGAGGTGACGGACGCCGCCGCCACGGCAACCTGCGACCGGGCCCGCCGGAGCTCTCCGCTCCGACGGGCCCGTTCGCGCTCGCACCCGGATCCGGAACCCGATCACCGCGCTGCGCGTCGTTATGGGCACGCCCGCCCGTGACCGGGGGCGAAGGCGGTTCCAGGACAGACGGGTGGAGTTCGGTGGAGCGGGCGGACGGCAGTGTGGCGGTGGCGACCAGATCGCAGGACGGGTCGCCCTCTCGGTGGAGCAGGCACCTCCCCTGGCGGCATTGGGGCCCGGACGCGAAAGGCCGGTCGCGGTGGGCGCGTGGGCGTGTCCTCGCGTCGCTCGCCGTGCTGACCGCCGCTCTACTGGCCTTCCACTCCGTGGTGCCCAATACGGTGGGCCGCTTCGGCAGCCTGCTGGAGACGTTCCTGCCCTGGCTCGGTCTGGCCGTTCCGCTGTTGTCGGTCCTGGCCGTGCTGCGCCGCTCGGTCACCGCGCTGGTGGTCGTGCTGCTGCCCGCGGCCGTCTGGGCGCAGCTGTTCGGCGGGCGGCTCCTGGCGGACGACCGCGGCCCGCACGATCTCACGGCGGTCCAGCACAACGTCAGCGACGTGAACACCGACCCCACGGGCACCGCGCGGGCCCTGATCGAGGGCGCGCCTGACCTCGTCGCGCTGGAAGAGGTGACACCCTCCGCGCTGCCGGCCTACGAGAAGGCGCTGGGCCCTGACTACCCGTACCACGCGGTCGAGGGAACGGTGGGGCTGTGGTCGAGGCATCCCCTGTCGGCCGTCCGCCCGGTGGACATCAGACCGGCCGGGATCGGCGCGGGGTGGAACCGCGGGATGCGGTCCACCGTGCGTACCCCCCGGGGCGACATCGCGGTGTACGTCGCCCACCTGCCCTCGATCCGCCTCGGACCGGCCGGTCTCGGTTCCGGTCGGCGGGACGAGAGCGCCGAGCTGCTGGGCGCGGCCCTCGCGGCCGAGAGGCTGGACCCGGTGATCCTGCTCGGTGACTTCAACGGCTCGGTGGACGACCGGGGCCTGGATCCCGTCCTCTCGCGGATGGACTCGACCGGCGGGTCCCGGGGCTTCGCCTTCAGCTGGCCCGCGTCGTTCCCGGTGTCCCGGATCGACCATGTGATGGCCCGCTCGGCGACCGTGACGGGTGTCCGGACCCTGCCGGCCACCGGCAGTGACCACCTGCCCGTCGCCGTCGACATCAGCCTCGGCCGCGACGACGGCGACTCACCTCCCGCCCCCTGACGTGCTCCCCCGAACTCCCGTCCCGCCAAGACCCTAGGTCTGCCGGAGCGGCTCGTACGCCTCCGCGCCGATGCCGAACGTCCAGGCCACCCCCTCGCGGGCCGTGCGGGTCGTCGGCGGCACCCTCAGCCAGTAGGTGCGGCTGGTGCCGTCGGGCTCCGGGGTGGAGTTGACGACCTCGACCATCACCACGTCCTCGTCACCGACCAGTTGGACCCGCCACAGCACCCCCGTCTCGTCGCGGTGGACGGGCTTCGCGCCGGACTCGTCCAGGTACCGGTCGTAGCCGTAGTGCTCCAGCATGACGCGGCGCAGTTCGGCGTTCTCCTCGCCGCGTATGCGCTCGGGGGTCAGCCTGGTCAGTTCGTCGAGGAAGTCGCGCGGGACGGGCATTCCCCGCCAGGCGTACAGCTCGAACCCGTCCGCGTAGCCGAGTGCCGGTCCGTCGCCGCGGTCCAGGCGTCCCGCTTCGTCGCGGTGCAGGGTCACGGGGCGCTCGCTGACGATGGCCACCTTCTCGTAGGGCCACCACCAGCCCGCGTCGCGCGCCACGGCGGCCAGGCCTCCCAGGGGGCTCTCGTCGCCGGAGTCGAACGCGCACAGCCAGGCCGCGTCGTGCTGTCCCAGTGCCGCGTCCAGCAGGAGGAGGCGGATCTGTGTCTCCTCCTTCCGGTCGGTGGCGAGTTCCTCGACGATGCCCGCCCGCACCCGGTCGACCAGGGTGCGGGTCGACTCCCACAGGCCCGCCGCCGTGGCACGCCAGTGACCGCTCCACCCCTCCGGGCCCAGTCGGGCGTGCAGCCGTGCTCTCTCGGCGGCCCAGGGCGCGCCCAGCACGGTGTCGCGGACGCTCGCGCCGAGGGTGTCCCGCTCCGAGCCGTCCGGGCGTGCCGCCACCATGAGCATGCGGACCGCCTTGCGGGGCGACTGGGTCCACACGATGCGCTCGGGCTCGGGCAGGCCGGCTCGCCGGTAGGCGAGTCGTACGCCCTCCTCGGCCGCCGCCCGGTCGCCCGGTCCTGTCGCCGCTGCCGCCGCCCGCCAACTGTTCTGATCCATCGACGCCGTTCCTCTTTCGGATGCTGTGCCGCAAGTACTGTGCCGCCGCCCCACGGACCGCGGCCGGGTGGTGCGGGTACGCCCCTCGTCAGTCGGCGACCACGCGCACCGAGCCGGGCACGTACTCCCGCTGGCGGATGACGCGGTACCAGCCCTTGGGGAGCGGGATCGCCGCGTGTTCCTCGTGCACCACGCGGGCTCCGTCGGGCACGTGCAGCAGCATCGGGCCGAAGAGGCCCGCCTCGCGGATCAGCCGTCCCGGACCGACCACCGCATGGGCGTGGCCGGTGACTTCACCGAGTGCCAGGACGAGCCTGCCGCGGCCGTCGCGCGGCTCGGACGCCGCGTCGGCCGCGTGCTCCGGCACCGCGCTCTCGGCCAGCGCCACGATCAGGACGTCTCCTTGCCGGTACATGGGTCTCCTCCCGCTGCGGCACACCGTGTGCCCTGGAGAAAACCCTAGAGGCGGGCACTGACAATCACCCTCCGCACCGGCGCGGGGGACCCCCGTTCACGGCGTTGTCAGTGGGACTTGGTAGAACTCCGGTACCTGGACGCGGTCGGCGCGCGCCGGGTTCCGGGCCCATGACCGCCGATCCACCGATCCACCGACCTCGGCGAAGGAGCAGGCGCGCATGACCATCGGTAGCCACCTCACGGAGTTCCACGGCCTGCCGGCCTTCCATTTTCCGGACATCGACGAACCGATGCCCGACGCGTCCTCCCTTCCGTCACCCGAGTCCGTCGCCTGGCACATCGCGGTGAACTCCTACGACTCCGACGAACAGTGGGACGCGGCCTTCGCCCGCTTCGCGGCGGCCGTCGACACCAGGCGGGTGCGGGCGCTGGTGGTGGGCGCGTGGAGCGATGTGTACGACTCGGCTCCCGACGAGGTGGTCGGGGCACTGGTGGCGGCCCGTGACCGGCTGCCCGCGCTGCGGGGCCTGTTCGTCGGGGACATCGCGATGGAGGAGGCGGAGATCTCCTGGATCACCCAGGGCGACATGGGTCCGCTCCTCGAAGCCTTCCCCGCCCTGGAGGAGTTCGGCGTCCGCGGCGGAAACGAGCTGGTCTTCCCCGCCGTCCGGCACGAGCGGCTGCGCAGGCTGACCGTCGAGACCGGCGGCATGCCCGCCAAGGCCGTGCGCGGCATCGCCGCGAGCGACCTGCCCGCCCTCGTCGAACTCGACCTGTGGCTGGGCACGTCCGAGTACGGCGGAGACAGCGAGATCGCCGATCTGGAGCCCTTCTTCGCCGGCACCCGGCTGCCCTCCCTCACCCGGCTCGCCCTGCGCAACAGCGAGATCCAGGACGCCATATGCGCGTCCCTCGCGTCCGCCCCCGTGGTGGCACGCCTGGAGGAACTCGACGTCTCCATGGGGGTGCTCACCGACGACGGGGCCACGGCGCTGCTGACCGGCCAGCCGTTGACCCACCTCAAGAGGCTCGACCTGCACCACAACTACCTCAGTGCGGCCCTGCGCACCCGGCTCCTCGAGACGCTGGAGCCCGCGGGGGTGGAGGTCGACGTCGACGCGGACGACGCCGAGGACGACGAGGACGACGACGGTGAGGTCTGGCGTTTCGTCGCGGTGGGCGAGTAGCGCGCCGCGAGGACCGGACGAGGGGAGGGGGACCACATGCGCCGTACGGGACCGGCGGGCACACCGCCGTCGGCGGGCACACCGGCCACGGCGGACGCACCGCCGAGGACCGACGCCCCGCCGAAGTGGGTGGTCGTCGCCAACGGGGGCAACCGCAGGGTGGGTCTGTTCACCGCCGCCGCCGAGGCCGCGGGACACGGCACACCCCGGGTCGTCGAGTGGCACGACGTACTGCGCGACGGCGGACACGACTTCGCCGACGACGAGGTCGTCCGCCTCGACTCCCCCGGGGAGGACGCCGGCGTGGACGCGACCCTGCGGGGCATGACCGATCCGACGCGGGTGGAGGGCTCCGCGCGCTGGTATTCGCGGTTCCTGGGGGGTGTGGCCTCGCTGCGCGGGGGCCTGCGCCTCGACGACCCGGCGGACCTGGCCGTGATGTTCGACAAACGGCTGTGCCACGAGCGGCTCGTCCGCGCGGACGTGCCGGTGCCGCCGTCCCCCACGTCCGGCGGCCGCACACCCGTCAGGGGCTGGGCGGACGTACGGGACGCCATGGAGACGGCGGGCATGCGGCGCGTCTTCGTCAAGCTCGCCCACGGCTCGTCCGCCTCCGGTGTCCTGGCGATCGAGACCGGCGCCTCGGGCCGGATCCGTGCGACGACGTCGGTGGAGCTCGCCGAGGGCGGACGGCTGCACAACTCGCTGCGGCTGCGCCGCTACACGGCACAGGCGGAGATCGCCGCCATCGTCGACGCCCTGGCTCCCGACGGGCTGCATGTCGAGCGGTGGCTGCCGAAGGCCGCGCTCGGCGGCAGATCGGCCGACCTGCGCATCGTGGTCGTGGGCGGCCGGGCCACCCACGCCGTGGTCCGCACCAGCCGCTCCCCGCTGACCAATCTCCATCTCGGCGGGGCGCGTGGAGATCTGGCGGCCGTGCGGGCGCTGGCCGGCGACCGGTGGGCCTCGGCCGTCGAGACCGCCGAGCGGGCCGCCGCCTGCTTCCCCGGCACGCTGTGTGTCGGGGTCGATCTGCTGCCCGCCATCGGCTGGCGCCGCTTCGCCGTCGGCGAGGTCAACGCGTTCGGCGACCTGCTCCCCCGCCTCACCGGCCTGCCGGGCAGTGAGGCCGAGGGGCAGGACACGTACGCGGCGCAGGTCGCCGCGGCCGGCTCCTTCTGCCGCGGACTGTGCCCCGACGTCCCTGGTGGATTGCGCCCCGGCCCCGGTCACGACCTGTCCACGCCGCCTGAACCGGCCGGGTTTCCCGGGTCGCCCGGCCGGCCCGCACCACCGCACCGTCTGCCGAGGACAGCCCATGCCCCAGCCTGACTCCGAGCCCGACGCCGGCCCCGTACCGCCCTCGGACATCACCGCCGCCACTGCCACCGCGACACCGGACATGAACGACGTGGTGGGCCGGGACGACCTGCTGCTCCTCACCCTGGACACCCTGCGCCACGACGTGGCGGTCGAACTCGCGGCGGCCGGGCGACTGCCGAACCTCACCGCCCGTCTCCCGGGCGGCACATGGGAGAAGCGGCATGCCCCCGGAAACTTCACCTACGCCTCGCATCAGGCGATGTTCGCGGGATTCCTCCCCACGCCCGCCGCGCCCGGACCGCATCCGCGGCTGTTCGCGGCCCGGTTCGCGGGCAGCGAGACGACAGCGGACGGCACATACGTCTTCGAGACCCCGGACCTCGTGTCCGCCCTGGCGGCGCGCGGCTACCGCACGGTCTGCGTCGGCGGCGTCGGCTTCTTCAACAAACAGGGCGCTCTGGGCGACGTACTGCCCGGCTACTTCCAGGAGAGCCACTGGGAGCCTGAGTTCTCCGTGGCCTCCGCGACCTCCTTCGAGGCACAGGTGACACGCGCCGAGCAGGTGGTCTCCGAACTGCCCTTGGACCAGCGGCTGTTCCTCTTCGTGAACGCCTCGGCGCTGCATCAGCCGAACTGGTTCCACCTCCCCGGCGCGACCCGTGAGACGGGCGACAGCCGGCTGACCCACGCCGCGGCGCTGGAGTACATCGACCGTCATGTCGGGCGGCTGTTCGACGCGATGAGTTCGCGGCGCCGCTGCTTCGCGATCGTCTGCTCCGACCACGGCACCGCCTACGGGGACGACGGCTACACCGGCCACCGCCTCGGCCACGAATCCGTGTGGACCGTGCCCTACGGCCACTTCTTCCTGGAGCCGCCCGCATGACCGTCACCGCCACGGGCACCTCCGTCGCTCTGCCGCGCCCCTACCAGAGCTATACGTACGCGTATCCGCACAAGACCGCCTACCGGCCGCTCGCGCCGAAGCCCCGGCTCGCGGACCTGTGGGCCGGGGAGTCCCGGCAGTCGCTGTCGCTGTACCTGCATATCCCGTTCTGCGAAATCCGCTGCGGCTTCTGCAACCTCTTCACCCGCATCGGCGCCCCGGACGGCCTGACGGGCCGCTACCTGGACGCCGTACAGCGCCAGGCGGCCGCCGTGCGCGAGGCGCTGGGCGACGAGGAGCTGCCCCGTTTCGCCAACGCGGCGTTCGGCGGCGGTACTCCGACCTATCTGGAGGCCGCCGAGCTGGAACGGCTGTGCGACATCGCCGAGCGGGAGACGGGGGTGGACCTGCGGGCCGTGCCCCTGTCCGTGGAGGCCTCGCCGGCCACGGCCACGGCCGACCGGCTGGCCGTGCTGGTCGAGCGGGGCACCACGCGCCTGAGCCTCGGCGTGCAGACCTTCGTCGAGGAGGAGTCCCGGGCCGCCGTACGCCCGCAGCGCCGGGACGACGTCGAGGCGGCGCTGGCCCGCATCCGCGCGGCCGCCGTCCCGGTCCTGAACGTCGACCTGATCTACGGCATCGACGGCCAGACCGCCGCCAGTTGGCGGTACTCCCTCGACGCGGCCCTGGCCTGGCGTCCCGAGGAGATCTACCTCTATCCCCTCTACATACGCCCGCTCACCGGCCTGGGCCGCCACACCGACCCGGGGGCCGCCGACCGGGAGTGGGACGAGGAGCGTCTGCGCCGCTACCGGGAGGGCCGCGACCATCTGCTCTCCCACGGGTACGAGCAGGTGTCGATGCGGATGTTCCGGCGCACGGACGCGCCGCCGCAGGGTCCTGACGACTACGCCTGCCAGACCGACGGCATGATCGGTCTGGGCTGCGGCGCCCGCTCGTACACCTCGCGGCTGCACTACTCCTTCGACTACGCCGTGTCGATGCGGGAGATCCGCGGCATCATCGACGACTACACCGCCACCGAGGACTTCTCGCACGCCCTGCACGGGAGGTGGGTCGACGTGGCCGAGGCGCGGCGCCGGCATCTGCTGCAGTCGCTGCTCCAGGCGGCGGGCCTGCCCCTCGCCGACTACCGTCTGCGGTTCGGTACGGAGCCGTCCGACGACTTCCCGCAGGAGCTGGACGCCCTCGCCGCGCGCGGCTGGCTCGACGACGCCCGGCCGGAGCTGCTCCGGCTGTCCGCCGAGGGGCTCGCCCACTCGGACGCCATCGGTCCCGAGTTCTTCTCACCAGCCGTACGCGCCGCCATGGCCGCCTACGAGACGAAGTGAGGGCCCGGTGGACCTGACACTGCTGTACCGCGGCCCCCTGTCCTCCTGCGACTACGACTGCCCGTACTGCCCGTTCGCGAAGCGGCGGGACACCACGGAGCAGCTGCGCGCCGACCGCACGGCTCTCGAGCGGTTCACCGCCTGGGCGCACGCGCAGCAGGACGACCGTCTCTCGGTGCTCTTCACCCCGTGGGGAGAGGGTCTGACGCGCTCCTGGTACCGCAGCGCCCTGGTGGAGCTCTCGCACCGGCCGCACATACAGCGGGTCGCCGTCCAGACCAATCTGAGCTGCCGGACCGACTGGCTGAAGGAAGCGGACCTCGACACCGTCGCCCTGTGGTGCACCTACCACCCCGGACAGACACCGTACGAACGCTTCCTGGCCAAGACGCGTGCCCTGGCGGGCCTCGGCGTCCGGTTCAGCGTGGGCGTCGTGGGCGTACCGGACCATCTGGAGCACGCGCGACGGCTGCGCGCCGAACTGCCGTCGCGCGTCTACATGTGGGTGAACGCCGCGGAAGGGCACACCTACACGGACGAAGAGGCCGCCCGGTGGACGGCGCTCGACCCGCTCTTCCCGTTCAGCCGGCATCCGCACCGCTCGGCGGGCCTGCCCTGCCGCACCGGCGAGTCGGTCCTCTCGGTCGACGGGGAGGGCACGGTCCGACGCTGCCACTTCGTCCGCACCGAACTGGGCAACCTCTACGACGGCTCCTACCGTGCCGCGCTCGGCCCCCGGGCCTGCCCGAAGGAACTGTGCGACTGCCACATCGGATACGTACATCTGGAGACGCTGCCGTTGTACGACGTGTTCGCGGGCGGCATCCTGGAGCGCGTGCCGCACATCCTCCCCGACCGTCCACTCCTGCCCCTGCTGCCGTTCACGTCGGCGCCCGGACCCGGCTGACCGCCCGGAACACCATGCGGATCACGAAATACACCCACGCCTGCGTACGGCTGGAGCACAAGGGCCGTGTGCTGGTCGTGGACCCGGGCATCTGGAGCGAGCCGGCCGCACTGAACGGCGCGGACGCCGTGCTGGTGACCCACGAGCACGCCGACCACGTCGACGTGCTGCGGCTGGCCGGGCTCGGCGTACCGGTGCACGCGCCCGCCGGAGCGGACCTGCCGCGCCTCGATGTCACCGAGGTCGGCGTCGACACGGAGTTCGACGTGGCCGGTTTCCGCGTACGGGCGGTCGGAGGACGCCATGCGCCCGTGTACGGCGGCCTGCCCGCGTGTGTGAACCTCGGCTACCTCGTCGACGAGGAGTTCTACCACCCCGGCGACGCGCTGCACGTCCCCCGGCAGCCGTCGCGGCGGCCGATCGAGACGCTCGCCGTCCCGGTGCAGGCATCATGGATGAGGACGGCGGAGGCGATCGACTTCGTCCGGGCCATCGGGCCTCGGCGGGCGTTCGCGATACACGACGGCCAGATCAACGACCGTGGCCTCCACAGCGTCAACGGCTGGCTCACGGAGGAGACCGACCACGGATACCGCTGGCTGGCGCCCGGCGAAGCGCTCTGATCCGCACCCCATCGGACACCGTCCGTCCCGAAAGGACCCGATCGCATGATCATCTTCGGCACCAAGGGATATCTCTACCAGCTCGCGATACTGACGCTGCTGTGCGGCCAGTGCGGCAACCCCGCCGCGCACACGCTCAGCAAGCGCGTCACGAAGTTCACCCTGTTCTTCATCCCCTTGTTCCCCGTCTCGACGAAGTACGCGACGCAGTGCACCTTCTGCGGCGCTCAGCACAAGATCGACCAGGAGCAGGCGGAGCAGCTCCAGGTACAGGCGGCGAGCGGTCCTCCGCAGCACGGTCAGCCCCAGCAGCAGCCGTACCAGGGCTGACCGGGCTGACCGGGCTGACCGGCGGGGCTGTCCCGTCAGTGGTGATCGTCGCGCGCGGTGAGGGCGATCTTCCCCTGCCGGGGCCCTCGCGCGGCGGCCTCGTGTGCCTCGGCTGCCCGGGTCATGGGGAACACCTCCCGCACGGGAACACGGAAACGTCCCTCTTTCCAGAGCCCGGCCGCGAGGTCGAGACCGTGTCTGCCGTCGGGCTCGCCTCCCAGTTCGCCGACCGAGACGCGGACCCCCAGCTCGGGACCGGTGAAGTCGGCGATGGTGAGGACCGACGCCGCCGTGCCGGTGACGGCGATGAGCTCGGGGAGCGAGCCGGCGCCGGCGGCGTCCAGCGCGCGATCGACCTGCCCGAGCCCCAGCGCACGGACCCGCTCGGCCAGCCCGGGACCGTAGGTGACGGGGGTCGCGCCGAGCCCGGTGACGAAGGTGCGGCTCTCCGGGCGTCCCGTGCCGATCACCTGGGCGCCGCGGGCGATCGCCAGTTGCACGGCGACGCTTCCGACGCCGCCCGTGGCACCGTCGATCAGGAGCGTCGTTCCCGGGCGCACGTCGAGCCGGTCGAGCGCCCGGGTGGCCGTCTCGACACTCGTCCCGGCGGCGCCCGCCTCCGTCCACGGCATCGAGGCCGGTTTCCGGGCCCAGAACCGCAGGACGGCGAACTCGGCGCTCGCACCGCCCAGCCGTGCGACGTCGACCGCGCCGAAGACCTCGTCCCCGACCGCGTACCCGGTGACGTCCGGGCCGACCTCGTCGATCACACCGGCCGCGTCGACACCCGGGACATGGGGCAGGGCGATCTTCTCGCTCGACGGTGACAGACCGGCGCGGAGCGCGAGATCGACGGGTGACACCCCGGCCGCCTCGACCCTGACGCGCACCTCGCCGGGGCCCGCGTGCGGCTCGGGCGAGGTACCGACAGTGAGCACCTCGGGAGCACCGAACCGGTCGAACAGTACTGCGAACATGGTGGCCTTCCACCTTCCTGGCTTCGTGTACAAGATCGCTCACTACGCTAGGCAGCGATCCGGAACAGCTGCTCCGGATCGTGCGAAAGTGAGAGGCGCGGCGATGACATCGACTCGGAAACCGCGGACGGACGCGGAACGGAACCGTCAGCACATCCTGGCCGTCGCGCGTGCCGGGTTCGCCGCGGACGGTCTCGAACTGCCCATGCGGGAGATCGCCCGGCGCGCAGGACTGGGCGTCGCGACCGTCTACCGGCATTTCCCGGCCCGGCCCGACCTCGTCGACGCGGTCCTCACCGAGCAGGTGGGCGTCTGCGGCACCCGGATGCGGTCGGCGCTGGCCGATCCCGACTCCTGGCGTGCGCTGCGCGGCGTCGTCCAGTGGTTCTCCGAACGCCAGCTCCGGGACCGGGGGCTGACCGAGGCGCTGCTCGGCTCTCACGCGGCGGGACGCGCGTTCGCCGCGCAGCGCCGCGCCCACGCGACCGCGCTCGACCGGCTTGTCGAGCGTGCTCGCGGCGCGGGTGCCGTCCGTCCCGATGTGTCGGTCGAGGACGTACGGGTCGGCCTGTGGGCCATCGCCTCCTTCCGTGCCCTGCCCGTCGAGAGGGCGAGCACGGCGATCCCCCGACTGGCGAACCTGCTGCTGGCCGGTCTGTCGTACCCACCGAACCCGCCCATCCCGCCGAACCCGCCGCACACGATGAACCCGCACGCCGAGACCGCTCCCGAGGTTCCGGGCGGCCGCGCCGATCCCGCGTAGGGCGTCCCCATTCCCCCGGGCGGGGGCGGGCGGGCCGGTCGGCGCATGGGCGGGGCGCAGCGGGATACCCGGCCGACATGTCCAGAGCCTCGAAACCCGAAAAACCCACCGACCTGCCGAAACGGTCCTGGCCCGCCGTGCTGAAAGGCACCGTCAAGGAGTTCAAGGACGACGAGCTCGCCGACCGGGCCGCGGCGCTGACGTACTACGGGGTCCTCTCGCTGTTTCCCGCGCTGCTGCTCCTGGTCTCGCTCCTGGGCATCGCGGGGAAGTCGGCGACCCAGGAGGTCCTGGACAACCTCAGGAAACTGGCTCCCGGCTCGGCGCGGGACATCATCAGCGACGCGGTGACCCAGTTGCAGGGCCGGGGCGGTATCGGCTCGGTCATGGCGGTGGTCGGTGTGGCCCTCGCCGTGTGGTCGGCCTCCGGCTATGTGGCGGCCTTCATCCGCTCCGCGAACGCCGTCTACGACATGCCCGAGGGGCGCCCCGTCTGGAAGGTGCTGCCCGTCCGGGTGGGCGTGACCGTCGTGCTCCTGGTACTGGCGGTGCTCAGCGCGCTGATCGTGGTGTTCACCGGCGGTCTGGCCCGTGCGGCGGGCGAGGCTCTGGGCATCGGCGACACGGCGCTGACGGTGTGGTCGATCGCGAAGTGGCCGGTGCTGGTCGTCCTGGTCACGATCATGATCGCCCTCCTATACTGGGCGACGCCGAACGTGAAGGGCCGGGGCTTCCGGTGGATCACTCCCGGAAGCGTGCTGGCCCTGGTGATCTGGCTGATCGCCTCCGCCGGGTTCGCGTTCTACGTGGCGAACTTCGGCTCGTACAACAAGACCTACGGCACGTTGGCCGGTGTCATCGTCTTCCTGGTCTGGCTGTGGATCAGCAACATCGCGATCCTGCTCGGCCTGGAGTTCGACTCCGAGCTGGCCCGACAGCGCGCCATCGCCGACGGCCTGCCGAAGACCGAGGAGCCCTATGTCCCGCCTCGGGACACCCGCGCCTGGAGTGACGAGGACCAGCACCGCATCGGGTGAGGACGCCACGGGGAGTGCGCAGGGAGTCTCTCCCGTCGCCCGAGGCCAGCCTCGTGGGTGGGCGAGGCCAGCCTCGTGGGTGGGCGAGGCCAGCCTCGTGGGTGGGGTCGATTCGGTGTGCGGCGATCCGCCCCAGCCCTCACGGACGGCCCGGCCGCGGCGCCGTTCACCTCGTCGCGCGACGGCTTCCACGCCGCCGGCGCGCCGCGGTTCCTCGGGGACATCGGGGAGTCCGGCCCGGTCGCGCTCCCCTCCTCCGACGGGCCGGTCGACTGGACCGCACCCGCACCCGCACCCGCCGGCGTCGCCGGGCCGCACCCCTCACTCCCCCGCCGCCACCGCCTTCAGCTCCGCCAGCCCCTCCCGCAGGAACTCCCCCAACGGGCGCGCCCCGTCCCCGGTGACCCAGCGCTCGAATCCGACCTTGAAGACCGCGATGCCCGCCTCCGCGGTGAGGCTCGCCGCCGGGTCCGTGACGCCGCGGCGGCGGAAGGTGGCCGCGAGCGCCTCGGACAGTGACGCCAGTTTGATCAGCTCGCGCTCGCGCAACTCCGCGTTGGCCACTATGACGGCATGGCGCTGCCGGGCGAACTCGTGGCGGTCCAGGAACTGGTCGGCGGCCACCGCCAGGGCCGCGGCCATCGCGTCGATCGGCGCGGCCGTGTCCGGGGCGTCGGCGAGGGCCTGCACGAAGGCGTCCTCCAGCACGTGCGCACCCCCGAACAGCACCTCGCGCTTGTCGGCGTAGTGGCGGAAGAACGTCCGCTCGGTGAGCCCGGCGCGTTCGGCGATCTGCGCGGCTGTCGTCTGCTCGAACCCCCGCTCCCTGTAGAGGTCCAGCGCTGCCTGCGCAAGCCGTCCGCCCGCGTTCGGCTCCCATCGTCCCATTCCTTGATCCTACCGCGATGGCAGCGACTGACATCACCTGTTACGGTTGATGACAGTCGCTGACATCGGCCGGTGCGCCACGGGTGCCGGGATTTCCCGCGCCCGCGACCAGGACGGTCGACCTACCCGGAGGTTCTCCCTCATGCGTGTGTTCATCACCGGTGCGTCCGGCTGGATCGGTTCAGCCGTCGTCCCGGAACTCATCGGCGCCGGCCACCAGGTCGTCGGGCTCGCCCGCTCCGACGCCTCGGTCGCCGCCCTGACCGGGGCCGGCGCCGAGGTGCGCCGCGGCACGATCGACGACCTGGACACCCTGCGCGACGCGGCTGCCGAGTCCGACGGCGTGATCCACCTGGCCTTCAAGCACGACATCGCGTTCAGCGGCGGCTTCGAGAGCGCCGCCGACGCGGACCGGCTCGCCATCGACACGTTCGGCGACGCGCTCGCCGGCTCCGACCGGCCGTTCCTCATCGCCTCGGGGCTCCTCGGGCTGACACCCGGGAGGGTCGCCACCGAGCAGGACGGCGGGCCGTCCGACCCGCCCGGCGACCACGTGCCCGCCGGCCCCGCCAAGCGGCAGGCCAACGCGCACGCGACGCTCGCCCTCGCGGACCGCGGCGTCCGTTCGTCCGTCGTACGGCTCCCGCCGACCGTGCACGGCGACGGGGACAAGGGCTTCCTCGCCTCCGTGGTCGCCGTCGCCCGCGAGAAGGGCGTCTCCGGCTACCTCGGCGACGGCGCCAGCCGCTGGCCCGCCGTGCACCGGTCCGACGCCGCGCACCTGTTCCGCCTGGCGCTGGAGAGCGCCCCGGCCGGCTCCACCCTGCACGCGGCCGCGGACGAGGGCGTGCCGATCCGTACCGTCGCCGAGGTGATCGGCCGCCACCTCGGCCTGCCCGTCGTCTCCGTCTCCCCCGACAAGGCCACCGAGCACTTCGCCTGGCTCGGCGGTTTCCTCGGCCTGGACAGCCCCGCGTCCAGCGCCCGGACCCGCGAACTGCTGAGGTGGCAGCCGACCGGGCCCGGACTGATCGAGGACCTGGAGAAGGGCCACTACTTCACCGCGCCGGCCGCCTGACCGCCCTCGCCGCCGGCACCGCCCGGCCCCGGGCGTCGACCAGCCCCGTCACCGGCCGCCGATACCTCATCGGCGGCCGGTGGCGTTCCCGGCACCGCCGGCCGACCGCCCCCTCCCGCAATCGGACGGTTTGCGAACCGAGCCACGTGAATTTGCGAACCGAATCGCAAAGAAATCACGTCCCACGGGTTGCCCAACCATTGATTCATTACTTAAATCAATGCTTGAACTAAGCGTCACCGATGCGGTTTTGGGCATTCCAGGCTTTTCCGGATTCGCCGGGAGGCCCCTGGCCCGCGCGTGTGGCGCACCCATCCCCCCACCTGGGGTCGCCACGGCGGCCCCGCCCTTCGCAACCGCACGGAGTCAACGTATGAGGTTCAGATACCTGGGGATCTCGCTCGCCACAGCGGCGGCACTCGTGACCATCCCCTCACAGATACCGACCGCCGCGGCCGAGGTATCGCTCCCCCACGGCACGACCGCCGGCGCCGAACCTCGTGTCGAGGGCGGCGGCGACCTCGGTGACAACGTCATCGTCGTGGATCCCAACACCCCCGGTCTGCAGGCCAAGTTCGACCAGGTCTTCGCGGAGCAGGAGTCCAACCAGTTCGGCGACGCCCGCTACCAGTTCCTGCTGAAGCCGGGCACGTACGACGGCATCAACGCCCAGCTGGGCTTCTACACCTCGATCTCCGGACTCGGCCTCAACCCCGACGACACGAAGATCAACGGTGACATCACCGTGGACGCCGGCTGGTTCGACGGGAACGCCACCCAGAACTTCTGGCGCTCGGCGGAGAACCTGTCGCTCAAGCCCGTCAACGGCACGGACCGCTGGGCGGTGGCCCAGGCCGCTCCGTTCCGCCGGATCCATGTCGAGGGCGGCCTCAACCTCGCGCCCGACGGCTACGGCTGGGCCTCGGGCGGTTACATCGCCGACTCGAAGATCGACGGTACGGTCAGCCCGTACTCGCAGCAGCAGTGGTACACCCGGGACAGCTCGGTCGGCGGCTGGTCCAACGGCGTGTGGAACATGACGTCCTCCGGTGTGGAGGGCGCCCCGGCGACGGACTTCGACACCGGCCCCTACACGACGCTGGACACCACGCCGGTCTCCCGGGAGAAGCCGTTCCTCTACCTGGACGGCGACGAGTACAAGGTGTTCGTGCCCGGCAAGCGCACCGACGCCCGCGGGGTGTCCTGGCCCGCCAACGCCGGGGGCTCCTCGCTCCCGCTGGACCAGTTCTACGTCGTCAAGCCCGGCGCGAGCGCCGAGACCATCAACGCGGCGGTGGAGCAGGGCCTCAACCTCCTGTTCACGCCCGGGGTCTACCACCTCGACCAAACCATCGAGGTGAACCGGGCCGACACCGTCGTCCTCGGTCTCGGCCTGGCCACGATCGTCCCGGACAACGGCGTGGACGCCATGCACGTGGGTGACGTGGACGGCGTCAAGCTGGCGGGCTTCCTGATCGACGCCGGTTCCACCAGGTCCGACACCCTGCTCCAGGTCGGGGAGCCCGGCTCCTCCGCCGACCACGCCGCCGATCCGACCACCGTGCAGGACGTGTTCGTCCGGATCGGCGGGGCCGGACCGGGCCTGGCGACCCACTCGATGGTCGTCAACAGCGACGACACCATCATCGACCACACCTGGATCTGGCGCGCCGACCACGGCGAAGGCGTCGGCTGGGAGACCAACCGCGCCGACTACGGCCTCGAGGTCAACGGCGACGACGTCCTCGCCACGGGCCTGTTCGTCGAGCACTTCAACAAGTACGACGTGCTCTGGAGCGGCGAACACGGTCGGACGATCTTCTTCCAGAACGAGAAGGCCTACGACGTGCCGAACGCCGAAGCCATCACCCATGACGGCATCGTCGGGTACGCCGGATACAAGGTCGCCGACAGCGTCGACACCCATGAGGCGTGGGGACTGGGCAGTTACTGCAACTTCACGGCCGACTCGTCGATCGTCCAGCACCACGGGTTCCAGGTGCCGGTCAAGTCGGGCGTCAAGCTGCACAGCGTCCAGGTCATCTCCCTCGGCGGCAAGGGGCAGTACGCCCACGTCGTGAACGACACGGGCGCGGCGACCTCGGGCTCGGACACCATCCCCTCCAAGATCACCAGCTTCCCGTAACCGCACCCGTCCGAAGGTCGGCCTGAGGCCGACCCGAGGCCGAACGAAAGCCGCCCCGATGCCTGTGGCCCGCCCTCCCCGGCGGGCCACAGGCATGCTCGGGCACACCCCTGGCCACCGCGCGGCGACCTCCTGCCGGACCTCTGCCGGACCCCCTGAAGGACGAGATCAAGGACGGATTACCATATGAGCACCGCCTAGCTCGAAAGATAAACCTGTGACTGTCAATGACGACTCGTTCACCAATTGGAAGAACCGCGAGGAGATCGCGGAGTCGATGATCCCGGTCATCGGGAAGCTGCACCGCGAGCGGGACGTCACCGTCCTCCTGCACAGCCGCTCCCTGGTGAACAAGTCGGTGGTCAGCATCCTCAAGACCCACCGGTTCGCCCGGCAGATCGCCGGTGAGGAACTCTCGGTCACCGAGACACTGCCCTACCTGCGGGCCCTGACCACCCTCGACCTCGGCCCCTCGCAAATCGACATCGGCATGCTCGCCGCCACGCACCGCAGCGACGAACGCGGCCTGACCGTCGAGGACTTCACCGCCGAGGCCGTGGCCGGCGCCACCGGCGCCGACAAGATCGAGAGCCGTGCGGGACGCGATGTCGTCCTGTACGGCTTCGGCCGGATCGGCCGCCTGGTCGCCCGGCTGCTCATCGAGAAGGCCGGCTCCGGGAACGGTCTGCGGCTGCGTGCCGTCGTCGTCCGCCGGAGCGGCGGCCGGCCCGCCGAGGACCTCGTCAAGCGCGCCTCGCTGCTGCGCCGCGACTCCATCCACGGCCAGTTCCAGGGCACGATCACCGTGGACGAGGCGAACAGCACGATCATCGCCAACGGCAACGCGATCAAGGTGATCTACGCGAGCGACCCGTCGGAGGTCGACTACACGGCGTACGGCATCAAGGACGCCGTCCTCATCGACAACACCGGCATGTGGCGCGACCGTGAGGGGCTGTCGCAGCATCTGCGCCCCGGTATCGACAAGGTCGTCCTGACCGCTCCGGGCAAGGGCGACGTCCCCAACATCGTGCACGGCGTCAACCACGACACGATCAAGCCGGACGAGCAGATCCTGTCCTGCGCGTCCTGCACCACGAACGCGATCGTCCCGCCGCTCAAGGCGATGGCCGACGAGTACGGCGTCCTGCGCGGGCACGTGGAGACCGTCCACTCGTTCACCAACGACCAGAACCTGCTGGACAACTACCACAAGGCCGACCGCCGTGGTCGTTCGGCGCCGCTCAACATGGTGATCACCGAGACGGGCGCGGCGTCCGCCGTGGCGAAGGCGCTGCCCGACCTCGACGCGCCGATCACCGGCAGCTCGATCCGGGTGCCGGTGCCGGACGTGTCGATCGCGATCCTCAGCCTGCGGCTGGGCCGCGAGACCACGCGCGAGGAGGTCCTCGGCTACCTGCGCGACGTGTCGCTGACCTCGCCGCTGAAGCGGCAGATCGACTTCACCACCGCCCCGGACGCCGTCTCCAGCGACTTCATGGGCTCGCGTCACGCCTCCATCGTCGACGCCGGCGCCACCAAGGTCGACGGCGACAACGCGATCCTCTACCTCTGGTACGACAACGAGTTCGGCTACTCCTGCCAGGTCGTCCGCGTCGTCCAGCACGTGACGGGCGTCGAGTACCCGACGTACCCGGCGCCCGCGGCCTGACCGGGGCGGCGCCCCGGGACGGCGGCCCGAGCACGAGGAACGCGCACCCCGACGGTCGGGGTGCGCGTTCCTCGTGGTGACTCCGGGCCGTGCCCGGCGGCTACGACGCGGTCGAGCGGAAGGTCCAGCGGCCCGAGCCGACCTCGTACACCGCCTCGTCCTCCCCGGTGCGCACCGGGCGTGCCCCGGCCGGCGCGTGGGCAGTCGTGTCGTCCTGCCCGCCGAACAGGGGGACGTGCACCTCCGCCGTGCTGCCCGCCGGCACGTCCACGGTGAGGCGGAACCGCCCGCCGTCCCGCTTCCACTCGGTCCGTGCGACTCCGTACGGAGTGCGGTAGGAGCCGGACGCCGAGGTCATGTCGCCCTCGACGGCGGGGTCGATGAGCAGTTCGGCGTAGCCGACGGAGTCGGCGGTCTGGCCGATGCCCGCGACCCGGGTGGTGAACCAGGAGTCGATGGCGCCGAGCATGAAGTGGTTCTGCGACTGGCCGGGTCCGCCGTCCCAGGACTCGCCGAGCGTGGTGTTGCCCGCGAGCACCTGGTATCCGTAGCTCGGGCTGGTCGTCCGCGTGGCGATCGTGTGGACGATGTCGTCGCGGCCCGCGGTGGACAGGACACGGAAGGCGGCCGGCAGGGAGATCTCTCCGAGCGTCAGGTGGTACCCGGCGTCCGCGACGGCCGTGGTGAAGTGGCCGAGCAGACGGTCCTTCTCACCCGCCGGGTACGCGCCCATGTCGAGGGCGAGGGCCTCGGCTCCCTGGCCTCCGCCGCCGAAGGTGCCGGTCGCGGGGTCGTAGTACTTCGTGGTGAGGGCCGCGGCACTGGCGTCGGCCTTCGCCCGGTAGGTGTCGGCCGCGTCCTGGTCGCCGAGGACACCGGCGGTCCGGCTGAGGGCGTCGAGGACGCGCCAGTAGCCGTAGGTGCCGGCGACCGCCCGCGGGAAGGTGCGGTCCGGTGTGAACCAGTCGCCCAGGCCGTAGTCGAGGATGCCGCCGGAGACCTGCGTCTCCAGGAAGTCGGCGTACTGCCGCATCCGCGGGTAGTACGCGGCCATCGTGTCCCGGTCCCCGTAGGCCGTGTAGAGCTGCCAGGGGACGAGGACGAACGCGCCGCCCCAGTTGGCGTCGTTGCGGTAGGCGCCGGGCAGGTTGGTGTACTCGGGCACGGTGCTGGGGATCAGCCCCTCCGAGGTCTGCGCGTCGGCCATGTCGCGGACGATCTTGCGGAGGTAGGAGCGCATGTCGTAGTTGCCCGCGAGCGCCGGGAACACCAGCTGGTTCTGCTCCAGCCAGCCCAGTTTCTCCCGGCTGGGGCAGTCGGTGAGGACGCTCATCATGTTGCCCTCGACGGCCCGCCGGATCAGCGAGTGGATGTCGTCGACGAGCGGGTCCGAGCTGCTGAAGTCGCCCGCCGAGGTGTTGTCGGTGCGCAGCACCTTGCCGCGTACGGTCACGGTCGCGCCGTCGGGCACGCCTCTGAGTTCCAGGTAGCGGAAGCCGTGGTAGCTGAAGCTGGGGTGCCAGGTCTCACTGCGGGCGCCGCGGGTGGTGTAGCTGTCCCAGAGGGGGCCGCCCACGTTGCTGATGGACTGGAACGCGTGGCCGTCCTTGAGGGATTCGGCGGGGTAGACGCGGACGGCCGTGCCGGCGGGCGCGCCGACGGTGATCTCCGGCCAGCCGGCGATGTTGCGGCCCAGGTCGAAGACGCGGCTGTGCTCGGCTCCTTCGACCTCCTTGCCCTCGATGGTCTCGACGACCTTGATGGGTTCGGTCTCGCGGGCGCTGAGTTCGGCCGGGTCCTGTGCGGTGCCGGGGCCGGCCACCGCGACCGCCCTGTCCCACCCTCGGCGGTCGCCGCTCGGCTCGTCCCAGTGGGCGATCTCGCGGCGGGCGTCGTAGTCCTCGCCGCCGTACCAGTTGGAGGAGGTGGTGGGGCCGAGCGTGGTGCGCCAGTCGTCGCCGCTGGTGACGGTACGGGTGCTGCCGTCGGCCAGGGTCACCTCCAGGCGGGCGATCAGCTTGGGGTCGCTCAGGTTGCCGTACAGCTTGCGGTAACGGTCGGCGGTGCTGACCACGTTGGACATGCCGTTGCCGAGGGCGACGCCGAGGGTGTTGGCACCGCGCCTCAGCCGGTCGGTGACGTCGTAGGTGGCGTACTGGACGCGTTCCGCGTAGTCGGTGTTGGCGGGTTCCAGGACGGCGTCGCCGACCGGTTCGCCGTTGACGGTGGCGTCGTAGATGCCGAGTCCGCCGATGTACAGGCGGGCGCTGCGCACCTTCTCGGGAAGCTTGAAGTCGTCGGTGAGCAGGGGCAGTCCGGCCGGGAGATAGGGCTTCGGCGGCTTCTGTCCGTCGACGCGGGCGAGCGTGCTGAACGGTCCTGTGGCGCTGTCACCGCTCGAAAGGGCGTAGTCCACCGGGAAGTCGGGGACACGGCCGTCGGCGGTGAGGACGTCGGCGCGCGGGTGGAGCGCCACTTCGTCGAAGGTCTTCGCCGTCTTGAGGTCGAGAGTGAGGACCACGGGTGCGTCGGCGACATCGGCGCCGGTGTGCGCGGCGCTCGCGTATCCGGCGGCGGTCTGCAGGGCGCTGTTGGGCAGGCCGTCGACGGCCAGGGCGGGTTCCCAGGTCTTGCGCAGGGTGTTGGTCTCCGAGGCCGTCACCGCGGCGCCCTGGGCGAGTCCGGTGGTGGCGGTGGCGGAGTCCCGGAGGTCGATCTCGCCGAGCTGGACGCGCCAGGTGCGGTCGGGGAAGGACTCCTCCAGGGGCAGGCCCAGTTTCGTGACGTCCAGGCGTACGTAACGGGACGTGGTGCGCGGGACCTTGACGACGACGGGCTCGGCGGTGCGCTCGCTCAGCCGCCAGTCGGGGTGCGTGATCCAGTCGGCGGTCCTGCCCGTGTTCCAGTCGGACCGCCGGGTCAGGCCGGTCTCGAAGACGGCGGTGTCGCTCCAGCCGGAGTCACGCGGCCCGTGCGACGACCAGAGCATGACCCGCCAGTACACCCGGGTGCGGGAGCCGAGTTCCTTGCCTGCGTACGTGGTCTCCGGCAGCGCCGAGCGCACCTTGCCCGAGTCCCACAGGTCGGGCCGGCCGCGCCGCAGCAGCTCCGGGGAACTGGCGGCCTGGAGGCGGTAGGCGCTCTGGCGGGTGTTCGGGGCCCGGGAGCCGGTCGACCAGCTGAGGCCGGGGGTGGTGTCGTCGATGCCCAGGGCCTGGGTCAGGTGCTGGGTGCGCGGCCGCTCCGGGGTGATGGTGGCGGTGGCCGCGGCGCTGGTGGCGTCGGCGGTGACGGCGCCGGCCAGCACGGTCGCGAACGCGGTCAGTCCGGCGAGGAGGACGGGCAGGGGCCGCCGGTGTCCGCCGCGCGGTCGGGGTCTGGGCATGTGTGCTCCATGGAGTGCGTGCGGGGTGGATCAGTCGCGGGTGAGGTCGACGGTGAGGTGCCGTCGCAGGCGCAGGGTCACCGGTCCGAGCAGTCCGGACGGCAGCGGCTTGTTCCGCTCGTTGGAGAGCGTGTTGGCCACGCGCACGGCGAGGGAGTTGCGGCCGGCCCTGACCTGGCGGGTGATGTCGACGACCCAGGGCGCCCACAGCAGCGGCGGGAGTTCGGTGCCGTTGACGGTGACGGCCGCCACGTCACGGACGTCACCGAGGTCGAGCAGTACCCGGTGCCCGTCGAGGACGGCGCGCTCGACGTCTACCTCGGTGGTGTAGGTGCCGCTGCCGGAGAAGAGGGGGTCGGTCGTGGTCCAGCTGCCGAGGGGTCCGCTGACCGGTGTGGCGCCGTCGCGGTCCAGGGTGAGGGTCCAGTCGCCGTCCACGGTGACCGGTGCGAGCGGGTCGTCGGTGCGGGCCGTACCGCGGTAGGTGTGGGTGCCGTCGGTGCCGGTGAACCGGTGGCTGCCGGGGGCCGAGGCCTCCACCGTCGCGCGCAGTCCCTTGCCGTGCCGCTCGACCGCGAGGACGGGCAGCGGTGAGTCCGTGAGGTGCGGGACGGGTCGCGCGTCGTGGCGTACGACGACGATCCGGGTCTGGTACGGCTCCAGGTCCAGGGGCAGCTGGACGCCGCTCTTGCCGCTCCGGTGCACGGGGGCGGTGCCGGTGTCGCCCGTCGCGGGGTCCCAGAGTTCCGGCACGCCGGTGGCCGGGAGGGTCATGGAGGTCTCGACGTGTGTGCCGCCCTCGTTGTTGACGAGGAAGGCGGTGTCCTCGCCCCGGTGGACCCGCAGCACGCGTACGGCGTCCTGCGGGGTCTCCAGCACGGCGGCGGCCACCCCGGCCTCGTGGGTGGCGGCGCGCAGTCCGGTCGGGTCGGCGACGCGCACGGCGTGCCCGCGGCCGACGGCTCGGCGTCCCGGCACCCGCTCGCCGAAGAGGTCCGTCAGGGCCCGTGCCAGGGAGCGGTCCTTGTGGTCCGCCTCCTCGGCGGCGAGGTCCCCGACGGCCACGACGGTGCCGCCGGCCCGCGCGAACTCCGCGAGGGTGCGCACGGAGGCCACGTCCAGGGTGGGCGTCACGGGCACCACCACCAGGTCGTAGCGGGCCGCGCCCACGGCCAGCCGGCCGCCGCGCACCTTGGCCTGGCTGAGCAGATCGGGGTCGCCGGTGAGGGCGCCCTCGTGGACGAGGTCGAAGTCGACCTGGGCACGCTCCAGCGCGTAGGCGGCGTCGGAGAGCGCGCCGTCGACCTCGCCCTGCCGGTCGGTGCCGGTCCACTGTTCGGCGGCGCGCTGCGGCTGCAGCAGGGCGGTGCGGGCGCCCGACGTGCCGCGTCCGGCCTCCATGACCCGGCCGATCCACTCGGCGAGCGGCCGCATCGCCCACCACCAGGGGGCGCGCGGGCCGAACGGCGGCGGGAAGTAGACGCGGACCTCGTCGGTCCACAGGGCGTGCAGGACCGTCAGGTTGACGCCCCGGGCGGCCTGCGCGCCGACGGTGGTGTGCACGAACCCGGGCGTGACCTGCCAGCCCATGTTGCCGAACATCTCCAGCAGGGCCCGCTCCCGGCCCATCTGGTGCGCCACGGACACCGGGTTACGGGGGATCATGGTGGGCTCACCGGCCACGTACTCGGCGGTGATGATGTCGCCGCCCGGCACGTGCGCCCACTGGTTGACCTTGTGGAGGTCGCCGGTGGAGGGGATGCGCTTGGCCGGGGACGTCTCGTCGTAGAGCGGGTTGGTGATCAGGGCGACGTCGCGCTGCTCGTACCAGTGGGCCTGCTTCTGGAAGTAGCGGGCGAAGCGGTTGGACACGGCCTGCCAGTAGCGGCCCCGGGCGATCCGGCCGTCGCGGCCCAGGTCGTCGAAGGCGGCGGCGTAGGCGAGACCGGGTACGACGCCCACCGCGCGCAGGGCCTTGTCGAGCGTGGGCGACCAGGGCAGGCGCTTGAAGTGCGCCTCGGCCGAGGCGAAGAACGGCTCGTCGTCCCAGAAGCCGGGTATCACCGTGCCGAAGTAGCGGCGGAAGCGGCGGTGGTACTCGCCGGGGACGATGTCGAGGAACAGTTCCACGGGCTCGTCGTCGAGGAGGTCGACGTAACTGCGGCTGTAGCCCTGGGTGTCGTCGACGAGCGGGGCGCCGCCGAACAGGTCGATCTGCCAACGCCCGGCCGGCGCGTGCCAGTTGTGCGCGCCGCTCAACTCGCCGGTGATGTCGACGACTTCGGTGGCGTCGGTGCTGCCCGCCGGGCGCACGGCGGCGGCGACGGCCGTGGCGTCCCCGCCGAGGCCGGCGCGCTCGGGGAAGTCCCCGGCGGCGGCCGAGTCGTCGAAGTCCGTGGTGTACAGCGAGGTGCCGTCGGCTCCGGTGACCGTGAGGCTGTCCCACAGGGAGCGCTGGTCGGCCACCGCCCGGACGCCCGCCCCGCCGGACGTCCGGTGGTCGTCGTCGACGGTGCCCTTGTCCTTGCCGTCGAGGGTGACGGACAGCGTGGTCCCGTGGACGGTGACGGCCACCGTGTGGAACTTGGTCTTGTTGAAGCCGTCGGTACGGGTGCTGGTCAGCAGGGCGACGGGGTCCGCTCCGCGTGCCAGGCGCTGGACGGTGACGACTCCGGTCTGGTCGAAGGTGACCGCGTAGCCGTCGAGGCCGTCGGCGGAGGCCCTGACGACAAGGCCGGCGGCGGTGTGTTCGGCCTTGGCGCTGCCGGTGACGGTGTAGTCCGTCCACGCGTCGCCCTCACGCAGCACGGCGGCTCCGTCGAGCAGGGCCGCGTCGGCGACCAGGTGTCCCGCTTCCACGCCCACCCCGCTGGTGCGGCGCAGGTCGACGGTGGCGGGGCCCGTCACGACGGTGGTCGAGCGCCACAGCGCCTTGAGGCGCAGGTCGGGCCGTGGCGCGTAGGTGCGGGAGCCGACCGTGCCGCCCTTGACGACGTACTCGCCCGCGCGGCCGCTGGGGAAGTGGTCGTCGTTGAACAGCCACACCCGCATGCCGGTGCGTTCGGCGGTGCGCAGCACGTGTCCGACGATGTCGAACCATTCCTCGGTGAAGAACACCGGCTGCATCTCGGCGTTGTCGAAGGGGAAGAGGACGACCTCGTACATGCCCTTGTCCCGCAGGTCGGCCATCTGCCGGTCCACGAGTTCGGGGGTGACGGGCCCGTTCCAGTACCAGTAGACGGTCGGTCTGCTGTCGCGTCTGGGGTCGGCGAAGTGCTTCGCCGAGAACGTGGGCCCGGCGCTCGTGGCCGTGCCGCTCGCGCCGGGGGCCGCTTCTCCCGCGGCGTGGGCGGGAGCGGGCAGTCCGACCGCGAGCACGGTGCCCGCGGCACCGGCCGCGGCCACGAAACGTCGTCTGGACAGGTCGTCGTGAGACATGGTTGAACTCCTGCGTGGACGGCGGGCACCGGGTGCCCGCCGGACGGAACGGTGTGGTGCGTGTGTGTGGTGGGAGCCGGTGCCCGGTGGAGCACCGGAGGCGGCTGGTCAGCCGGCCGCCAGGCGCGCCACCTCGGACGCGCTCAGGGCCCGGTTGTGCAGACGGAAGTCACGGACGGCGCCGCGCAGATACGGGTGCGTGGTGTTCTGCGAGCGGCCCAGGTAGTTGCGGGTGCTCGCGCCGAGCAGGAGCGGGCTCGCCACCATGGCGGTGTTGCGGCCCGCCTCGACGCCGTCGAGGTGGAGGACGCCGGTGCCGCCGCCGAGCGTGAGCGCCACATGGACCCATCGGCCCACGGGGAGCGGGCCGGTGGCGTCGACGAAGTCCTCGGACTCCATACCGGCGATCTTCAGGGCGGCGCGGGCGCGCCCGGCACCCGTGGTCGCCGCGAGGAACAGATAGGTGTCCTTGTGGAATCCCAGGTCGAAGACGCGGGCGGACGCGGCCAGGGCGTCCACGCGGACCCGGACGCTGACGGTCAACTCGTCGAGTCCGCCGGGCAGTCCGGCCGGGAGAACGACATGTCCGCCCTGTCCGTCCAGGGCCACGGACCGCACTCCGTCGGTCCCGGCGGACCAGGTGGCGCCTCCCACGAGCGTGGCGTCGGCGAAGGTGCGGGTGCGGTCGGCCGCCGAGGTGCCGCTCCCCTCGTCGAAGGGGTAGCGGGCGACGTCGCGTTCGCGGGCCTGGCGCGGAGGCACGGCCCAGTAGACGTTGTACCGCTGGTGGTGCACCTCGTGGAACGGCCGCAGTGACACCCGGCGTCCGTCGGCGAGCGCGGTGAACTGCGTGGCTGTGCCGGGCACCGGGCGCAGGGTGTCCGGCCGGATCGAGGGGAGGGTGGCGAGCGGGGTGTCGCCGTACGCCCCCGCGAGGACGAGCGGCCCGTACGACAGCGACCTCACCTGCGGGTTGTCGGGCGCGGCCTGCCAGACGGGCCGTCGGGGCAGCACGAGTTCCACGGTGTCCCCGGCGCGCCAGTGCCGTTCCACGGCGGCGTACGTGCCTGGCTCCGGCCGGACCGGCAGGTGCCGGCCGTTGACCTTGAGCCGGGCCCGTCCGCCGGTGTCGGCCACCCAGGCGGGGACCCGCAGCCGCAGGGTGAACCGGGCGTCTCCCGCGGTGACGGTGAGGCGGGTGCGGTCGGTCGTGGGGTGGCCGGTCTCCTGACGGAGGGTCACACCAGTCTCGCGCCACCGCAGTTCGGAGGGGATGAACAAGTTGACGTACAGCGAGGGGCCGCTGGTCTCGCGGGTGCGGAAGTAGATGCTGTCGGCGAACTTGGTGTGCGTCTCCAGACCGGAGCCGTGGTCGCAGGAGAAGTTGTCGTAGTCCCCGCTGTAACTGCCGGGCGCCGAACCGAGGCCGCCCTTGGGCTGCCGCTCCGCACCGGCCCACAGCCCGGTGTAGTACGTGACGAACCCGTGCCCGGAGTCGGGATCCTGCTCGCCGAGCATCTGGTTGTAGAGCGTCCACTCGTAGTGGTCCATGTACGCGGCGCGGGACGGGCGGTGCAGGAAGAGGTGCCGGCCGAGCTTGAGCATGTTGTAGCTGTTGCAGTTCTCGCAGGTCACCTCGGAGAGCCGGCTGACGATCTCGCCCGGCGGGCCGAACAGCTCCTGGTTGGAGTTGCCGCCGATGGCGTACGAATGGTCCCGTACGACCGTCGTCCAGAAGTGGTCGGCGATGTCGAGGTAGCGCCGCTCGCCCGTGGCCTCGTAACTCGGTACCGCTCCCACCACTTTGGCGATCTCGGTGTTCGCGTGGCGGCCCGCGAGTTCGTCCCGGCCCGCCGCCAGCGGCGCGTACAGCTCCTCGTGGTCGAAGCGCCGGGCGGTCCGCAGATGCGCCGGGTCACCGGTCACCAGGTGGAGGCGGGCGAGTACGTCGTTCATGCCGCCGAACTCCACCTTCAGCAGCGTCTGCATCCGCTCGGCGGAGAGCGGCGCGGTGCGGGCGTCCACCCAGGCCGCCATGGCCAGGAGCACGGCCAGCGCCTGCTCGTCACCGCCGAGTTCGTACTGGTCGAGCAGCCCCGCCATGATCTTGTGGAGGGTGTAGTACGGGGCCCACGGTTTGCCGCCCGCCTCCAGCTGGTCGAAGACGGACTCGGGGAACGCGGACAGGTACCCGGCGTGGTAGCCGGCCGCCGGGGCCGCCCGCTGGCACTCGGCCAGTGCGGCGACGAGGGTACGGGCCTTGGCCGCGTAGGCGTCGTCGCCGGTGTTGGCGTACGCCTGGGCCAGCGCGCTGAGCAGATGTCCGGTGGTGTGGCCGCGCAGCTGGATGCCCGGCGCCTCCCAGCCGCCGCAGGGTTCGGCCGAGGAGGGCAGTCCCACGTTCAGCCGGAAGGTGTGCAGCAGCCTGTCGGCGTCGACGAAGAGCAGGTACGCGCAGGTGCGCCGCATGTTGGCGAGGAAGGGGCTCTCCAGCAGCCGGACGTCGGCCATCCGGAAGGGGGTGAGGGCGGACCGCGGCGCGGCCGTCGCGGCGGCGGCCGCGTGCGGGGCCAGCGAGGCGGCGGCTGCCGTCACGGACGCGGCGACCAGGATCTGACGGCGGGACGGGCGGGGCAGGTCACGCGGTGCGGGCAAGGCGCGGTGCTCCTTCCGGGCAGGGAAGAGTGCCTCCGGACGCACGCGCCACCCCGCACGCGGGAGCGGCGCGCGGCGGCGACGGACCGGGGTTTCGGCGAAACGCAGGGGTGGCGGCTCTTCGGAAACTTGAATCGTTTTATGTCGTCCGCGGGAGACGGTAAGTGTGTACCTCACAGGCGTCAAGAGTGCGCGCACGGGGGAAAGTTGCCGACAGCGTTTCCCAGCATTTTGAATCGTTCAAAGTGATCAAGGACGCCACTGCACGCAGGGGCGGACCACAATCGTCGCGGTCGCACGGCGTGCTCGACGGGCAGAACGGCGGTGCTGACGGTTCGGGGGACTCGACACGTCGCGGTCAGGGGGCAGGGGTCCGGCGTCGGGGTGCCACCGCGTGCGGGAGACGAGGCCCGGTTCGAGAAGCTCAAGACCGTCGAAGAAGGCAGGGTGGCCGAGTGGCGCCCGCGGACGCGGGTTGCGAGGATGCACTCGCGGGACCCGGCGGCCGCGGTCCGCCCCGGACGCAGGACGTCGTCCGCGTCGTCGCGTTCCGGACGCCCGCCGACATCGAGGAGTTCCCATGTCCAAGCCGCCGCTTCCGCCCGAGGCCGTCGAACTGCTGAGCCGCCCCAACGCGGCCGTCATCGCCACGGTGCGCTCGGACGGCGCGCCCGTGTCCACGCCCACCTGGTATCTGTGGGAGGACGGCCGGGTGCTGCTCAGCATGGACGAGGGCCGGGTGCGGCTGAAGCATCTGCGGCGCGACCCGCGGGTGACCCTCACCGTCCTCGCCGAGGGCGACTGGTACACCCATGTCACCCTCCTGGGCAGCGCCTTCGAGCTGCACGACGACGAGGGCCTGGCCGACATCGACCGCATCTCCCGGCACTACACCGGCAAGCCCTATCCGGACCGGGTACGGGCCCGGGTCAGCGCCTGGGTCGAGATCGACCGGTGGCACGGCTGGGGCGCGCTGAAGGACAACGACCAGGCGTCCACGTAGGCCGGACCCCCAGGCCCGGATGGCGGCTGCCGGTCAGGGGACGGTGGCCGGTTCCCTGGGCGGGATCCAGCGCAGGTGGACGGTCTGGCCGGGGTCCTCGGACCGCAGCAGGGACAGCCGCGGGCGGACGGCGTCGGTGCGGGCGCTCGGCGGCTTGCGGGCACCGGCCCGGTACGGGAGCGGCCACTGGGCCGACGCGTCCCGGTACTCCTGCTCGGCCGCCGCGTGCAGCGTCCAGTGCGGATCGTAGAGATGGGTACGGCCGAGGGCGCACAGGTCGGCGCGGCCCGCCAGCAGGATCGAGTTCACGTCGTCGTAGGACGCGATGGCCCCGACCGCGATGACGGCCGTGCCGGTGGCCGCGGCGACCTCGTGGCGGATCCGGTCCGCGAACGGCGTCTGGTACGAGCGGCCGTACGCCGGGCGCTCGTCCTGGGTGACCTGGCCCGAGGAGACGTCGATCGCGCCCGCGCCGTGGGCGATGAAGGCACGGGCGATCTCCACGGCGTCGTGCTCGGTGGTGCCGTCCGGGACCCAGTCCGTCGCGGAGACCCGCACGATCATCGGCCGCCCGGCCGGCCAGACCGCACGGACGGCGTCGAAGACCTCCAGGGGGAAGCGGAGCCGGCCCGGCAGCGAACCGCCGTACTCGTCGGTGCGGTGGTTCGCCACAGGCGAGAGGAACGAGGACAGCAAGTAGCCGTGTGCGCAGTGGAGTTCGAGCAGGTCGAAGCCCGCCTCGGCGCCACGGCGGGCGGCGGCCACGAAGTCGGCGACCACCTCGTCCATCCCGGCACGGTCCAGCTCGCGGGGCACGGCCGAGCCGGGGCCGTAGGGCAGCGGCGACGGGCCGACGGTCTGCCAGTTGTCGTACGGCAGCGGCTCGTCCATGCCCTCCCACATGAGCCGGGTGGAGCCCTTGCGGCCGGAGTGGCCGAGCTGGAGGCCGATCCGGGCGGTGCTGCGGTCATGCACGAAGGACACCACCCGCGCCCATGCGTCGCGCTGCTCGTCGGTCCACAGGCCCGTGCAGCCGGGTGTGATGCGGCCCTCGGGTGAGACGCAGACCATCTCCGTCATGACCAGCCCTGCGCCGCCCATCGCCTTCGAGCCGAGGTGGACGAGGTGGAAGTCGCCGGGTACGCCGTCGACGGCCGAGTACATGTCCATCGGGGACACGATCACCCGGTTCTTCAGCTCCAACTCCCCCAGCCGGAACGGCTGGAACATCGCCGGGACCGTCCCGGGCAGTCCCTGCGAGGCGGCGAAGGCCGCGTCGACCCGGTCGGCGAACTCCCCGTCACGGGTGCGGAGGTTGTCGTAGGTGATGCGGCGGGACCGGGTGAGCAGGTTGAAGCAGAACTGCGTCGGCTCCTGGTGGGCGTACATGCCGATGTTCTCGAACCACTCCAGGGAGGCCTGGGCGGCCCGCTGCGTGGACTCGACGACCGGGCGTCTCTCCGCCTCGTACGCCTTCAACGCGCCCTCGGTGTCCGGGTGTTCGTGCAGGCACGCGGCGAGGGCGAGGGAGTCCTCCATCGCCAGTTTGGTGCCCGAGCCGATCGAGAAGTGCGCGGTGTGGGCGGCGTCGCCGACGAGGACGAGGTTGCCGTGGTGCCAGCGTTCGTTGCGTACGGTGGTGAAGGCGAGCCACTTCGAGTTGTTCGCGAACACCCGGTGCCCGGCCAGTTCCTCGGCGAAGAGCCCGCGGACCCGCTCGACGGCCTGTTCGTCGGAGGCACCCGGCGGGAGGTCGGCCCCCTCGGTGACGTCGAATCCGGCCCGGCGCCAGACGTCCTCGTGCATCTCGACGATGAAGGTGGAGCCGGTCTCGGAGTAGGGGTAGCCGTGCACCTGCATGGTCCCCCACCGCGTCTGCCTGACGAAGAACTGGAACGCCTCGAAGACGCGGTCCGTGCCCAGCCACATGTATTTGTTGCGCCGTCGGTCCAGGGTGGGGCGGAAGACGTCCGCGTAGGCCTCCCTGACCCGCGAGTTGACGCCGTCCGCCCCCACCACCAGGTCGTACGAGGCCCGCAGGAGCCCGGTGTCGGGGGCGGACTCGGTGAAGCGGACGCGCACCCCGAGGTCGTGGCAGCGGCGCTGCAGCAGCCGGAGCAGTTCCCTGCGGCTCATCGCGGCGAAGCCCTGGCCGCCCACGGTGTGGGTCCGGCCGCGGTAGTGGATGTCGATGTCGGTCCAGCGGGCGAAGCGGCGCGCCATGGCCTCGGCGAACTCCCGGTCGGCGTTCTCGATGCCGCCGAGCGTCTCGTCGGAGAACACCACGCCGAAGCCGAAGGTCTCGTCGGGGGCGTCGCGTTCCCACACGGTGATCTCGTGGGCCGTGTCGAGCTGTTTCATGAGCGCGGCGAAGTAGAGGCCGCCGGGGCCACCGCCGACGATCGCGATCTTCACGGGGTTCCTCTCAGTGCTCGCCGGCGGACGCGGCGGCCTGGTCGTCCTCGACGGCGGCGGCCGTCGTGGTCCGCTCCTCCTCGACGGCCGCGCGCAGTGCGAAGCGCTGGAGCTTGCCGCTGGCGTTGCGTGGCAGCGAGGCGCGGAACCGCACGTCGCGCGGGTACTTGTAGGGCGCGATGACGCCTTTGACGTGGTCCTGGATCTCCTTGGCCTTGGCGGCGTCACCGGTCACGCCGTCCCGCAGGACGACGAAGGCGCAGACGACCTCGCCGCGTTCGCTGTCACCGCGGCCGACGACGGCGCACTCCAGGACGTCGGGGTGGGTGTCGACGGCCGCCTCGACCTCGGGTCCGCCGATGTTGTAGCCCGAGGAGACGATCATGTTGTCGCCGCGGGCGTGGTAGTGGAAGTAGCCGTCCTCGTCGCGGTGGAAGACGTCACCGGTGACGTTCCAGCCGTTCACGACGTAGTCCTTCTGGCGCTCGTCGTCGAGGTAGCGGCAGCCGACCGGGCCGATGACCCCCAGCCTGCCCGGCTCGCCGGGGCCCAGTTCGCCGCCGTCGGGGCCCAGGATGGTGGCGCGGAAGCCCGGGACCGGTTTGCCGGTGGCGCCGGGCCGTATGTCGTCACCGGCCGCGGAGATGAAGATGTGCAGCAGTTCGGTGGCGCCGATGCCGTCGACGACCCGCAGTCCGATCCTGTCGCGCAACTGCTCCCAGACGCCGAGGGGTATGTGTTCGCCCGCCGAGACACCGACGCGCAGCCCGGCGAGCTGCTGTTCCCGTCCTTCGCGCAGGATGGCCTTGTACGCCGTGGGCGCCGTCGCGAGCACGGTGACGCCCTGGCGCTCGACGAGTTCCGCCATGCCCAGCGGGGTCACGGTCTCGGTCAGCAGCGCGCAGGCACCGGCTCGCAGCGGGAAGACGACGAGCATGCCGAGGCCGAAGGTGAAGGCGAAGGGGGCGCTGCAGGCGACCACGTCGTCCGGGCGCAGGCACAGCACCCGGCGGCCGAAGGTGTCGTCGATGGACAGGACGTCCCGGTGGACGTGGATGGTGATCTTCGGGGTGCCGGTGCTGCCGGACGTCGGCGCGAGGAGGGCGACGTCGTCGGCGGCGGTGTCCACGGCGGTGAACTCGCCGGACTTCGCGGTGGCGCGGGCCACGAGGTCGCCCGGCCCGGTGCCGCCGAACTCGACGACCTTCAGTGACGGCAGCACGGTGTCCCGTACGGCGCGGACGTCCTCGGCGTACCGGTGGTCGACGAGGGCGAGGGCGGGCAGCGTACGCTCGGCGATCTGGGCGATCTCTCGGGTGCGCAGCGCGGCCATGACGGTGACGACCACTCCCCCGGCCTTGAGCACGCCGAGCCAACACGCCACTGTCCAGGGCGTGTTGGGCGACCGCAGCAGGACCCGCTGCCCCGGGACCAGGTGGAGGTCCTCGGTCAGTACCTGGGCCACCTGGCCGACCCGCTTCCTCAGTTCCCCGTAGGTCCAGGTCTCCCCGGCCGGTGTGCGCAGCGCCGGGCGGTCGGCCCCGAACCTCGACGCGGGGCGGTCGACGAGTTCGGTGGCGGCGTTGAGCCGCTCGGGGTGCCGCAGGTCCGGCGTGGTGAACTCGATCGTCGGCCACAGGTGCGCGGGCGGCAGGTGGTCACGGGTGAAGGTGTCCCGGTGCGCCGAGGGCGAGGGCCGGGACGGAGGCGAGGGCGGGGGCTGGGAAGAGGGCTGAGGAGTCAACGGAGGAGTCCTTCCGGGAGCCCGCCGGTGTCGGGCGGTACCGGGCGGCGGATCAGGCGGGGCGGATCATTCCCTCCTGGACGACGGTGGCCAGGTGACAGTGGTCGCGGGTGAAGAAACGGCCGGTGGCCAGTCCGCGGCCCGCGTCGGCGGCGACCGCTTCCTGGACGTAGAGGAGCCAGTCGCCGACCGGCCCCGGGCGGTGGAACCACATGGCGTGGTCGAGGCTGGCGGTGACGAGCCCGGGGTCGGCCCAGGCCAGGCCCAGGACGCGCAGGACGGGTTCGAGGATCGTGTAGTCGCAGACGTACGCCAGTGCCGCCAGGTCCCGCTGGGTGTCGGTCAGCCCCCCGACGGCGCGCAGCGCGTCGAACGGCCTCACCCAGACCGCCTGCTGGGGCAGCCGTTTGCCCTCGACGGTGAGGTAGACCGGACCTGGCACATGCCGCATGTCGAAGCTGCGCCCCGCGGACCAGTAGGCCTTCGACTCCTCTGTCATCGAGCCGCCGCTGCGCTCTTGGAGGTACGCCGCCGAGCCGGGGAGGTCCTCCGGGTCGGGGACGACCTCGGCGAACTCGGCGTGGAAGGTCCCGCCGGGCTCCCCCGCGGCGAAGTTGGCCAGGCAGACGTAGAGCGGCTTGCCGTTCTGGTAGCCGCGGACCTGCCGGGTGCTGTAGCCGCGGCCGTCGCGCAGCACCTCCACCTCGTAGCGCACCTCGGCGCCGATGTCGGCGGGGCGCAGGAAGTAACTGTGCATCGAGTGCAGCGTCTTGGCGTCGGTCACCGAGCGCATCGCCGACGCCGCCGCCGCGGCGACCAGGTCGCCGCCGTACGCCTTGGGCCACGGGCAGGGCTGGGTGACGGCGGTGAAGGCGAGGTCGAGGTGGACCGGCGGGACGGGGGTCAGGGTGACGGCCTCGGTGAAGAACGCGGAGGTCGGCGATGTCCCGCCCGGTGCCCGGCCGGGCCCCGGGGTCATCGGTCGAGCCAGTCGCGCAGGTCGGCGTCGGGGACGTCGGCGAGGTTGACGACGATGTTCTCCGGTGTGCGGGTGGTCATCCAGGTCAGCGGCGCGGTGCGGGAGAGGTTGCACTCGATGTGCGGCATGAACGGCGGGACGAAGACCCAGTCGCCCTCCGCCATGTCGACGTAGTCCTCGAACTTCTCGCCGAAGTAGATGCGCGCCCGCCCCGACAGGACGTATCCGCCCGTCTCGGCCTCGCCGTGGTGGTGGGTGACCGAGCGGTAGCCGGGTTCGTTGCTGACCTTGCCGAACCAGAGCTTCGTGGCGGGTGTGTGCTGGATGCTGACGCCGGAGATCCGGACGGCCCCGCCGGAGTCGGCGGTGTTCGCGCTCTCCGATCCGGAGCGTGTCACCACGGGAGCGACGATCCCGCTGGGCAGCCGGTACATCGAGGCGTCGCCCTCGATGCGGTACTTGCTGAGGTCGGGCTCCATGGCGGCTGGCTCCGTTCCGGTCGAGCGGCTTCGGGAGCGGGTGGTTCGGTGGCACCGTCGTTGCTGTATCTCGTTTTTTTCACGACCGTCATTTATTGTCAATACAGCATGCCGGAGACACCCCGTCCAGCCGGACCGCCCTCACCGAACCCCGGAGGCCCTGTGACTCCCCTCGCCGTGAACCCGGGAGCGCTGCCGACGCCCCGCGGCTACTCGCACGGAACGCTCGCGGGAAACACCCTCCACCTCGGCGGACAGACCGCTCTCGACGCCGACATGAAGATCGTGCCGGGGGGTATCGTCGAGCAGTTCCGCCAGGCGTTCGGCAACGTCCTGACGACGCTGCGCGCGGTGGGCGGCGAGCCGCGGGACCTGGTCAGCGTGACGCTGTATCTCACCGACATCCCCGACTACCAGGCGCACGGCAAGGAGATCGGCACGGTGTGGCGCGAGCTGGCCGGTCCCGTCTACCCGGCGATGGCCGGCATCGGCTGCACCGCCCTGTGGCAGCCCGAGGCGCTGATCGAGATCCTCGGAGTGGCCGTGATCCCCGAGGAGCGACTGGTCCGACCGGCGTGACCGGCACCGACTTCCCACCGCCCGGCGGCGACCCGCAGTACGCCCTCGCGCTGCGGCGGTCGAGTCGGTCGACGTCGTCGTCGTCGAACACAGCATCTCCCCTTCGGCACGGGGCCATTTCGGGCCTTCGCGTCTATTCTGAGGTCGCATGGAGGGGGCAGCGGGCGGCAGGGCGACCGGTGAACCACGGGAGTCCAGCGCGTCGTTCGGCCCGCTCGTCGTCGCGTCGCCGATCCTGCGGGCCGCACACGTGGAGCTGCCCGAGGAGAGCCCGGACCCGGTCCTGCTGCCGTCGATCACCCTGCTGGAGCGTTCGGCGTCCCACCGCGGCGATCCGGACGGGCTGCCGCTGCCGTCCGGACAACTGCTCGCGGGGCAGTACCGGCTGATCCGGCCGCTGGGCTACGGCGGAATGGGCGAGGTGTACCTCGCGCTCGACACCAAGGTCGACGACCGCGAGGTCGCCATCAAGATCCTCCACCCTCAGCAGGCGGCGGCCTCGGCGGGCGCGCTGGCCCGGGAGCGGCGCGCGCTGGTCGACCTCAGCCACGGCGACATCATCCGCGTCTTCAACTACGGGCACCATCCCGAGGTCGGCGACTTCCTCGTCCTGCAGTACGTGGACGGGCTCACCCTTGAAGAGGTACGGGCCCGGGTCCAGGTGAACCCGGACGAGTTCGGCGGCGGACGCTTCCACGAGTTCGTACTCGCCTACGGGGTGCGGATCCTGGCCGCGCTCGGGCATCTGCACGCCGACCGGCCCGGCAAGGTCTACGGCGACCTCAAACCGGACAACGTGATGCACGACGGCACCTCCACGAAGATCATCGATGTGGGCAGTGTCCGCTCGGCCGGGACGCCCGGTCACACCACCGAGGGGTTCCGGGCCCCGACCGTCGGCCCGGACGGCGAATCCACCGGCCAGGACGACCTGTTCAGCCTCGGTGAGACGCTGCGGCGGCTGAGCGGACTCGGACGCTCCCCCGACGACCTGGCGGAGCTGGGCCGCCTGGACCTGTCCGGCCGGCCGGAGCCGCCCGACGGCGCCGGAGCCCTTCCGGCTCCCGGGGCCCACCACCCGATGACGGCGCCCGCTCCCCGTGGACTGGGGCTGGTGTCGCTCGCCCGGGTACTGCACCGCGCCACCCGGAGCGAACGGGCCGAGCGGTTCGCCACCGCACGGGAGATGGAGGAGCAGCTGCGGGGCGTCTTCCGGGAGTTGCGGTCGCTGCGGACCGGGGCCGAGACCTTCGAGCCGTCCCCGCTCTTCTTCCAGTCCCCGTACGCGCTCGACGCGGCCCTCGGTTCGGCGCCGCCCCTCACCCGGTGGGCGGCCCCGGACGCCCCCGCCCCGTACGCCCCGCCGTCGCCCTCGGAGGTGGCCCACCGGCTGCCCGTCCCGCGGCCCGACCCCTGCGACCTCCATCACGCCGAGCTGAGCCGGCTGGCCGACGCCGCTCCCGAGGCGCTGCTCCAGCACACCGGGGACTGGCGGGACTCGCCGGAGGTCCATCTGCTGCGCTGCCGCCTGCGGTTGCGCAGCACCGGCAACGGCGGCGGGAACGGGAGTCGGGCGGAGGCCGCCGAACGCGAACTGCGGGCCGCCGAGACCCTGATCGGCGCCGAGCGCGCCCCCCACGACTGGCGGCTCGGCTGGCACCGCGGACTGCTCGCGCTCGGACGGGACCGGGTCGAGGCCGCGCGGAGTCACTTCGACCGGGTGTTCGCGGCGATACCGGGTGAGTACGCGCCGAAGCTGGCACTCGGCTACTGCGCCGAACGCCTCGGCCGCTGGCAGGAGGCGCTGACCTTCTACGAGGCGGTGCGGCTGCGCAACCCGTCGCTCGGCAGCGCGGCGTTCGGCGCCGCGCGGGCCCGGCTCGCGCTGGGCGGGGAGCGGGCCTGGGACGACGCCGTGCGGGCCCTGGACGCGGTGCCGCAGCACTCCCGGCACCGGACCGCCGCACGCACCGCCGCCGTACGGGTCGGGGTCGAACACGTACGCGCCACCGACCGCCCCGCCGAGCCGGCCGAGCGGCTCCGCGAGGTACTGGAGCGGCTGGCGCGGCTCTTCCACGCGCACGGACTGACGGACGAGCAGGCCAGGGTCCGTATGACGGCGGAGGTCTGGGAGGCGGTACGGGGCGCTCTCGCCCGGGGAGCGATCGACGCGGCGGCGCTGGCCGGGCTCGCCGCGGGCGCCGACAGCCGGCTGGGGCTGCCGTCCGACGAACCCGGTCTGCGCAGAGAGCTCTCCCGGCTCTATCTCACCCTCGCGCACCAGGCCGCCCGTTCCGCCGCGCCCCAGGACGGAGCCGTCGCCGAGACCCTGCTGGACCGTGCCTACGCGGTCCGTCCGCTCGCCTTCCGCCACCACCGGGACAGCCCCTGGCTCGGAAAGAGAGTGGCGACCTGGCTGCGGACGGTCGCCCATGCACCGGCGCAGGGCCAAGACGCCCGGAGGGCCCGCGAGTGACCGGCCCGTCGCGGCGCGGGCGGCCGGCCGGCGGCACCCCGGCGCCCTCGGCCAGGGCGGCACGCCTGCGCCGCGGCGCCAGGGGAGCGGCGGCCGTCGTCGCCGAACTCGCCCGGCGGCTCCGGCGTTACGCCTGGCCGTCGGTCTCGGGCCGCCGCAATCGCGCGTACCTGCGGGAGCGGCTCCTCGCGCTGCCCCTGCTCGCCGTGGTGGCGTTCGGCACGCTCGGCTGGGCGTACGCGCAGGTGCGTGACGACTCGGAGTATCTGCGAGAGCGTGTCGCGCCCGCGCTGGTCGGACTCGCGCACGCCAAGGCGTCGCTGTTCATCGCGCAGGGCGAGGCCGAGCGGAACCTCGCCGAGGCGGGGGCGGCGGAACTCGGCGGTCTCAGCGAGCGGTACCGCACGCGGGTGGCGCGGGCGACCCAGAGCCTGAACCAGGTCACCCGCAGCGGAGCGCTCACCGTGGCCGAGGAACAGGAGCTGCGCGTGGTGTCCGCGCTGGTCGTCGACTACACGGGGTGGATCGGCCGGGCGCAGGGCCACGCGAGCGACGCCGTGCTGCGGGACGCCGAGCTGACCTACGCGCGCAGCATGCTCTGCTCGGAGCCGGTCGCCGCCGCGGACCGCCAGGACCGCTACCCGCCGTGCCCGGCGGCCACCGGCTCCGGCGCGACCTCGATCGTGGACCGGGTCGCGGGTCTGGAGCGGCAGTTGCGCGAACGGCTCGCGGAGCGGGCCGCCTGGGGCGGGGGTGTGCTCACCGCCGCGGTGGTCTGCGGGGTCGCCCTCGTGCTGCTCGCCGCCGGTCTCTGGCGGACGGCCGTGTTCCTGCGCCGGCGCTTCCGGATCCGGCTCAGCGTGCCGCTGGCCGTGGCCGCCCTGCCGCTGCTCGCCGTACCGCTCCTGACGGCCGACGCGCTGCTCGCCCAGCATGCCCAGGCGCGGTCGGCGCCCCTGGCCGACTCGCTCGCCGGGCGGACCTCGCCCCAGACGGAGACGATCGCCGAGGAACGCCCCTTCGACGGCCCCGACCCGTACGCGATCGGCGTCCTGGAGTCCCGCATCGACGGCACGCTCTCCGACGGGCGGCTCCCCTTCCTGGACGGGGTCGCGCCCTTCGTCCTGCCCGCGGGCCTGCTCGTCGCCGGGCTCGTCGGGGGCGCCCTGCACACGTACCGCCGCGAGTACCTCGTGGTCACCCGGCCGGGAGCCGTCTCATGACCTGCCGCACGAACCGTGTCCCGCGCGGCCTGGGTGCCGTACGGGCCGTGCGTGTCGTGGTCGCCGCGTGCCTGCTCGCGCTGGTCCCCGGCTGCACGTCCGCCGAGCCCGACCCCCTGGTCGTCCTCGGCCCGTGGACCGGTGCGGAGGGCAAGGCCTTCGAAGCAGCGCTCCAGCGGCTCGACGACGGCACCGGCAGGACGTACACCTACGAGGGCACCCGCTCACTGCGCGAGACCCTCGTCTCACAGCTGGAGGCGGGCACCCCGCCGGACGTGGCGGTCCTCAACAGCATCGGCGAACTCACCGAGTACGCCCGCCGCGACCAGCTGAAGCCGCTCGCCGAGCCGACCGCCGAACGCGCGTATCCGCCCTGGGCGCCGACCCTGCTGGTCGACGGACGGCGCCGTACCTACTGGGTGCCGCTGAAGGTCGACCTGAAGAGCCTGGTGTGGAGCAAGGAGGGTGCGTCGGGTGACGATCCGACCTGGTGCGTGGGGCTCGCCTCGCAGGCCACCTCGGGCTGGCCCGGCACCGACTGGATCGAGGACATCCTGCTCCACCAGGCGGGTCCGGCCCGCTACACGCAGTGGGCGACGAGCCGGCTCAGCTGGCGCGACCCGGACGTCGTACGGGCCTGGACGACCTGGGCACGGCTGCTCGCCGGCCGCTCCGGGGCGTCCGTGGAGCGGTCCCTGACCACGTCGTACGAGGGTGTCTCCGGGCCGGCCGGACCGCGCGGCCTGCTGGACTCCCCCGGCTTCTCCTGCACGCACGAGCACCAGAGCGCCTTCATCCGGTACGTGTACGCGGGCGACGACATCCGGGTGGAGCCGTCGGCCCGGTTCCTGGACGGGCGGTCCGAGTACCGGGGCGCGTTCGAGGTGGCCGGTGACATGGCCGCCGTCTTCAGCGACGACCCGGCGGCCCAGGAACTGGTGGAGCGGCTGTCGAGCCCGGCCGGACGCCAGCGGTGGCGGGCCGAGGCGGACCCCGGGGTGCGTCCGCTGTTCCCGAGCACGACGGGGCTGCCGCCCACCGAGCCCACGGACGCCGTCGAGCAGGAGATCGACGCCCTGCTCAACTCGACGGCCCGCACCCTGTGCTTCGACGCGTCGGACGTGATGCCGCCCGAGCTGCGGGACGCCTTCCACCGGGCGGTCCTGGAGTTCTTCCGCGATCCCGCGCCCGAGCACCTCGCCTCGCTGCTCCGCCAGCTGGAGACCGTACGGGTCCAGGTGGCCGAGGAGTCGGCCGACGCGCCCTCGTTCCGGCCGCCCGAGGACATCTGCGCCGGCCCCGGCGGCTGACGGCCGTACCGTCGCCGCCCGGCGGTCAGCCCTCGAACTCCGTCAGGTCGATCGAGTACAGCCGCAGTTCGTGTCCGTGGACCGGGTCCTGTGCGGAGCCCTCCTCCTGCATGCCGAGCTTGTCCAGCACGTTCGCGGACGCGCTGTCGCCCGGCCGGGGCGCGGCGACGACCCGGTCGATGCCGCGGTCCTGGAGCGCGAATTCGAGCGCGGCGTGGGCGGCCTCCGACGCGTACCCCTGACCCCAGTAGACCCGGCCGAGCCGCCAGCTGATCGCGATCCGGCCCGCGAGCTGGGGCGGGGAGTCGGCGACGTACAGGCCCACGGCGCCGGCGAGCTCCCCGGAGCCGAGGAGTTCCACGGCGAAGAGGCCGAAGCCCTCCTCGTCCCACTCCTCCTCCCACGCCTCGATGTCCTCGGCGGTCTCCTCCAGGGAGCGCGGGCTGCCGTCGCCGATCCACTGCATCACCGTCGGGTCGGCGTGGATCTCGGACAGGGGCAGGAGGTCGTCCTCCTGCCAGCGGCGCAGCAGCAGGCGGGGGGTGCGGATGTCGTTCATGCCCCCATCCTGTCGATACGCGGGCGTGAGTGCGAAATCCGCGTGCCCCGCGCGGCTACCGGGTGAGCTGGACGACAAGGACGACCAGGACGACGACGAGCACGGCCACGACGACCAGGACCGGCAGTGCTCGCTTGAGGACGGCACCGCGGGCGACGCCCATCAGGTCCAGGGGCTGTGCGGCTGCGGCCCCGGGACTCGCCGGAGTCACCGGAGTCACCGGAGTCGCTGAGGCAGGCTCCTGCGCGGCTTCGGCGGCGGCCGGCGCGGGCGGCGCCGGAGTCAGTGGCTCGTGGGCACGTTCCGTCGCGAGTCGTACCTCCAGGTTGTCGACGAACTGGGCCAGCAGCCGCCCGCTGATCTCCTCGATCATCCCTTTGCCGAACTGCGCGATCCTGCCCGTGACGGTGAGACGCGTGTCCACGGTCACCCGTGTTCCCTCGGCCTCTCCCCCGCCCTCGCCCGCCGTGTCCGGGACGAGCCGGGCGGTCACCCGGGCGTCGGCGTTGCCCTGGCCACGGGTGTCACGGCCGCGGGCGTGCAGCACCGCCGTACGCCCCGCCTGGTCCTTCTCCACGAAGGAGACGACACCCTTGTACTGGACGGTCATGGGGCCGACCTTGACCTTCACGACGCCGTTGTACGCGTCGCCGTCCACGCCGGTGAGCTGGGCGCCCGGCATACAGGGAGCGATCCGCTCCACGTCGGTCAGCAGGTCCCAGGCCCCGTCGGGCGGCAGGTTCACTCGGAACTCGTGGGTGAAGTCCATGACGGACACACGATGGGCGCGGCCCACCGGGGCGTCAATGCGCTCTTCAGGCTTTGCTTAAGACGCCACGCCGTCCGCCCTCGTCGGCCCGCGTCAGCGCCCGTCAGCCCGCGTCAGCTCCAGATCGTGACGTGGACGGGCGGGCGGAACTCGTTCATGGGAACCCCGTCGGACCGGGTCAGGACCGCCTGGGTGGCGGCCGGAGTCGTCACGAACCGGCACAGCGCGGCGGACGTCGTCGACCGTCGGTCACCGGTGAGCGCGCTCGCGTACAGCATGCCGCCGAGCCGGGCGCCGACGACGTCGAGCCGGACCAGCGCCCCGCGCCGCAGGTCGTCGCGCACCACGTGCAGGAAGGTCACCGACAGGCCGGCCCCCGCGGCCACCGCGTTGAGCGAGGCCGTGACGCTGGGGAAGGCCTTGGCGCCGGTGGCCTCGACTCCGATGTGCGAGAGGAAGGCGCCTGACAGGGTGTCCGGGTCGAGGCCGGCCGGGCCCAGCAGCCAGGGTCCGTGGGCCAGTTGGGCGGGGGCCAGCCGTTGCCGGTGGGTCAGCGGGTGGTCCGGGGCGGCGACGACGGCCAGCTGGAAGCGCAGGAACGGTATCGACTCCACGGCCGGTACCGGACGCGGCGCCGGACCGATCGTGACGTCGGCACGCCGGTCGCGGAGCAGGTCGCCGAAGACCGCGACCGGCACGGCGAGGGTCTCGACGTCCAGGTCGGGCTGCCGGCGTCCGAAGGCCGTGAGCAGCGCGGGCAGCACCTGTTCGACGCCGGCCTCGGTGGACGCCACCCGCAGATGGGCGGTGCCGGAGTTCGCCTGCCGGACGCGGTGCCTGGTCTCCTCGGCGAGTCCGACGATCTCGGCGGCGCCCGCGGCCAGCCGGCTGCCGCCCGGGGTGAGGCTGATCCCGCCGGCGGCCCGGATGAAGAGCACGTCGCCGAGTTCGCGGCGGAGCGCGGCGACCGCTCCGGAGACCGCCGCCTCGGTGACACCGAGCGACCGCGCGGCGTCCTTCACGGAACCGAGGCGGGCCACCGTGACGAAAGCGCGCAGCTGGGTCAGCGTCATGCCCGCCATTACAAGGGCTGTTCGACCGGAGGGACCCTTTCCGGTACGAGGTGTCTTAAGCATTCGCTTGAGTCGCCGTTGACCGGCGCATACGCCCGCGCGATGGTTCCCCCGAAGGGCCGGACACCGGCCCGGCCCTCGATCGGCGGACGGCTCCCGTTCGGCGGGCTCGGTCCGGGAGGGAGCGTGCCGTGCAGGTACCCGCTTCGTTCGACTACCGGCGCGCGCAGAGCGTGGACGAGGCGCTGGAGTTGCTGCGGCGCTACGGCGAGGAGGCGCGGGTGGTGGCCGGCGGCCACAGCCTGCTGCCGATGATGAAGCTGCGCCTGGCCGGGCCCGAACTGCTCGTCGACATCAACGACCTGCACGAACTCGACCACATCGAGCAGGTCGGCGACGAACTGCGCGTCGGCGCGCTCACCCGGCACCGCGCCCTGCTGGAGTCGGCGCCGGTCGGCCGGTACTTCCCCATCGTCCACGACGCGGAGAAGGTGATCGCCGACCCGCCGGTGCGCAACCGGGGCACCATCGGCGGCTCGCTCTGCCAGGCGGACCCGTCGGAGGACCTGTCCGCGGTGTGCGGGGCGCTGCACGCCCGCGCCGTGATCCGCGGGGAGGCCGGTGAACGGGTCGTTCCCATGGCCGACTTCCACCAGGGCCCTTACGAGACCGCGGTGGGCGTCGGCGAGATGCTGGTCGAGGTTCGGATCCCGGTCCGGCCGGGGGCGGGCAGCGCGTACGAGAAGGTCGAGCGCAAGTCCGGGGACTGGGCGGTGGCCGCCGCGGGGGTCGCCCTGACCCTGCGCGCGGGGCGGATCGCCGACGCGGGCGTGGGGCTGGCCGCGGTGGGTGCCGGCGCGCTGAACCTGGACGCGGTCCAGACCCTGCTGAACGGCGCCGAACCGTCCGAGTCGCTGTACGAGGAGGCGGGCCGGCTGGCCGCCGCGAGCTGTTCGCCGGTCACCGACGGCCGGGGCAGCGCCGAGTACAAGCGGCATCTGGCCGGCGAACTGACCAGGCGGGCCCTGCGACGGTCCGTCGCACGAGCCGCACAGGCCGGGCGAGCCGCCGGGACCGGCACGGCGAGGGAGGCGTGAGGCGTATGCGGATCACTGTCAGCGTCAACGGTGAGGACCGGACCCGGGAGGTCGAACCCCGTCATCTGCTCGTGCGTTTCCTCCGCGACGACCTGGAGCTGACGGGCACCCACTGGGGCTGCGACACCAGCAACTGCGGCACCTGCGTGGTGCTGATGGACGGCGAGCCGGTGAAGAGCTGCACGGTGCTGGCGGTGATGGCGGCCGGTCATGAGATCCGTACGGTCGAGGATCTAGCGCACGGTGAACGGCTCGACCCCGTGCAGCAGGGGTTCATCGAACGGCACGGTCTCCAGTGCGGGTTCTGCACCCCGGGCATGATGCTGACCGGCCGGGCGCTCCTGGACCGCAATCCGGATCCCTCCGAGCAGGAGATCCGCGAGGCCATCTCGGGACAGCTGTGCCGGTGCACCGGCTATCTGAACATCGTCAGGTCCATCCGGTGGGCGGCCGGGGAACAGGCCGGTGCCGCCCCCGAGGCCACGGGGAGCCAGACATGACCGCCGTCGACGAACCCCCGGTGACGCCCCGGGACCAGGAACAGGGGCGGGAGCCCGAGCGGCCCATCGGCTTCGGCCGGATGAAGCGCAAGGAGGACCCCCGCTTCGTCCGCGGCAAGGGCCGCTACGTGGACGACATCCACCTGCCCGGCATGCTGCACGGGGCGGTCCTGCGCAGCCCGTTCGCACACGCCCGCATCCTCTCCGTCGACGCCTCGGCCGCCGAGGCACACCCCAAGGTCCGGGCGGTGATCACCGGCGCGACGCTGGCGGGACTGGGGCTCGACTGGATGCCGACGCTGTCGATGGACACCCAGGCCGTGCTCGCCACCGACAAGGTCCGCTTCCAGGGCCAGGAGGTCGCGTTCGTCGTCGCCGAGGACCACTACGCGGCACGCGACGCGATCGAGCTGATCGACGTCGACTACGAGCCGCTCGACCCGGTGGTCAACGCCCGGCACGCGCTGGACCCCGAGGCGCCCGTCATCCGCGACGACCTGGAAGGGCGCACGGACAACCACCTCTTCGACTGGGAGGCGGGTGACCGCGCGGCCACCGACGAGGTGTTCGCGCGGGCCGACGTGGTCGTCGAGCAGACCATGCTCTATCCGAGGGTCCACCCCGCCCCGCTGGAGACCTGCGGGGCGGTCGCCGCCATGGACCCGGTCGACGGCAAACTCACCCTGTACTCCACCACTCAGGCGCCGCACGCCCACCGCACGCTGTACGCGATGGTGGCCGGCCTTCCCGAGCACAAGATCCGGGTGGTGTCCCCCGACATCGGCGGCGGGTTCGGCAACAAGGTCGGCATCTATCCGGGGTACGTGTGCGCGATCGTCGGGTCGATCGTCACCGGGCGGCCCGTGAAGTGGATGGAGGACCGCTCCGAGAACCTGATGAGCACGTCCTTCGCCCGTGACTACCACATGGCCGGTGAGATCGCGGCGACCCGGGACGGGCGGATCCTGGGCGTCCGGGTCAAGGTCCTCGCCGACCACGGCGCCTTCAACTCCACGGCGCAGCCCACCAAGTACCCCGCGGGCTTCTTCCACATCTTCACCGGCTCGTACGACATCGAGGCCGCGCACTGCCGGGTCACGGGTGTCTACACCAACAAGGCTCCCGGCGGAGTCGCGTACGCCTGCTCCTTCCGGGTCACCGAGGCGGTCTATCTCATCGAGCGCCTGGTGGACTGTCTGGCCGACGAACTCGGCGCGGACCCGGCCGAGTTGCGGATGCGCAACCTGCTGCGTCCGGAGCAGTTCCCCTACGAGAACAAGACCGGCTGGACGTACGACTCCGGCGACTACCCCGCCTGTCTGCGCAAGGCCATGGACATCGCGGGGTACGAGGAGCTGCGCAAGGAGCAGAGCGAGAAGCGCGCCCGGGGTGAACTCATGGGCATCGGGCTCTCGTTCTTCACGGAGACGGTCGGGGCGGGGCCGCGCAAGCACATGGACATCCTGGGGCTCGGCATGGCGGACGGCTGCGAACTGCGCGTCCATCCGACCGGCAAGGCGGTCGTCCGGCTGAGCGTGCAGACCCAGGGGCAGGGCCACGAGACGACGTTCGCGCAGATCGTCGCGGAGGAACTGGGCATCCCGCCCGAGGACATCGACGTCGTGCACGGCGACACCGACCGGACCCCGTTCGGGCTCGGCACGTACGGCAGCCGCTCCACACCGGTGTCGGGGGCCGCGGCGGCCGTGGTGGCGCGCAAGGTGCGGGACAAGGCGCGGATCGTCGCGGGCGCCATGCTGGAGGTCGCGCCGGACGATCTCGAGTGGACGAAGGGCCGTTGGTCGGTCAAGGGCGACCCGGCGATGACGAGGACGATCCAGGAGATCGCGCTCGCGGCGCACGGTTCGCTGGAACTGCCGGACGGGGTGGAGGGCCATCTGGAGGCGACGACCGTCTACAACCCGCCCGAGATGACCTACCCGTTCGGCGCGTACGTCTGTGTGGTGGACGTCGATCCCGGCACGGGCTCGGTGAAGGTACGGCGGTTCGTCGCGGTGGACGACTGCGGGACCCGTATCAACCCGATGATCATCGAGGGGCAGGTGCACGGGGGTCTCGCCGACGGCGTCGGGATGGCGCTGATGGAGATCATCGGCTTCGACGAGGACGGCAACTGTCTGTCCGGGTCGTTCATGGACTATCTGCTGCCGACCGCGCTGGAGGTCCCGGCCTGGGAGCTGGACCACACCGTCACCCCGTCACCGCACCATCCGATCGGGGCGAAGGGCGTCGGCGAGTCCGCGACCGTCGGTTCGCCGCCCGCCGTCGTCAACGCGGTCCTGGACGCCATCGGCGTACGCCACGCCGACATGCCGCTGACCCCGAGCCGGGTGTGGCAGGCGCTGCAGGGCGGCGAGGTGGAGGCACCGCAATGAGTCCCACCAGTCCTGTCGGTCCCGTCGCACCGGCGCCGCCCGGAGTGCTGGAGGCGCGCATGGCCGAACTGACGGGCCACCGTGTGCCGTTCGTGAAGGCGACAGTGGTGCGCGCCCGCCGTCCGGCCGGCGCGCGGCCGGGCGACACCGCGCTGGTCCTCGCGGACGGCAGGATCGAGGGCTTCGTCGGTGGCGTCTGCGCGGAGGCCACCGTGCGGGTCCAGGCGCTGCGGACCCTGCGCAGCGGCGAGTCCCTGCTGCTGCGCATCTCGCCCACGGAGACGGCGGACGGCACCGGGGAGCCGGTCGTCGAGGACGGCGCGGTCAGCGTCTCCAACCCCTGCCTGTCCGGCGGGGAGCTGGAGATCTTCCTGGAGCCGCTGCGGCCCGTACCGCGTGTGCTGGTGTTCGGCGAGTCCCCCGTCGCCCGCGCCGTCCTCGCCTTCGGACCGGTGCTCGGGTACGGGATCACCGAGGCGTCCGGCGCCGAGTCCCCGGACGGCGCCGGGGCGGTGGTGATCGCCTCGCACGGCCGCGACGAGGAACCGGTCCTGCTGTCGGCGCTCCGGGCCGGTGTGCCGTACATCGGTCTGGTCGCCAGTCCGCGGCGCGGGGCAGCGGTGCTGGCCGGGCTCGGGCTCGACGAGGAACAGCGGGCCCGGGTCCACACCCCGGCGGGCCTGTGGATCGGGGCCCGCACCCCGGGCGAGATCGCGGTGTCGATCCTGGCGGAGGTGATCGGGTCGGTGCGCTCCCGCTCCACGGAAACCGCGCCGGTGACGGCCACCGACCCGGTCTGCGGGATGGAGGTCGCCGTCTTGGAGGCCGGTACCCCGTACTCGGACGCGGGCGGTGGTGGCCGGCGATGGTTCTGTCGCACCGCCTGCCGCGAGGAGTACGAGAAGGACCCCGCCCGGTACGCGCGGGCCCAGCCGCGGGCGCAGGCGGATCCGGAGGCCGGGGCGTCGTGAGCGAGTACGTCGAGCGCTGCCTGCCGGGTGTCGGCAGCCTGCGCGCCGCGCTGGACGCGCTGGGGTATCTGGCCGACGACGGCCTGGTCACCGCTCTCTTCCTCGCGCTGCGCCTGCCCCAGCCGCTGCTCCTGGAGGGCGAGGCAGGCGTCGGCAAGACCGAGGCGGCCAAGTCGGTGGCCGCGATCCTGGGCAGCCCGCTGATCCGGCTGCAGTGCTACGACGGCCTGGACGCGGCCGAGGCACTGTACGAGTGGAACTATCCGCGCCAGCTGCTCGGCATCCGGCTCGCCGAGGCACGGCACGAACAGCTCGGTGAGGCCGATCTGTTCGGCGAGGCGTACCTGCTGCGCCGGCCCGTGCTCGCCGCGCTGAGCCATCCCGGCCCCGCGCCCGCCGTCCTGCTCATCGACGAGATCGACCGCGCCGACGACGACTTCGAGGCGTTCCTCCTGGAGGTCCTGGCCGAGGCCGCCGTCACCATTCCGGAACTCGGCACCGTGCGGGCGAAAGTGCCGCCCGTCGTGCTGCTCACCTCCAACCGCACCCGCGACCTCCACGACGCGCTCAAACGCCGGTGCCTGTACCACTGGATCGACTATCCGGAGACCGAGCGGATCGTCGAGATCGTACGGCGCCGGGTGCCGGGCACGTCGCACGAGCTGGCGGTCGCGGTGTCGGCAGCCGTACGGCGGCTGCGGGCAGTGGAGTTGCAGAAGGCGCCGGGCATCGCCGAGACCATCGACTGGATCTCCGCGCTGAAGCTGCTCGACGTGGCGGTCCTGGAGGCGGGGGTCGCCGGGAGCACCCTCGGTGCGCTGCTGAAGTACCGGGAGGACCAGGATTCGGTGCGGGCGCGCGGCCTGGACTGGCTGGTCGCGGGCCGGCAGCCGTGACCGGCGCGGAGGTTCCGCTCTTCGACCGGGCCGAGTTCGGGGCCCGGCTGGGGGTGGAACTGCGCCGCGCCGGGGTGGCGGTGACGCCGGAGCGGTCGGTGCGGTTCCTCGACGCGCTGCGGCTGCTGCCGCCCGTGGACCGTGCGGCGCTGTACTGGGTGGCGCGGCTGGCCTTCGTGACGGGGCGCGCGCAGATCGCTCCGTTCGACCGGGTCTTCGACGTGGTCTTCGGAGGCGTTCCGCGTTCGGTGGCTCTCTCCGTGCGGCGGGACCGCCGGCGGCCCTCGCCGGGGCCGGGCATCGCGCCGGATCCGGTGACCGGGCGGGCCCCGGTGGACGCGGGGTCCGCGCCGCTGAGATGCGGCACGGCGGGCACGGCAGCGGACCGCGACCGGGCACGGAGAGCGGGCAGGGAGCGGCGGGCCGAGGCGCTGCCCAGCGCGGGCAGTGCGGCCGAGGCGCTCGGACACCAGGACTTCGCCACCCTCACCGCCGGTGAACTGGCCGACCTGGAAAGGCTGTTGGACCTGTTGGCGCTCCGGACCCCGGTGCGGCGCGCTCGCCGACAGGAGACCGGCCGACGGGGGCGCCGCATCGATCTGCGCCGTACCCTGCGCACCGGGCAGCGCACGGGCGGGGAGCCACTGACTCTGGCGCGCAGCCGCGACCGGCTCCGGCGGCGCCGGCTGGTGCTGCTGTGCGACGTCTCCCGCTCCATGCAGCCGTACACACGCGCCTACCTGCGGCTCTTCCCCCGAGCCGCGGCCGGGGCCGGGGCCGAGGCGTTCGTCTTCGCCACCCGGCTCACCCGGCTCACGCCGGTGCTGCGGCACACCGGGCCGTCCGGGGTGGACGCCGCGCTGCGCCGGGTGGGTGACATCGCGTCCGACTGGTCGGGGGGTACGCGGATCGGCCACGCGCTGGCGGAGTTCATCGACCGTTACGGCCGCCGGGGCATGGCGCGCGGCGCGGTGGTGGTGGTCTTCTCCGACGGGTGGGAGGGGGAGGACCCCGGTGCGGTCGGGCGCGAGATGTCCCGCCTGGCGCGGCTGGCCCACCGGATCGTCTGGGTCAACCCGCGCAGAGCGGCACCCGGTTACCTCCCGCGCACCGGCGGAATGGCCGCCGCCCTCCCCCACTGCGACGCGTTCGTGAGCGGCCACAGCTTCACCGCGCTCACCGAGGTGATCGAGGCGATCGCGGACGACGGAAGCCGAGGCCGTGGCCGTGACCGACAGGCAGGGCGCCCACGGGCACGCGTGCGGTGAGCTGCGAACCGCGAACCGCTGTGCACAGCGCGCGCGTTCAGGGTGCGGCCGTCCCGTTCACGGTTTGCGCGCCACGCCGCACAGCGCGATGACATCCCCGGAGGCACGGTCGTCCGCGGGGTCCGGCCGCCAGTCGTTGAGGGGAACGACACCGGGGTCGAGCAGCTCCAACCCCTCGAAGAAGCCGGCCAGTTGCCGAGGATCGCGCAGATGGTACGGGGCCGCGCCGCTCTCGTTGTAGAGGTGGGTGGCTTCGGCATTGGCCTCGTTGGTGTCCACACTGTCGTTGAACGCGAGGTAGCTGCCGGAGGGCAGCGCCGCCATCAGCGTGTCGACGATGCGCCGGGCTTCGTCGTAGTCGGCTATGTGTCCGCTCACCTGCATCAGTGTCAGCGCGACCGGTTGTGTGAGGTCCAGTGTTCTCGACGCCTCGCGCAGGACGGCTCGGGGGTCGTGCAGATCGGCGTCGACGTAGTCGGTCGCCCCTTCGGGGGTACTGGTCAGCAGCACCTGGGCATGGACCAGGACCAGGGGGTCGTTGTCCACATAGACGATGCGGGACTCGGGCGCGACACCCTGGGCGATCTCATGGGTGTTGTCGAGCGTCGGCAGCCCGGTGCCGATGTCGAGGAACTGCCGGATTCCGGCCTCACCGGCCAGCCGGCGCACGGCGCGGCCGAGAAAGGCCCGCGAGTCGCGGGCGAGGTCGGTGATGCCGGGGAAGACCTCACGGAACGCGTCCCCCGCCACGTGGTCGACGGGGTAGTTGTCCTTCCCGCCGAGCCAGTAGTTCCAGATCCGGGCCGAGTGCGGCACCGTCGAGTCGATCTTCGCCGACGCCGCCGCGTCGGGGGCGGACGAGTCCTGCGTCACCGGCAACCTCCTTGTGGGCAACAGTTGTTGGCCGTGACGTCCCACGCCGAACACGACGCGGAGTACAACCTAGAACCATCGTCCCCGCCGAGTCACCGGCGAGATCGAGACGCGGTGCGCACGGCTTCAGCCGCTCCGGGCGCACGGCACCGCCGCCGGGCGAACTCAATGAACGTAATGATCAAGCCATGGGTTTTCGCCCGGCCGCTCCTTAGCATCGGCGCGTCGCGCAAAGGCGCGCCGACGAGGAGAGGGAGAACACGCCATGGACAGGACCAGGCCGAGCACGAAGGGGAGCCCTGACGGAGTCCGTCAAGGGGTCCGGACGAGGTCCGGTTTCTTCCAGCGCCGCGGTACGGCGGTGGCCGCGGGCCTCGCGGGCCTCCTCCTGGGCACACTCTCCGGACCTGCCGCCGCCACCTCGACCGGGACCGGGACCGCATCCACGCCCTCGTCCGCGTCCTCGTCCGCGGACGGACCGGCAGCCGTGGAGTGCCCGGCGAACCTCACGGGGAAGGCCACCTGCTACACGGGGCGGGCCGCCGACGGCGCCTACTACGCGATCGCCGTCCCGAAGAACTGGAACAGCTCCCTCGTCGTGCACGCGCACGGAGGCCCGGACCTCGGCGACGGGTCCGACCCGGAGCGCAGCACCGGTGACCTGGAGCGCTGGTCGGTGATGGTGGACGAGGGCTACGCCTGGGCCGGCTCGTCGTACCGTCGCGGCGGTTACGGGACCCGGATGGCCGCCGCCGACACGGAGAACCTGCGGCGCCTGTTCGTCGAGGAGTTCGGCGCCCCGAAGCGGACCTATGTGCACGGCCAGTCCTGGGGCGGCGACGTCGCCGCGAAGGTCGTGGAGACGTACGGCGCGGGCAGGCGCGGCCCGTACGACGGGGCCCTGCTCACCAACGGGGTCCTCGGCGGTGGTTCACGCGGCTACGACTACCGCGTCGACCTGCGGGTGGTGTACCAGTACTACTGCGCGAACCACCCTCGTCCCACCGAGGTCCAGTACCCGCTGTGGGAAGGGCTGCGGGAGGGCTCGACCATGACGTCCGCCGGGCTGGGCGCGCGTCTGCAGGAGTGCACGGGCTTCGAGTCGTCGCCGCAGGAGCGGACCGCGGTGCAGCAGCGCAACCTGGACGACATCCTCGCGGTCACGGGAGTGCCCGAGCGCACCCTGGAATCGCATCTGCGGTTCGCGACGTTCACCTTCCGCGACATCGTGCACAACCGGCTCGGCGGCCGCAATCCGTTCAGCAACCAGGGCGTGCGTTACTCCGGTTCGCATGACGACAAGGCGCTCAACGCGGGCGTCGAGCGGTTCTCCGCCGACCCCACGGCCGTACGCGACCTCTCGTACGACAGCGATCTGACGGGCAAGGTCGACATTCCGGTGCTCACGCTGCACGCGATCGACGACCCGACGGCGTTCGTCGAGCACGAGTCGGCGTACCGGGACAGCCTCCGTGGCGCCGGCCGGGAGCAGAACCTCGTGCAGTCCTTCTCCCAGGAGCACGAACACAGCGGACTGAGCGACTCCGAGTACGCCAACTCGATCTCCGCGCTGGACTCCTGGGTGCGCTCCGGCAAGAAGCCGACGGCCAGGTCCCTCGCGGCGTCCTGCCCCGCGTTCGACGCCGAGTACGGCACCGGTTGCTTCTACGACCCGGACTTCCACCCGGGCCCGTACGCGTCGAAGGTCAACGCCCGCCCCGGCGGCCTGCGCTGGCCGGCCATGACAGCCACCCAGGAAAAGTCCTGGAGCCACATCCCCGACGTAGGCATCGCCCCCTGACCTCAGGGCGCGGGGACCGGGGACCGGCGCGATCTTTCAGGGGCGCGGGGAACTGCGCAATCCTTTAGGCGCGCGGGGAACTGCGCGACCAGCCACACCCCACCCGCACCCGCACCCGACGAACAACCCTCAGCCCCCCGAAGCCACCACCGGCAGCGGCTCCGACAGCCCCTCCAGCCACTCCCGCCATTCCGGCGCCCGAGAAGCCGCCCCCACCTCCATCGCCCGCCCCTCCCACCCGACCACCGACCGCAGCCCGTGCAAGGCGTTCACCAGCCACACCTCCCGCCCCGCCAGTTCGTCCAGCGTCCGCTCCCGATGCGCCAGCCGCACCCCGTCACGCGACGCCCGCTCCTGGACGAGCCCCGTGGTGACACCGGCCAGCACCGGCAGATGCGGCGGCGGCAGGCACAACGTGTCGTCCTCCCACCACAGCACGCTGGAGACCGCCCCCTCCAGCACCACCCCGGACGGGGAGATCAGCACCGCCTCCCCCGCACCCTGCCCGGACGCCCGCTGCCGGACCCGCGCCAGGGTGTCCAGGTCGGGCCCCTTGCGGCGCGGCACGGTACGCGGATCGGGCTGCCCCGCCGCCCACACCCGTATCTCGGAGGTGAGCGGCGGGGCGTGCCTCAGCAGGAGTCTCAGCTGGAGGGAGCCCGCCACCAGCTCCACCCGCGGGAACCAGAACCCGGTACGGGGCAGCGCCGCCGTCATGTCCTGCCAGAAGTCCGTGAGTTGTTGGAGAGTCGGACCTCCGCAGTCGCCGCAGGCCCGCAGGAACCGCTCCCGGTGCCGGTCGAGGCCACGCACCCGCCCGTCCCTGACCAGCCAGGAGTCCGCGACCAGCAGTTGGGTGTCGGCCGCGAGCCCCGCGATCAGCCCATGGCCGGGCACCCACGCCAACAGTCCCTCTGCGGTTGCCGGTTGTGTCATCAAAGAATCTCTCCTCTCGGTACACCCGTAGGTACGTCCGCCGACGCCGCTGAATTCATCCACCAGCACGTTCGGTACCCCGGGAGCACCCGCACACCACCTACCGCGCCCGCGGCGCCGCCGTACTGTCCCGCACCACGAGCCGGGTCGGCACGAGCGTGGTGCCGTGCTCCGGCGCGTCCTGGTCCATCTGCCGCAGCACGCCCTCCACGCAGCGCCGGCCCACCTCGGCGAAGTCCTGGTGGACGGTGGTCAGGGGCGGCAGGAAGGAGCCGGCCTCGGGGATGTCGTCGAAGCCGATGACGCTGACGTCGTCGGGCACGTACCGGCCCCGCTCGTGCAGCGCCCGCAGCAGACCGAGCGCCATCTGGTCGTTGGCCACGAACACGGCGGTGCAGTCCCGCCGCTCGGCCAGTTCGAGTCCGGCCCGGTAGCCGGACTCGGCCGACCAGTCACCGCGTACCAGCGGGGGCGCGGTGCGGCCCGCCTCGGTGAGCTCGGCGCGCCAGGCGTCGGCCCGGCGCTGCGCCGCGAAGGACTCCTCGGGGCCCGACAGGTGCCAGACCGTGTCGTGGCCGAGGCCGAGCAGATACCGTACGGCGTCGCGGCTGCCGCCGGCCTGGTCGGTGTCGACCACGGTGTAGCGGTCGCCGGCGTCCGAGTCGGCCACCACCACCTTGATGTGGGGCGGCAGGGAGAGGGTCACCGCGTCGAGGAGGTGCACCTCCAGGATGACGATGACGGCGTCGACGGCCAGCTCCCCCAGCCGGGAGAACGCGCCGCGCACCTCGTCCTGGGTGGGCACGGCGACGGGCAGCAGCGTCACCGCGTAGCCCTCGTGCGCCGCCGAGGTCGCGATCGCCTCCAGTGTGCGGACGTTGCCGGTGGTCGAAAGGCCGAAAGTGATCACGCCTATGGTGCGGAACTCGCCACGCTTGAGCGCGCGGGCCGCGCTGTTGGGCCGGTAGCCCAGTTCGCGCATGGCGGCCAGCACCTGCTGCCGGGTCTCCTCGTTCACACCCGCGTAACCGTTGGAGACCCGCGAAACGGTCTGTGAGGAGACGCCCGCCAGCTGGGCGACGTCCGCCATGGAGGCGCTCTGTGTCCGGCGGGAGGCCCGTTTCCTGGCGGGCGCCGCCGCCCGCTGCCTGTTCGCCGAGGCGCTGTCCGCTGTGTCCACCCGTCTCCCTCGCCGTCCGGTCCGCGGTTTCCTCAAATGACTCTTGACCACCGTCAACGGGGCAGTGTAGACATGCCGCCATCAGATGTTTACGTAAACATAACAGGCCACGAGTCCTTCCGAGTCGCCTCGTTTACGCAGACGTCATCGGCGCGCGGCGCCGGGTTTTCGCGAGAGGGACGAGCGAGGAACGACATGACGACGTTGCAACCGCCGGTGGCTGCCGAGCCGCAGCCGCGCAGGGCCCGGCCCCCGGCCGCGGGTGACCGCCGTTCCTGGACGGGATGGGGTTTCATCGGTCCTTTCGTGGCCGTGTTCGCCCTCGTGTTCCTGGCCCCGATCGCGTACTCGATCTATCTCAGCCTGTTCCGCGACCAGCTGATCGGCGGCACCCAGTTCGTCGGCGTGGACAACTACCAGCAGGCCCTGCAGGACGACCAGTTCTGGGCCTCGCTCGGCCGGGTCTCGCTCTTCCTCGCCGTCCAGGTGCCGATCATGCTGTTCATCGGCCTGCTGATCGCGCTGGCGCTGGACAGCGGCCGTCTCTACGGCACGGACTTCTTCCGCATCACGATCTTCCTGCCGTACGCCGTGCCCGCCGTGGTCGCCACCCTGATGTGGGGCTTCATGTACGGCACCAAGTACGGACTGGTCGGTGACATCAACGACGCGTTCGGGGTCACGCTGCCCGACCCGCTCTCCAGCGACCTGGTCCTGGCGTCCATCGGCAACATCGTGACCTGGGAGTTCGTCGGCTACAACATGCTGATCTTCTACTCCGCGCTGAAGGTCATCCCGAACTCGCTCTACGAGGCCGCGGAGATCGACGGCGCCGGGCAGATCCGGGTCATCACCGCCATCAAGCTCCCCGCGATCCGGGGCGCCCTCGTCATCGCGACGATCTTCTCGATCATCGGCAGCTTCCAGCTGTTCAACGAGCCGAACATCCTGCGGCCGCTGGCCCGCAACGCGATCACGACGGACTACACCCCGAACTTCTACACGTACTCGCTGTCCTTCAACGGCCAGCAGCACAACTACTCCGCGGCGGTCGCCATCATCATGGGCCTGATCACCATGGTCATCGCCTATGTCGTGCAGCTTCGCGGCATGCGCAAGGGAGCGTGAACCCCGTGAGCGGCACGAACAGCACGAGCAGTACGGGCACCGGCAGCACGAGCAGCACGAGTGGTTCGCCCACCACCGCCTCCCCGGCCGTGTCCGTCCCGGCCGCCGGTCCGGCCAAGGGTGTGCCCCGGCTGCGCAAGCGGCGCGAACAGCCCGCCGGGCGCCCCAGGCGCAGTGTCCTGCTGACCGTGCTCACCGGCCTGGTCCTGGTCTACACCGTGGTGCCCCTGGTGTGGCTGCTGATCAGCGCCACCAAGACCCAGGAGGGGCTGGCCGACTCGTCCGGACTGTGGTTCGCCGACGACTTCGCCCTCTGGGACAACATCGCCGACACCTTCACGTACAACGACGGCATCTTCGGCCGCTGGCTCCTGAACACCCTGATGTACGTCGTGCTCGGGGCCGGCGGGGCCACCTTCCTGGCGATCCTCGGCGGCTACGCGCTGGCCAAGTTCACCTTCCCCGGAAAGCGCGCCGTCTTCGCCGTGGTGATCGGCGCCGTCGCCGTCCCGGGGACCGCGCTGGCGGTGCCGACCTTCCTGATGTTCAGCAAGATGGGACTCACCGACACCCCCTGGGCGGTGATCGTCCCCTCGCTGGTCTCGCCCTTCGGCCTGTATCTGATGTGGGTGTTCGCCACCGAGGCCATCCCCGTCGAGCTGCTGGAGGCGGCGCGCATCGACGGAGCGGGTGAGGCGCGCACCTTCTTCCGGGTCGCCCTGCCGCTGCTCGCCCCGGGCATCGTGACCGTGCTGCTGTTCACCACGGTCGCCACCTGGAACAACTACTTCCTGCCGCTGATCATGCTCAAGGACCCCGACTGGTATCCCCTGACCCTGGGTCTGAGCGCCTGGAACTCCCAGGCCGAGACGATCGGCGGTGACGTGATCTTCAACCTGGTGATCACCGGCTCGCTGCTCACCATCGTGCCCCTGATCGCCGCGTTCCTGCTGCTGCAGCGGTACTGGCAGTCGGGACTCGCCGCGGGAAGCGTCAAGGAATGACCCGCCCACAGGCCCCCACCCCCCTCGGTTCCACCACCGTCACCCTGTCCCGCCCACGAAGAAGTGGAAGCATCTCCATGCGCAGAACGACCAGCCGCCTGATGCGCGGCCTCGCCGTCCTCTCCGTCCTCGCCCTGGGGGCGACCGCCTGCGGTGGCTCCGACGACGACAGCTCCGGCTCGAAGCCGGTCTCCGCCGACGACGTCCAGGCCGCCCTCAAGAAGGGCGGCTCGGTCACGGTCTGGGCCTGGGAACCCACGCTGAAGACGGTCGCCGCGGACTTCCAGAAGAAGTACCCCAAGGTCAAGATCAACCTGGTCGGCGAGCGGTCGGGCGACAAGCACTACACCGCCCTGTCGAACGCCATCTCGGCCGAGAAGGGCGTCCCCGACGTCGCCCAGGTCGAGTACTTCGCACTGGGTCAGTACTCCCTCACCAAGGGCCTGAGCGACCTGGCGCCCTTCGGCGCCGACAAGCTCAAGGACAAGTACACGCCCGGTCCGTGGAACGCCGTGAGCGAGGGCGACAAGGTCTACGGCCTGCCGATGGACTCCGGCCCCATGGCGCTGTTCTACAACAAGAAGATCTTCGACAAGTACAAGATCACGGTGCCGACCACCTGGGACGAGTACGTCGAGGCGGCCCGCAAGCTGCACAAGGCCGACCCCAAGGTCTACATCGCCAACGACGCCGGCGACGCGGGCTTCACCACCAGCATGCTGTGGCAGGCCGGTTCGCGTCCCTACAAGGTCGACGGCACCAAGGTCGGCGTCGACTTCTCCGACGCGGGCGCCAAGAAGTACACCGACACCTGGCAGAAGCTGATCGACGAGAAGCTCCTCGCGCCGATCAACGGCTGGACCGACGACTGGTACAAGGGCCTGGGCGACGGCACCATCGCCACCCTGGCCAGCGGTGCCTGGATGCCGGCCAACTTCGTCACCGGCGTCCCGAACGCCTCAGGTGACTGGCGCGCGGCGCCCATGCCCGCCTGGACCAAGGGCGACAAGGCGAGCGCGGAGAACGGCGGCAGCTCGCTGACCCTGCCCGCCCTGGGCAAGAACAAGGAACTCGCCTACGCCTTCGTGGAGTACGCCAACTCCGGGGCCGGCGTGCAGAGCCGGGTCAAGGAGGGCGCCTTCCCGGCGACCACCGCCGAGCTGCAGACCGACGCGTTCCGCAACACCGAGTTCGAGTACTTCGGCGGCCAGAAGGCCAACGAGATCTTCGCGGACTCCGCCGCCAACGTCTCCGACGACTGGTCGTACCTGCCCTTCCAGCAGTACGCCAACTCGATCTTCAACGACACCGTCGGCAAGGCCTACGTCGGCAGCACCAAGCTCTCCGACGGCCTGAAGTCCTGGCAGGACGCCTCCGTCAAGTACGGCAAGGAGCAGGGCTTCACCGTCGAGTAGCCGCGCACCGTCGGGCCGGCGTCCACCGCCGGCCCGGCGAGGCATGCCCCGCGCCCCCTGTGAAACCCCGGAAGGACCACGATGATCTCCACCCTCCTGTCCCGGCTGGACGGGCCGGACGGTGACCGCACCCCGCGTCTCGCCTACGGCGCCGACTACAACCCCGAGCAGTGGCCTCGCGAGGTGTGGGAGGAGGACGTACGGCTGATGCGTGAGGCCGGCGTCAACCTGGTCTCCGTGGGGATCTTCTCCTGGGCCCGCATCCAGCCTGCCCCGGACCGGTGGGACTTCGCCTGGCTCGACGAGGTCATGGACCTGCTGCACGCGGGCGGCATCGGGGTCGACCTGGCCACCGCCACCGCGTCCCCGCCGCCCTGGCTCACCACGGCCCACCCGGAGATCCTTCCGGTGACCGCCTCCGGTGAGACGGTGTGGCCGGGGGCGCGGCAGCACTGGCGGCCCACCTCGCCCGTCTTCCGCGACCACGCGCTGCGCCTGGTGCGGACGATGGCCGAGCGGTACGCGGACCATCCCGCGCTGGTGGCCTGGCACGTCTCCAACGAGCTGGGCTGCCACAACGTCTACGACTACTCGGACGACGCGGCCCGTGCCTTCCGCGCCTGGCTGCGCGCCCGCTACACCACGCTCGACGCCCTCAACCACGCCTGGGGCACGGCCTTCTGGTCGCAGCGCTACAGCGACTGGGAACAGCTCCTGCCGCCCCGGCTCGCCGCCTCGCACCCGAACCCCACCCAGCAGCTGGACTTCAAGCGCTTCTCCTCCGACGCGCTGAAGGAGTACCTGATCGCGGAGCGGGACGTGCTGCGCGAGATCACCCCGGGTGTGCCGGTCACCACCAACTTCATGGTGATGGGCAACACCAAGGGCATGAACTACCCGGACTGGGCGGGCGAGATCGACTTCGTCTCCAACGACCACTACGTCCACCCGGGCCCGCAGGACCGCGACGAACTGTCCTTCTCCGCCAACCTCACCAGCGGGACAGCCGCGGGGCGCCCCTGGTTCCTGATGGAGCACTCCACCAGCGCGGTCAACTGGCAGCCCGTGAACGTGGCCAAGCTCCCCGGCGACCTGGCCCGCGACGCGCTGCTGCACGTCGCGCACGGCGCCGACGCCGTGTGCTTCTTCCAGTGGCGCCAGTCGGCCGCGGGCGCCGAGAAGTACCACTCCGCGATGGTGCCGCACGCCGGTGCCGACAGCGAGGTCTTCCGCTCGGTCGTGGCCCTGGGGCAGACCCTGCGGACGCTGGCACCGGTCGCGGGCTCCGAGCGCGAACCGGCCCGCGTGGGCATCGTCTACGACTGGGACTCGTGGTGGGCCAGCGAGCAGGACTCGCACCCCAGCGCCCTGCTCGACTACCGCCAGGAGGCGCTGGACTGGTACGCGGCGCTCCACGCCCTCGGCGTCCGGGCCGACGTCGTGACCACCACGGCCGACCTCGGCCGGTACGACGTCCTGATCGCGCCGGTGCTGCACGTGGTCCCGGCGACGCTGGCCAAGGAGCTCACGCGGTACGCGGAGACCGGCGGGCACCTGGTCACCACCTACTTCTCCGGAGTCGTCGACGAGAACGACCACGTCTGGCTCGGCGGCCACCCGGGCGCCCTGCGTGAGCTGCTCGGCATCCGCATCGAGGAGTTCGGCCCGCTGCTCGAAGGTGACTCGGTCGAACTGGACGGCGCCGCCGCGGGCACCCTGTGGACCGACCGCGTCACGGTCACCGATCCCGCGGTGGACGTGCTGGCGCGGTACCGCACCGGCGCGTACGCGGGGCGGCCCGCCGTCACCCGCCGTACGGTGGGCCGGGGCTCGGCCGCGTACGTCTCCACCCGGCTCGGCGCCGAGGGGCTCGCCGGTCTGCTGCCCGCGCTGCTCGGCCCGGCCGGCGTCGAGAGCGAACTGCCCGCCGCCGCACGGGGCTCGGTCGAGCTGACCGTACGCCGCGGCCCCGAGGGCCGCTTCCTGTTCCTGGTCAACCGGACCGACGCGAGCGTGACCCTGCCCGGTCTCGCCGGGGAGGTCCTGACCGGCGACACCGACGAGCGGGGCGGTCTCGTCCTGGGCCCCAGGGCCGTCGCCGTACTGCGGCAGCCCGCCGGCTGAGAGCGGTGAACGAACGGACCGCACGGCGACGGAGAGTCACCGTGCGGTCCGTTCTCGCGCTGAGCGCGCCGAGCGCGCTGTTCCTGCGGGGCTGCGGAGTCCCGCGCCTCACCGCCTGCGGCCCTTGGCCGCCCACCCGCTGCCCACTCCGGCGACGTGCAGGGCCAGCACGGTCAACCCGATGAGCATGACGTTCGTCGAGGTGAAGGTGTCGTTGGTCGAGATGTCCGCGGCGTTGATCAGGAACGCTATGAAGAACAGAACTGCGGCTGCGATGCCGAGCACGGATCCTCCCCTTTTCCGGTCGAGCGACGGGACCGGCTCCCGTCGTCGCCCTCCGTGTGCCCCGGCCCGGCCGAAACAGGCACGGGCGACGGCCGGACCGTGAACGGAATCGCCCGTGTCCGGGCACCCATGACTCGGTCCGATCGTGGTACTCGCCGGTCACACGGGAATCACGCGGGACCACCGCACACCGGATGACCGACCATCCCCACCGGACCCGGACGAGTAAGCCCCTCGGCGTCGGGAAGCAGCGGTGGAAGCACAGGATCAGCACAGCCTCGCGGGGAACGGGCTGGGGAAGGCGCAATGGCGACCGAGCCGCGTTGGGACGACAAACTGCCTTCTGAGGAGACGTACGCCAGGACGACCGCCTTCGCCGGTGAGCTGCCCGATGTGACGGGGGCCCGGCTCGCGGCGGAGGAGTTCCTGCTCGCGCTCACGCGTACCTCGCCACCGGCCGCCCCGGAGCACTGGGACGACATCCTGCTGGTCGTGACGGAGCTGGCGGCCAATGTGGTGCAGTACGCGCCGGGCCCGTTCGAGCTGCGCCTGCGGCGCACGTACGACGGCGTGCACGTGACCGTGCACGACACCAGCACCACACCGCCCGCGCCCCGCCCCTTCCGTCCCGGCCGGGGAGACGGAGGCGTCGGGTGGCATCTGATCCACACCCTGGGTGAACAGGTGAGTGTGGTGGTGGCCGACGAGGGCAAGGACATCCACGTGTTCCTGCCGTGGTGAGATCCGCCGCCGGCCGGAGTCAGGCCGTGGGGGCCTGCCGCGGCGGCAGACTCCGGTAGTACTCGCCGACACCGGCGAGATACACGGGGTCCAGCGACTCGCGGTCGGTGCGGAACCGCGGCGCCTCCTTCACCTCTTCCTCGGTGCACGCCACCGTGATCTCGTGGGCGTCCGGGGCGACGGCGGTGACGACACCCACGGGAATCAGGACGCTCCTGCCGAACAGCCAGCCGCCGGTGTCCACGATCAGGTGCCGCATCCCGGACTCGTCCACCTGCCGGTCCACGTGCCCGATCGTTCCGTCGTCCGCGACGACCGTGAACCCCTTGAGCAGCAGTCCCTCCGCGTACCCGCTGTCCGATGCGTACGACCAGATTCTGTCGGTGGTCACGTCGCTCCCTCTTCCCGTGGTCCGGTGCCTTGCCGAGCACGGCCGCCGGTGTGGGCCGGCCGCCTGTCCTCGGGCAGCCAATACCCTGCTGCCGGACCGGCATTCACCGCGGTTTCCGCGCAGGTCGAGAAAGTACGAGGCGTGCCCCTCGCGAGGCAGGGAACCAGGAGGACTGGACAACTCCCAGGGAGGGATGAGGAATGACGTCGTCGCACACCGGTCCCCAGTACACCGTTCCCGGGCTCAGTACCCAGGACGGCGGGAAGGTGATCGAACTGCTGCGGCTCCGGCTGCACGCGCTCAATGACCTTTCGCTCACGCTCAAGCACATCCACTGGAATGTGGTCGGCCCGCACTTCATCGCCATTCACGAAATGCTCGACCCGCAGGTCGACCGGGTCCGGGCCATGGCGGACGACACCGCCGAACGCGTCTCCGCGCTGGGCGGGGTGCCCGCGGGCACGCCCGGCGCCCTCGTCGCCGAGCGGACCTGGGACGACTACGACGTCGGGCGGGCCGACGCGATCGCGCATCTCGGCGCCCTCGACCTGGTCTACACGGGCATCATCGAGAGTCACCGTGCGGTGCTCGCCGAGGTCGGCAAGTTCGACCCGGTGACGGAAGACCTGCTCATCGAGCAGTTGCGCTCCCTCGAACAGTTCCAGTGGTTCGTGCGGGCGCACCTCGAAAGCTCCGGCGGCGCCCTGGCCACGGCAGGTGCCCGGACCGAGAACCAGGCGGCGCACGCGGCCGAGCAGGACGGTGCGCGGTAACGGCGGCCGACCGCGCGGGGCCCGGATCCGTTTCGTCCTGGATCCGGGCCCCGCGCACGCGTCGGGCGCGTCAGGCGCGTGAGAGGTAGCTGCGGGTCGTCGTGCCGTCGTCACCGGTGTGCAGGCGCACCAGGTCCGAGAGGTGGTGGACCAGCAGCAGGCCACGACCGCCGATCTGGTCGGAGCGCGCCGGGCGGCGGCCCGCGAGCGGGTCCGAGAGCCGGCCGACGTCCTGGACCTGGCAGACGATCTGGTCGTTCTCCGCCCACAGGAGCAGTGTTCCGCCGCCGCCCGCGTGCACCACGCTGTTCGTGGTCAGCTCGGCGACGACGAGGGCCAGATCCTGCAGCCGGGCCCCCCTCATCCCCCGTTCCCGCGCCTGGGCGAGTGCGAAGTCCCTGACGCCCGGGAGCGTTCCGGCGTCGAAGGGGAACACGGCCGCGCCGGGCGGATGACGCAGGGGTTCGTTGTAGCGCGCGAGCACCTCGCCGGGGTCGTACGCGTCGCTGGGGCGTCGGTGCCCCTGGGCGATGAGGACCGGGTGGGTGGCGTGCGCGTCGGCGAGTACGTCCGCGGGCAGCGACCGGGCGTCGTACGGACACAGGATGATCGCGTCCCGCCCGCGGAACGCCTCGTTGATCAGGGCCTCGTGCTGGACGCAGGCGGGATACTCGGCGGCGCTGCGACCGGCCCAGACCGGTTCCCCGACGATCCGGACGCGGACATCCGTGCGGGGGTCGGCGAAGGCCCGCAGGACGGACGGGATGATGCGGCCCGGGTTCCGGCCGGCCACGGCCATGTCGACGAGGTGCACGGCTCGTGCCGCCCGTCCCAGTTCCGAGGTGATCAGCGCGAGCCGCGCGGCGGGCGCGGCCACCGCGACGGGCTCCGCCGCGGCCAGCCCCTCCAGCAGGAACGGGACCGTGCCCGCCAGGTACTCCTGGTCGTCACGGTAGAAGAGCGCGGGGTGCACGAAAGGGTCGCCGGTTCCTGGCTCGGCGGCCGTCGTCGTCATGTCGGCCCTCCCGTCCTGACAGCGGCCTCCCCGACGCACCGTCGGTACTGTCCGTCAGGATCCCCCTGATCCGCGATCCACGATACGCCGTCGCACTGGCGTTCCCTCGTCGCTCCGGCCGGGCGCGGCGCACTGGGTGCCGGGCGTGCGCACAACCCCTGCGGGGCCGGCCGTACACGGGTGCGGCCGGCCCGGACGGCTCACCGCGTGACGGACTCGCCGGTGTCGCCGCGGCCGGTGCGGGACCTTTCACCCAGCGCCTCGTCCCGCACGCGCGCGCAACTGCGGGTGATGAGGCGCGACACGTGCATCTGGGAGATGCCGAGCTGGTCCGCTATGCGGTTCTGCGTCATGTCCTCGAAGAACCGCATGTACAGGATGTTCCGCTCGCGCTCCGGCAGCCGGCGGAGTCCTTCCTTCGCCGCCTCGCGGTCCACCACCACGTCGTAGGCGGAGTCGGGGCCGCCCAGCGTGTCCGCGAGGCTGTAGTTGTCGTCCGTGGACGACAGTTCCGCGTCCAGGGACAGCGTGCTGAAGCTCTCCATCGCCTCCATCCCCGCGTCGACCTCGTCCTCCGTCAGCCCGGCCTGCGCCGCGACGGCGGCCTTCGTCGGCTCGGGCGCCCCGGGGTTCAGCGTGAGCTCGCGACGGGCGACCCGTACCTTGTTGCGCAGTTCCTGGACCCTGCGGGGCACGCGCAGCGCCCACATGCGGTCACGGAAGTGCCGCTTCACCTCACCGGTGATGGTGGGCACCGCGTAACTCTCGAATGCCCCCCGGGAGGGGTCGAACCGGTCGATCGCCTTCACCAGGCCGACTGCCGCGACCTGGCGCAGGTCCTCGATGTTCTCGCCCCGGTCGCGGAACCGGCCGGCGATGCGGTGGGCCATGGGCAGCCACGCCGCCGCCAACTCGTCGCGGACGGCCTCCCGCTCGGGGCCGTCCTCCAGGACCGCCAGGCGGGCGAAGTCGCTCGCCGAATCGGGTGCGTCGTCGTGCGGGTGCCTCGGTACGGCGGACCGGGCGGACGGGGCCGCGGTGTCCGCGGGTACGGGATCCTCGAGGCGGCTTGTCGACAAGTCGATAGGCATGCGGATTCGCTCCTGAACAAGTGGCTTGCGAGGGGATGCCGCAGGGCGACGGCTTCCGGAGACGATGGCCTCCAGGACGCCGGAGGGCCACCGCGGTCGGCCGAGCCGGCCCTGCGGGCGTGCCTCCGGTCCGAAGCACGAGATTCCACGTGCCCCGGCTTCTCCCGGAGAAACACCCCGTCTCGAAATCGATGGCACGGCGCGCTGACGGCCCTTCACCGGAACGGGGGCGCACCGCACTTGCGCCCACCGTGTCGTCCGCGTCGACGCCCGTTCGCCGAGGGGAGCCGGGCGCCGGTTTCCGGCCGGACGGGCTGTGGCGTAGCTCTCTTTCAGAAATTGGGTGGCATGAGCCGCCTGAAGCCGGGAACACGCCCCGTGTCATCAACAGCGACGACGAATGGGGTGGACGGCATGGCAGCCGTGACGGCAGTCGGAGCAACGGCCACGGCGCAGGCGACCCGTACGACGGTCGAGACGGAACTCCCTCTCATCGAGGACCCGTCGCGCGTCAAGCCGAAGGACGCCCGGGATCTGTCCCGGCAGTTCTTCGACCGCCTGGCCGTGCTGGAAGAGGGCACGCACGAATACCAGTACGCGCGCAACACGCTGATCGAGATGAACGTGTCCCTCGTCCGGTACGCGGCCTCCAGGTTCCGCGGCCGGGACGACTCGATGGAGGACATCGTCCAGGTCGGCACCATCGGGCTGATCAAGGCCATCGACCGGTTCGAGCTGTCGCGCGAGGTGGAGTTCACCTCCTTCGCCGTGCCGTACATCGTCGGCGAGATCAAGCGGTTCTTCCGTGACACGAGCTGGGCCGTGCACGTGCCGCGCCGGCTGCAGGAGGCCCGGGTCGAGCTGGCGAAGGCCACCGAGGAGCTGCGGACCCGGCTGGGGCGCACGCCCACGACCGCCGAGCTGTCGCAGCTGATGTCGCTGCCCGAGGCGGAGGTCATCGAGGCCCGCAAGGCGGCGAACTGCTACAACTCCTCGTCGCTCGACGCGGCCATGGCTCCCGACGACGGCTCGCACGGCGAGTCCGTGCTGGCCGACTTCATCGGCGAGAACGACCGGTCGCTGGAGCTCGTGGAGGATCTCCACTCGCTGGCGCCCCTCGTCGCCGAGCTCGACGAGCGCGAGCGCCGCATCATCCACCTGCGGTTCGTCGAGGAGCGCACCCAGGCGGAGATCGGCGAGGCCCTGGGTGTCTCGCAGATGCATGTCTCGCGTCTGATCAGCCGCATCATCAAGCGGCTGCGGGCAGGCCTCCTCGACCCTTCGGTGGCCTGACCCCCGCGGCGGCACACCCGACAACCCCGAGCCACACCTGACCGGCGCCCCCCTACGCCGGTGACTGAGCCCGCCGTCGCGGTCCCCACGAGCATCCCCCCGCTCGCCGGACCGCGACGGCGGGCTCAGTCGTGCCCCAGGCACCCCCTCTGTCCTCGGTCCACCCTCCGCACACGCTCGTTCCGGTCTCCTTGCGGCCCCGGCTGGACGATTTCGGCACCACACTTTGTTCACAACTCACTTACGGGTTAGCCTGCGGCGTATTTTCCTCGTCGGCGGCCCGTGCAGCGGGACGTCGCCGAGGGTTCGGTCCGGCAGTGGGCCTGGAGTTCCGAGCCCCTCCCTACCGAGGGGCTCATGAGGCATGGAACGAGGGTGCGCATGACCAGCCAGACGACCGATACCGTCGACCGTACGCCGGGCGACCAGGAGCTGCGGCAGCTGCTGGCCGGCCTGACCGCGGTACGGGACGGCGATTTCGGCACCCGTCTGCCGGACGACGGGGACGGGCTCCTGGGCGACATCGCCACCGTCTTCAACGGCATGGTCGACCAGTTGTCCGTGTTCACCTCCGAAGTGACCCGGGTCGCCCGCGAGGTGGGCACCGAGGGCACCCTCGGCGGGCAGGCCGAGGTACCGGGGGTCTCCGGGACCTGGGCCGATCTCACCGACTCCGTCAACGCCATGTCGGGCAACCTGACGACCCAGGTCCGCGACATCGCTCAGGTGGCGACCGCGGTGGCCAAGGGCGACCTCTCCCAGAAGATCGACGTACCGGCGCGGGGCGAGATCCTGCAGCTGAAGAAGACCGTCAACACGATGGTCGACCAGCTCTCCGCCTTCGCCGACGAGGTCACCCGGGTCGCCCGCGAGGTCGGCAGCGAGGGGCGCCTCGGCGGCCAGGCCCAGGTGCCCGGCGTCGGCGGTGTCTGGCGCGATCTCACCGACTCCGTGAACCTGATGGCGGGCAATCTCACCGCACAGGTCCGCAACGTCGCCCAGGTGACGACCGCGGTGGCCGAGGGCGACCTCTCCCAGAAGATCACCGTGGACGCCCGCGGCGAGATCCTCGAACTCAAGAACACCATCAACACCATGGTCGACCAGCTCTCCGCCTTCGCCGACGAGGTCACCCGGGTCGCCCGCGAGGTCGGTACCGAGGGCCGGCTCGGCGGCCAGGCGGACGTCAAGGGGGTCAAGGGCACCTGGCGGGACCTGACCGACTCCGTGAACTTCATGGCGGGCAACCTCACCGCGCAGGTCCGCAACGTCGCCCAGGTGGCGACCGCGGTCGCCAGGGGCGACCTCTCCCAGAAGATCACCGTGGACGCCCGCGGCGAGATCCTCGCCCTGAAGGAGACCCTCAACACGATGGTGGACCAGCTGTCCGCCTTCGCCGACGAGGTGACCCGGGTGGCGCGCGAGGTCGGCACCGCGGGCAACCTGGGCGGGCAGGCCACCGTCCGCGGGGTCTCGGGCACCTGGAAGGACCTCACGGACAACGTCAACGTGATGGCGTCGAACCTGACGGGCCAGGTCCGCTCCATCGCGCAGGTCGCGACGGCCGTCGCCCGCGGCGACCTCTCCCAGAAGATCACCGTGGAGGCCAAGGGCGAGGTCGCCGCGCTGGCGGACGTCATCAACACCATGGTCGACACGCTGTCCGCGTTCGCCGACGAGGTCACGCGCGTCGCCCGCGAGGTCGGCACCGAGGGCCGGCTCGGCGGCCAGGCCCAGGTGCCGAATGTGGCGGGCACCTGGAAGGACCTCACCGACAACGTCAACTCGATGGCCAACAACCTCACCGGTCAGGTCCGCAACATCGCCCTGGTGACGACGGCCGTGGCCCGGGGCGACCTGTCCAAGAAGATCGACGTCGACGCCCGGGGCGAGATCCTCGAACTCAAGACGACCATCAACACGATGGTCGACCAGCTCTCCGCCTTCGCGGCCGAGGTCACCCGGGTCGCGCGGGAGGTCGGCAGCGAGGGGCGGCTCGGCGGGCAGGCCGAGGTGGAGGGTGTGTCCGGCACCTGGAAGCGTCTGACGGAGAACGTCAACGAGCTGGCGGGCAACCTCACCCGGCAGGTGCGCGCGATCGCCGAGGTGGCCAGCGCCGTCGCCGAGGGCGACCTGACCCGCTCGATCACCGTGGAGGCCTCCGGCGAGGTCGCCGAGCTCAAGGACAACATCAACTCCATGGTGGAGTCCCTGCGCGAGACGACGCGGGCCAACCAGGAGCAGGACTGGCTCAAGACGAACCTCGCGCGGGCCTCGGGTCTGATGCAGGGCCACCGGGACCTGTCGGTGGTGGCCGAGCTCATCATGGACGAGCTCGCGCCCCTCGCCTCCGCCCAGTACGGGGCGTTCTACCTCGCGGAGGAGACCGGCGGCGGCAGCGAACTGCGGCTCGTCGGCTCGTACGGATATCCCGACGAGGCCGACCGGCCCGAGCGCATCCCCTTCGGCCGCACGCTGGTCGGCCAGGCCGCGCGCAGCCGGCGCGCCATCACCGTCGACGAGCTGCCGCCGGGGTACGTGGCCATCTCCTCGGGGCTCGGCCGGACGGTGCCGACCGCGCTCGTGGTGCTGCCCATCGTGGTGGAGGAGCAGGTGCTCGGAGTCATCGAGCTGGCCTCGGTCACCCGCTTCACACAGATCCATCTGGACTTCCTGGGCCAGCTGATGGAGACCATCGGCGTCAACGTCAACACCATCGTGGCCAACGCCAGGACCGACGAACTGCTCGACGAGTCCCAGCGGCTGACCGCCGAACTGCAGGCGCGCTCCGAGGAGTTGCAGGTCCAGCAGGACGAACTGCAGCGTTCCAACGACGAGCTGGAGGACAAGGCCTCCCTGCTGGCCGCGCAGAACAGCGACATCGAGGCGAAGAACCTGCAGATCGAGCAGGCGAGGCAGGAACTGGAGACCCGGGCCCAGCAGTTGTCGCTGGCCTCCAAGTACAAGTCGGAGTTCCTGGCGAACATGAGCCACGAGCTGCGCACCCCCCTCAACAGCCTGCTGATCCTCGCCCAGCTGCTGGCACAGAACCCGTCGCGCAACCTCACCCCGAAGCAGGTCGAGTACGCGGGCATCATCCACTCGGCCGGCTCCGACCTGCTCCAGCTGATCAATGACATCCTCGACCTGTCGAAGGTCGAGGCCGGGAAGATGGACGTCAGCCCCGAGGTCGTCCCGCTGCGGCAGCTCCTGGAGTACGTCGAGGCCACCTTCCGGCCGATGACGACGCAGAAGAGCCTGGACTTCGTCGTGCGGACGGCCCCCGGCGCACCCGCCGACCTGCTCACCGACGACTCCCGGCTGCGTCAGGTCCTGCGCAACCTGCTGTCGAACGCGGTGAAGTTCACCGAGCACGGCGGCGTCGAGCTGCGGATCGAACCGGCATCCGACCACGAGGTGCCGGCCGGTGTGTTCCGCGGCGGCACCATCGTGGCCTTCCGGGTACAGGACACCGGGATCGGGATCCCGGAACAGCACCTGGAGACGGTCTTCGGGGCGTTCCAGCAGGCGGACGGGACCACGAGCCGCAAGTACGGCGGCACCGGTCTGGGGCTGTCCATCACGCGGGAGATCGCGCATCTGCTCGGCGGTGCCGTCACCGTGGACAGCACACCGGGACAGGGCAGTACGTTCACGCTGTTCCTGCCGGTGGCGCGCCCCGACTACTCGAACCTGGTGATCGGCGACCGTGCCCTGGAGCAGGCTGCGGGGGTGACCCCCGCCGCGCAGTCGGCGGCGAACGCACCGGTCCCGGGCCCGGCCGCAACGGCCAAGCGCGGCAGGCGCCGTCTGCTGGTCGTCGAGGAGCGGCAGCACGGACTGCTGACCCTCGTCGCGGAGAGCGCGGTCTCGGACATCACCCGGGGCCAGGACGCCGGTGACCCGCGGGGCACGGTCGACGTCGTCACCGCTTCCGGGGCGCACGAGGCGGCGAGCGCGCTGGCCGCGGGCCCCTGCCACTGCGTCGTCCTCGAACTCGGGATGCCCGGTGGCGAGGCGCCCCGTTTCCTGGACGCGATGCAGGGCGACGCCGCTCTCGCGAACGTCCCGGTGCTCGTGCACAGCGGCCACCGCGCGGACCTGGCGCAGGAGCGGGCGCTCCAGGAGCGCTCCGGCACGCGGGCCCTGGAGTTCCTGTCCAGTCTGGACGAACTGCGGGAGCGCATCGCGCTGCATCTCTCCGCCGAGGAGCTGGGGGACGTGCCGTCCCTGGCCCGTGCGGAGGAGCCGCGGTCCGACACGCCCCGGCGCGTCGAGGACGCCTTCCGGGGCCGCACCGTCCTCGTGGTCGACGACGACGCGCGCAACCTCTTCGCGCTCAGCGGCATCCTGGAGCTCCAGGGCTTCCACGTGCTGCACGCGGACAACGGCCGCAAGGGCATCGAGACGCTGGTCGGCCACCCCGACGTCGCACTCGTCCTGATGGACGTGATGATGCCGGAGATGGACGGCTACGCCGCCACGGCCGAGATCCGGAAGATGCCGCAGTACGCGCAGTTGCCCATCATCGCCGTCACGGCGAAGGCCATGCCCGGCGACCGGGAGAAGTCCCTCGCCTCCGGGGCGAGCGACCACGTCACCAAGCCGGTCGACACCGACGACCTCGTCGCCTGCGTCCGCCGCTGGCTCCCCGCGTGAGCGAGGGCACCCGGCCGTGCGTGACCGCCGGCCGGGTGCCGTCCCCGCGCCCCGCCCTCATGGGCATCCCCGCCGAGGAGCAATGGCAACGTGAGCCTTCCCGAACAGCGCCCTGATCCGGCCGACAGCCCGGACCGCCCCCGTACGTGCGACAACTCCGGTGACGACGGCACCGAGACCCCTTCGGACCGGCCGACCGCCCTGACCGCCGACTACCCCGTCGGCAAGCTGGCCGCCACGGTCGAACGGCTGCGCCACGAGGTGCGGGCGGCCCAGGCGGAGGCCGACGGGCGCGCCCTGATCGAACTCGCCAAGGGCATCCTGGTCGAGCGGCTGCGGTGCGGACCGGCCCAGGCCGCCCGCCAACTCGCCGAGCTGGCCGAACAGGCCAAGGTCACCCCGCTCGAACTCGCCGTCGACGTCATCAACCAGTCCGCCCGCGACCGCCTTTCCGACGTGACCGCCGCCTTCCTGGCCGGCGCCGAGGGCGACGGGAGCACCGCCTCCGGCGACGGTGGCACGCCCGCCGAGCACCCCGGGACGGAGCGCTCCGCCGCCGTGCGGCTGCGCGAGGCCGAGAGCGGCGCGCTCGCGGCCGCCGACACCCAGGCCGTCGCCGACTCACTGTTCCACCACGCGCTGACCCCGCTGGGCGCGGTGGCCGTGGCCATCTGGACCGCGCGGTCCGACGGTTCGCTCACCTTGTCGGGCAGCGCCGGGTTCTCCCCCGCGGAGGCCGGGCGCTGGCACTACGTGCCCCCGGGCGTGGTGACGGTGGCCCGTACGAGTCTCACCGAGCGCACCGGGCAGTGGATCGGCTCCCTCTCCACGACCGGCCTCCCCTCCATCGGCCAGCACGACCACCCCGACGGCGGACGGGCCGCCCTGCCCGCGGGCACCGGCGGACGCGTCCACGGAGTCCTCGAAGTCGTCTGGGCCACTCCCCTGGAACCGCAGCCGCCCCAGGTGATCCGGCAGGTCGAGGCGCTGGCGGAACTGTGCGCCCACACCCTGGAGACGTACGCGTTCGTGCACGGCGGCGACACCGTCAGCGAGCCCCGGGTCCTCCCGGACGCCGCGGAACTGGTGGATCTGGCCGACGGACTGCACGATCCCGCGCTGGTCCTCGTCCCGTACGTGGACGGCGGGCAACTCGTCGACTTCCACATCCACCACGTCAACAGCCGCTTCCTCGATCCGGCCGGCCGGCCCAGGGGGCTGGTCAGCGGCGCCCTGCTCCTGGAGGCCTACCCGTTGGCCGCCGGGGAGAGCGAACTCTTCCAGCGGATCGAGCGCGTCTATGCCACCGGGGAGCCGTTCCGCAGGCAGCGCATGAGCCTCACGGCGCTTGTCGACCAGGTGACCCTGGCGTCCGTGGCCGACATCAGCATCAGCCGGCACGGCAACAGCGTGCTCCTCATCTGGCGGGTCGAGGACGAGACGGCACGGCTCGCGAGCCTGCTCCAGCACGCCCAACGGCTGGGCCGGATCGGCGGCTTCGAGGAGAACCTGCTCACGGGTGAGATCACCTGGAACGGGCAGCTCTACAGCCTGTACGGCAGAGCGGAGTCGAGCGATCCGGTGCCGCTGGAGGAACTGGCCCTGCACGCGCACCCGGACGACGCCGTCACCATCGGCCGGTTCCTGCGCACGCTGCTCCACCACCGGCGCCCGGCGGCCGCGGCGTTCCGGCTCCAGGGCCCCGACGAGGTGACCCGCCACATCCGGGTGGTGGCGGAGCCGGTGCTGGACGCCGACGGCCGGCCGTTCGTCGTGCGCGGGGCCTACCAGGACATCTCGGCGCAGCACTGGACGGAGGTCGCGCTGACCGCCACGCGGGACCAGCTCGCGCACTCCGAGCAGCAGGCGGCCGAACGCAACCGCCTGACCCTTCAGTTGCAGCACGCCATCATGCCGCCGACCCAGGCGCCCCTGCGGGCTCCCCGGCTGGACGTGGCCGTCCGCTACCGGCCCGCCGAGACCGAGCAACTGGTGGGCGGCGACTGGTACGACGCGGTGGTCCTGCCGTCCGGCCTCGTGCTCCTGTGTGTGGGCGACGTGGCCGGTCACGGCATGGAGGCCGCCACCAGCATGGTCGTGCTGCGGAACGCGCTGCGGGGCCTCGCCGTGACGGGCGCGGGCCCCGGGCAGCTGCTGACCTGGCTCAACAGCGTGGCGCACCATCTGACGGGTTCCATCACCGCGACGGCGGTCTGCGGCATCTACGATCCGGACGGCCGTACGCTGCGCTGGGCCAGGGCCGGTCATCTGCCGCCCGTGCTGGTGCGGGACGGGGAGGCGGTGTCCCTTCCCCTCCTGAAGGGCCTGCTGCTCGGCGCCGTGCCGGAGGCGGCGTACACCGAGGACGAGGTGCGACTCGCGGTCGACGACACCCTGTTGATGTACACCGACGGGCTGATCGAGCGTCGGGACCGCACGATGCAGGAGTCCATGACGCAGCTCCTCGCCACGGTCCGTACCGGGCCGTCCACGCTCGACCAGCTGCTGGACCGGCTCCTCACGTACAGCAGGTCGGACACCGACGACGACACCTGCATCGTGGGGATACGCGTGGCGTAGTCCCGGCGGGTCAGCCGGTGGCCAGTGCGCTCCTCAGCACGGTGATCGCCTGGCTGATGGCGGCACGGGCCGCGTGCGTGCCGGACAGCGGGTTGAGCATCACGAAGTCGTGGATGATGCCCTGGTAGCGGGCCGCGGTGACCGGGACGCCTGCCTCGCGCAGCTTGTCGGCGTAGGCCTCGCCCTCGTCCCGCAGGACGTCGGCCTCTCCGGTGATGACCAGGGCCGGCGGCAGACCGGTGAGCTGCTCGGTGGTGGCACGCAGCGGGGACGCGGTGATCTCGGCGCGTTGCTTCTCGTCGGTCGTGTACTGGTCCCAGAACCACTGCATGGCGTCGCGGCGCAGGAAGTACCCCTCGGCGAACTGATGGTAGGAGCCGGTGTCGAAGGAGGCGTCGGTGACCGGGTAGAAGAGAACCTGCTGGACGAACGTGACGTCACCGCGCTCCTTGGCCATGAGGGTCAGCGCCGCGCTCATGTTGCCGCCGACGGAGTCGCCCGCCACGGCGATGCGCGCGGCGTCGAGGCCGTGGTCCGCGCCGGCGGTGACGACCCACCGGGCGACGGTGTAGTTCTGCTCGATGGCCACGGGGTAGCGCGCCTCGGGCGAGAGCGCGTACTCGGGGAAGACGACCGCGGCGCCCGTGCCGACGGCCAGTTCGCGCACGAGGCGGTCGTGGGTGTGGGCGTTGCCGAAGACCCAGCCCGCGCCGTGGATGTAGAGGATCACCGGAAGCGTGCCGGTCGCCGCCGCGGGGCGGACGATCCGCGCACGGACCTCGCCGGTGGGGCCGCCGGGGACGGTGATCCACTCCTCGTCGACGGCCGGCCCGCCCGACTCGCCGGACTGCACCTCGTCGACGGCCTTGCGGCCCTCGACGGGGCCGAGGTCGAAGAGGTAGGGCGGGTTGGCCGTCGCCTCCGCGAAGGCCGCGGCGGCGGGCTCCAGGACGGGACGGCTGCCGGTCGTGTCGGTCATGGCGATCTCCTCGTGTCCGGTGCCGGGGGCACGCTCCTCGCGGGCTTCGCCGGGAGCGGCGGCACGGCCATGACAGTAGCTCGCGATTAAGTCGTGCGCAACTCATTAGGGCGCTATATAGTCGGCCGGACCCGACGGTTAGGATGGAGATCACCGAGCGCGCAGCAGACGACACGGGCGTACGGACTCGGAGGCGGATACGAGGAGGTACGCCGTGAGCACTGCCGGAGTCGAATCGGCACAGGGGGATCCCCCCTCGGCCGCACAGGAGGGCTCGCACCCGCCGGCGCGGAAGCCCTCGCTCCTGCTGGAGGACCAGCTCTGCTTCGTCCTCTACGCGGCCTCCCGGGCGGTCACCGCCCGCTACCGCCCCCTGCTGGACGAGCTGGGGCTGACCTATCCGCAGTACCTGGTCATGCTCGCCCTGTGGGAGCAGGACTCGCTCTCGGTACGGGACCTGGGCACCGCCCTCCAGCTGGAGTCCAGCACCCTGTCGCCGCTCCTCAAGCGCCTGGAGGCGAACGGACTGCTGCGGCGCGAGCGCCGCACGGAGGACGAGCGTTCCGTCGCCCTCCGGCTCACCGACGCCGGAGCACGACTCCGGGACCGGGCGGAGTCGATCCCTCCCGCCATGGGCGACGCGATGGGCCTGACCCCCGAACAGGACGCCACGGCAAAGCAGTTGCTCCGCCTGCTGACGACCAACGTCAGCGCCTCCTAGGGGGCACCCCACCCCTCGACCGGGACGGCGTCGGTGCGTCGCAAGCATTGACGTGCACGCTTCACATACCTATGTTCTGGTCGACCTCCCGGACGTCGTACGACATCTCGAACACACTGTGAGCCCGGTCGGCCCCTCCCCGGCGGAAGCCGACCCCGCAGAGACGAGGACCGCATGGCACCCGCCCTCCCCAGACGCACCCTCCTCCAGGCCGCCCTGCTCGCGACCACCGCACCCGCGATGTCCTACGCCGCCACCGGCGGCCCGGCCTCGGCCGCCGCCCTGCCCGCGCCGTCGGCCTGGACGCTCCGGCCGTTCGAGCTCAAGGACGTGCGGCTCGATCCGGGACTCTTCGCCACGAAGCGGCAGTTCATGCTCGACCACGGCCGCGGCTACGACGTGAACAGGCTGCTCCAGGTCTTCCGCGCCAACGCCGGCCTCTCCACGGGCGGCGCGGTCGCCCCGGGCGGCTGGGAGGGCCTGGACGGCGAGGCCAACGGCAACCTCCGCGGCCACTACACCGGCCACTTCCTGACCATGCTGTCGCAGGCGTACGCGAGCACCGGCGACCAGGCCTACGCCGACAGGATCCAGGCCGTGCTCGGCGCGCTCACCGAGGTGCGCGCGGCCCTGCGCGAGGCCCCGGCCGTCCTGAGCGCCGCGGGGCGGTTCGGCACCGGCGCCGAGCACGTGCGCGGCTCCCACCAGTACGTCGACCTGCCGGCCGCCGTGCTGAACGGCTCCCCCGCGATCACCCTGTCCGCCTGGGTCAGGCCCACCCACGACGCCGCCTGGACCCGGGTCTTCGACTTCGGCCACGACACCACCCGGTACATGTACCTCGCCACCTGCAACGCCGGTGGCGTACCGCGCTTCGCCATCTCGACCGGCGGGCCCGCGGCCGAGCAGGGCCTCGACGGCACCGCGGCGCTCCCCGTCGGCCGGTGGGCCCATCTGGCGGTCACGCTCTCGGGCGGCACCGGCACCCTCTACGTCAACGGCACCGCGGTCGCCCGGAACACCTCGATGACCCTCGACCCGTCGTCCCTGGGCACCCCGACGCACAACTGGCTCGGCCGCTCGCACTTCGACGACCCGGTGTTCGCGGGCGTCCTCGACGAGTTCAACGTCTGGCCGCGGGCCCTGACCGGCGCCGAGATCACGTCCCTGCAGACCACTCGGGCCGCCGCCTCCTCGGCGGGCCGCGGCACCCTGGCCTCGTACACCTTCGACGAGACCACCGGAGGCACCTTCGCCGACGCCTCGGGCCGCGGTCTGACCGCCACGCTGCGCCGGACCTGGGGCGGTCCGAGCCACCCCGGGTTCCTCGCCGCGTACCCGGAGACGCAGTTCATCGACCTGGAGTCGAGGACCACCTCCGACTACACCAAGGTGTGGGCGCCCTACTACACCGCGCACAAGATCCTGCGAGGTCTGCTGGACGCCTACCTCGCCACGGACGACTCCCGGGCGCTCGACCTGGCGTCGGGCATGTGCGACTGGATGTACTCCCGGCTGTCCCGGCTGCCCGACGCCACCCGGCAGCGGATGTGGGGCATCTTCTCCAGCGGCGAGTTCGGCGGCGTCGTCGAGGCGGTCGTGGACCTGTACGCGTTCACCGGGAAGGCCGAACACCTCACGCTGGCCCGGCTGTTCGACCTCGACACGCTCATCGACGCCTGCGCCGCGAACACCGACACGCTCGACGGGCTGCACGCCAACCAGCACATCCCGGTCTTCACCGGTCTGGTCCGGCTGTACGACGCGACGGGCGAGACGCGGTACCTGACCGCCGCGAAGAACTTCTGGAGCATGGTCGTGCCCCACCGGATGTACGGCATCGGCGGGACCAGTTCCGGGGAGTTCTGGCGGGCCCGCGGGGTCGTGGCGGGGACGCTCTCCGACACCACCGCCGAGACCTGCTGCGCGTACAACCTGCTCAAGCTCAGCCGGATGCTGTTCCTCCACGAGCAGGACCCCGCGTACATGGACTACTACGAGCGGGCCCTCTACAACCAGGTCCTCGGCTCGAAGCAGGACCGGGCCGACGCGGAGAAGCCCCTGGTCACCTACTTCATCGGCCTCACCCCCGGCCACGTACGGGACTACACACCCAAGCAGGGCACCACCTGCTGCGAGGGCACCGGCATGGAGAGCGCCACCAAGTACCAGGACTCGGTGTACTTCAAGAAGGCCGACGGGAGCGCGCTGTACGTCAACCTGTACAGCCCGACCACCCTGACCTGGGCCGAGAAGGGTGTCACCGTCACCCAGCGCACGGACTATCCCAGGGAGCAGGGCTCCACCCTCACCGTCGGCGGCCGGAGCGCGGCCTTCGAACTGCGGCTGCGGGTGCCGTCCTGGGCGACGAGCGGCTTCCGGGTGACCGTCAACGGCGCCGCCGTGACCGGGACTCCGGCCGCCGGGACCTACTTCGCCGTCTCACGGACCTGGCACGCAGGTGACGTCGTGCGCGTCACGATCCCCTTCCGCACCCGGGTGGAGAAGACCCCCGACGACCCCGGGCTCCAGACCCTGTTCCACGGCCCGGTCAACCTGGTCGCCCGCGACAGCGCGACGAGCCGACTGCGGTTCGGGCTCTACCGCAACGCCGCCCTCTCCGGCGACCTGCTGCCGAGTCTCACCCCGGTCCCGGGTAGACCGCTCCACCACACGCTGGACGGCGTCGAGTTCGCCCCGTTCTTCGAGGGCACCGAGGATCCCACGCACGCCTACTTCACGCGCTCCGAGCCCAGGGTCGTCCTCGGCTCCACCGACTCCGGCGTCGCCAACCCGGCCAGGAGCGACGGCACGACCCTCCTCGACGAGATCTGGGCCGGCGCGCCGTTCGCCACCGGGGCCGCGCTGGTGACGCGGGTGCGGAGCACCGTGAACTCCTGGGTCTCGGCGGGCCTCCTGAGCCCGGCGGACGGCCAGAAGGTGGTGACCACGGCACAGAACGCCTCGTACGTGCCCTGAGGCGTGTACGAGGGTCGCGACCATACCTGCGACGGGGCCCAGGACAGCGGCCACCGACTTCATGAGTGAGGGGGACGTACGTCACATGTGGTGATGTCACACCGCGGGGCCCCGATTCCGTCCTGGATGTGTAACCCGCTACAACGGCAGAGGAGCACACCATGGAAGCCCGTCTGAACCTTCTCGGCAGCCCGCTCACGGCCCGGTTCGTCAAACACCTCACCTCCGCGGGCAAGGTGGTCGCGGACTCGACGCTGCCGGCCGCGACGCAGGAGCTGGTGAAGATCCGCGCCAGCCAGATCAACGGCTGCGGATTCTGCACCGACATGCACACCAAGGAGGCCACCGCGGCCGGAGAGACCCAGCAGCGGCTCAGCCTCGTGGCGGTCTGGCGGGAGGCCACGGTCTTCACCGAGGCCGAGCGCGCCGCGCTGGAACTGGCCGAGCAGGGCACCCGTATCGCCGACGCGGCCGGCGGGGTCAGCGACGAGGTCTGGGAGAACGCCGCCAAGCACTACGACGAGGAGCAGCTGGCCGCGCTGGTGTTCCTCGTCTCCCTGATCAACGCCTTCAACCGGGCGAACGTCATCGTCCAGCAGCCCGCCGGGGACTACCAGGTCGGCCAGTTCGGCTAGTCCGGCACCCCGGACGGCGGTCCGGTGCCCGCCCGGGTGCCCCCTGTCGCACTCCGGGCGAAAGGGCCATGCTTGCTCCGACCAGTCGCCGCGCACGACCGACGGAGCAGGCATGACGACGGACAGGGGTACACGGATCGAGGTCAGGCCGGCCGCCGGTCACATCGGCGCCGAGATCACGGGGGTCGACCTGGCCGGCGATCTGGACGACACGGCGGTCGCCGAGATCCGTGCGGCGATGCTGCGCTGGAAGGTGGTGTTCTTCCGCGAGCAGCACCTGGACCACGCCGCGCACCTCGCGTTCGCCCGGCGGTTCGGCGAGCCGGTCCGCCTGGCCGGGCGCGGCAGCGTGTCCCCCGTCGACGTCCCGGAGATCGAGACGACGGCCGACCGCCAGGAGCTCGGCGGGCGGTACGGCATGGAGCAGGACGAGTGGCTGCGCAGGCGCCGCCACTCGCTGCTGCGCGGCTGGCACTGCGACCACGGCGCCCGCGTCGATCCGCCCGCCGCGACCGTCCTGCGCGCCGAGACCGTGCCCCCGTACGGCGGCGACACCACCTGGTCGAACCTGGCGGCCGCCTACGCGGGGCTCTCGGCGCCCCTGCGGGACTTCGTCGACGGACTGCGCGCCGAGCACCGGCTGGGGGTCGGCTACCAGGCACGGCCCGGCGAGGACGCGTACGCCCGTCGGTTGCTGGACCGGCAGATCGCCTCCGAGCATCCGCTGGTGCGGGTGCACCCCGAGACGGGTGAGCGGGTGCTGTTCGTCAACGGCTACTACGTCGAGCAGATCCTGGGGCTCTCCCGCACGGAGAGCGCGCCGCTGCTCGACATGCTGCTCGGGCAGGCGACCCGGCCCGAGTACACCGTGCGGTTCCGCTGGGAGCCGGGGAGTGTCGCCTTCTGGGACAACCGGGCCACCATCCACCTGGCTCCCGGCGACACGGCCGGGCTCGACCACCCCCGGATCATGCACCGGGTGATGCTCGCGGGCGACGTCCCGGTCGGTGTCGACGGCAGGCCGTCGGTTGCAGTCGTGGGGAGCGAACCGGGGCGCTGGTGACGGCGGTGGTGGCCGGGCCGGGGCGCTCCGCGGGGCTCAGCCGGCCTTGGCCTGGGCCGAGATGCCGCCGTCCACCGGCATCGCCACCCCGGTGACGAACGACGAGCGGTCGCTGCACAGCCAGGCCGCCGCCTCGGCGATCTCCCGGGGCGCCGCCATGCGCTTCTGGATCTGCGGGGCGACGAACGCGTGCTCCAGGTCCGGAAGCTGCCGCACCGCCTCGTCGATCATCTCGCTGCGCGTCGTGCCGACCACCAGGGCGTTGACCCGGATGCCCTGGTCACCGTACTCGGACGCCGCCGCGCGAGTGATCCCCAGGACGGCGTGCTTGGCCGCGACGTAGGCGACGGAGGCCCCGGTCGCGTAACGGCCCGCGACGCTGCTGGTGTTGACGACGGAGCCACCCCTGCCCGAGGCGAGCATCACGGGCAACTGGTGCTTCATGCAGTTCCACACGCCCCGGACGTTGACGTCCATGGTGCGGTCGTACACCTCGTCGTCGGTCTCGTGCAGCAGCGTGCCGACCGTGCCGTGACCCGCGTTGTTGAAGGCGCAGTCCAGCGTGCCGAAGTGGTCGACGGCCGTCTCGACCACGCGGCGGACGTCGGCGGTGACGGCGACGTCGCCCGCGACCGCGAGCGCCCGGCCGCCGCTCGCGGTGATCTCCTCGGCGAGCGAGGCGAGGCGCTCGGCACGGCGTGCCATCAGGACGACCGCCGCGCCCTCCGCCGCGAACAGCCGCGCCGCGGCCTCCCCGATCCCGCTGGACGCACCCGTGATCATCGCCACCCGGCCCGCGAGCAGGCCCTGGTGGCTCCCCTGTGTGATCTCTTCTTCGCTCATCGGGCGAGCATAGGCAGCCGGACACCGGCCGCAGCAAGGCGCGAACGAGCCTCCGCGGCCCCTTCGGTACGTGTCGCGGTTGCGACATGTCCCACCTGTGCCACCGGAATCGAGTGACACGGCATCGCAGGCCACCGGATTCTGGCCACCGTATGAACTTCTCCGCAAGAACTTTCTCCGCAGGGGCTTCCTCCGCAGGGACTTCTCTGTGCGTACGACGGAAGGCACGGCACTGATGAGACGGATCCGCTTGGTGGCGGCGATATCGACAGGACTCGCCCTGGCCGCCGGTGCAGTGACGCCGGTGGCGGCGCGCACGGGTACCGGGGCCACGGCGACCGCGGCGGCTGACGCCCCCGCGCCGAAGAGCCTCGGCACCGTCCGCCTGATCACGGGTGACCGGGTGACGGTGGCCGCCGACGCCGAGGGACGGCAGACCGCCTCGGTGACGCCGGGACCCGGGCGCCGACAGGTCGTCTTCAACACCTTCGAGCAGGACGGCCGCCTGACGGTCCTGCCGTCCGACGCCGGTGACCTCGTCTCGCTGGGCCGGCTGGACCGGAACCTGTTCGACGTGAGCGCCCTCCTGGCCCAGCGCTACGACGAGGCGCACAGTGACGCGCTCCCGCTGATCGTGGCCGGGGCCAACAGCGCGGCGAAGTCCGCCGTACGGCGGCTGACCGGCCTCGCCGAGGACGGCTCCGCGGTCCGCCGCCTCGACAGCATCGGCGCGCGGTCGGTGCGGGTCGCCGAGGACGACCTCGGCCGGTTCTGGAAGGAACTGGCGCCGGACGACGGCCGGGTGAGCACCGCACGGGCCGCCGGCACTCCCCGGGTGTGGCTCGACGGCCGGGTGGGCGCCTCCCTCGACCGCAGCGTTCCGCAGATCGGCGCACCCGAGGTGTGGAAGGCCGGCCAGCGGGGCGAGTCCGTGAAGGTCGCCGTCCTGGACACCGGCGTGGACCCGTCCCATCCGGATCTGGCCGGGCGGATCTCCGAGGCGAAGGACTTCTCCGGCAGTTCGGGGACCGGGGACGCCTTCGGACACGGCACGCATGTCGCGTCCGTCGTCGGCGGCAGCGGGGCCGCGTCCGCCGGCGGCAAGGGAGGCAAGGGCGTGGCGCCGGCCGCGGACCTGATCGTCGGCAAGGTCCTCGGGGACGACGGCTTCGGCAGCGAGTCCCAGGTGATCGCCGGCATGGAGTGGGCGGCGGACTCGGGCGCGAAGGTCGTCAACATGAGCCTGGGCTCGGACAGTCCGAGCGACGGCACGGACCCGATGAGTCTCGCGCTGAACGAACTCACCGAGCGCACGGGCACGTTGTTCGTCGTCGCGGCGGGCAACAGCGGTGAGCAGGGCACGAGCACCATCGGCTCCCCCGGTGCCGCGGACGCCGCCCTCACCGTCGGCGCGGTCGACCGGGACGGCACCCTCGCCCCGTTCTCCAGCCGCGGCCCACGCTCCGGTGACGACGCGGTCAAGCCGGATCTGACGGCCCCGGGCGTCGGTATCGTCGCGGCCCGCGCGGCCGGGACGACGATGGGCGACCCCGTCGACGCGCTCCATGTGGCGGCCTCCGGTACGTCGATGGCGACCCCGCACGTGGCGGGCGCCGCGGCGCTGCTCGCCCAGCGGCATCCCGACTGGAGCGCGGACCGGCTGAAGGACGCACTCGTCAGCACGGCCCGTACGGCCGACGGACAGGAGGTCACCGAGCAGGGCGGCGGACTCGTCGACGTGGCCGCGGCCGCGCTGGGACCGGTCACCGCCACGGGCACCGTCGCGCTGGGCCCGTTCGAGACCGGCGGCGGCGACCCCCGTACGACGCGGCTGCGGTACACGAACACCTCGGACGCCGAGGTCACGCTGGCGCTCTCCGCCCACCTGGCCACCACGGGAGGCCGTACGCCGGCGGACGGCGCGGTACGGCTCGGCTCCGGCTCGGTGCGGGTGCCCGCCGGCGCCGACGCCGAGGTGCCGCTGACGGTCGATCCGGCCCTCGCCCAGCAGGGCGACTACTACGGATACGTCACCGCGGCCTCCGCGGACGGGAAGGCCACCGTGCACACCACGGTGAGCCTGGCCGTGCAGGGGCCCGTACACCGGCTCACCGTCAAGACCGTCGACCTCACGGGCCGGCAGGTCGACACGCTGCCGATCATCTGGGGAGCCGACGGCTTCGTGGGCTACACCGGTTCCGACCCGGCCGTCGCGGAGGTCGAGGAGGGCACCTACCAGGTGAACGAGTCGTTCCTGGACTCGGCCACCGACGGACAGGAACTGCGGCATGTGGTCCTGCCGGAGGTGAAGGTCACCAAGGACATGTCCGTCACGCTCGACGCGCGCAGGACCACCCTGGTCGACATCCGTACGCCCCGGCCCGCCGAGCAGCGCGGCATCCTCAGCTACCAGACGTACCGGAAGATCGACGGGCACAGCCTGACCCAGGGGACGATGTACTTCGACGTCGGCAAGCGGCTGTACGTGAGCCCCACCGCCGCCGTCACCGACGGCACGTTCGAGTTCGCCTCGCGCTGGCAGTACGTGGCGCCGATGCTCGACATGACGGTGCCGGGCGGCAAGGACACGTTCGACCCCTACTACATGCCGGCCTCGCCGCTCTTCGACGAGCGGGGAGCGCGGCTGACCGCGGTCGACGCGGGGGACGCCACGGCGCCCGACTTCAGCCGGGCCCGCGGAAAGCTCGCGGTCCTCACCAACGACCAGGGCGCCAACGAGCGGGAGCTGGCCGAGCAGGCGGCGGCCGCCGGGGTACGCGGCATCGTGGTCGTCTTCTTCAGGGACATCGCGTGGACCCGCTGGCGTCCGGACGGCGACCGCTGGGCCGTGCCGACCGTCCGGGTCGGCGCGAGCGCGGGAGCCGCTCTGCTCCAGCGGATCGGCAGAGCGAGGACCACGGTGAAGTTCACCGGCACCGCGCGCAGCCCGTATCTGTACGACATCATGCAGGTGTCGTCGCAGCGCGTCCCGGACCATGTCGTGCACACGGTGTCCGAGCGCAACAGCGCGGTCGTACGGACCAGGTACGCGGACAACGGCGGCTCCCCGTGGGCCGGTGAGCAGCGCTTCGCCCGGCGGCCCTACCAGGACACCGCCTGGCTGCAGTACACCCGCTTCGCGCCGACCGGCTTCGACCGGACCGAGTACGTGAGTTCCGGTGACACCGCCTGGCAGCACCGGGTGCACCACGAGACCACCTTCGACGCGGACACACCGCTGGCCTTCGGCATGACGGACGCGCCGCGCACCTACCGGGCGGGCGAGCGGACGAGCGACACCTGGCAGGGGGCCGTCGTCCGCCCGTCGATCCCGCGCGGCACGACCACGCCGACCGTGCGCGACGGTGATGTGCTGAACCTGCGGATCCCGGAGTTCACCGACTCGCAGGCAGGTCACCAGTCGCGGCTGAACTCCGGCGGTTCGGCCACCGCCGTGCTGTACCGCGACGGCGCCGAGGTGGCGGAGGCCAAGAGCGGGTGGGCGGATCTCGAAGTCCCGTCCGCGGCGGCCGACTACCGCCTGGACCTCACGACCTCACGCGTGTCGGACGAGTGGGCGTACGGGACCGGCACCGAGACGTCCTGGTCGTTCCGCTCGGGCAGCACCGGCACGGCGACGGCCCTGCCGCTGCTCCAGCTCGACTACGACGTACCGGTCGACGCGTACAACGCCGTCGGCTCCGGGCGCACGCACACCGTCGGGCTGTCGGTCCGCGCCCAGGACGCGCTGTCCGCGCCGCGCGGGGTGAGCGTCCAGGTCGAGGCCTCGTACGACGACGGCGGGAGTTGGAGCCGGGCGAGTGTGAAGGACCGCGGGCACAACGTGTTCGAGGCCGCCGTGAAAAAACCGTCGCGGATACGCGGCGACGCGTACGTGACGCTGAGGGTCACGGCACGCGACGCCGCGGGCGACTCCGTGCGGCAGACCGTGCAGCGGGCCTATCTGCACCACGGATAGCCGCTGCCCGCAGGGCCGGGGGTGAGCGGGTGCGAGGAGCGCCCGCTCACCCTCATGGCCGGTAATCGCCCGTAACACCCGTGCAGTACCGTGTTCGATCAGTGCAGCCGGTCGGTCTCGGGGAGGGGCGCTTTGGCGCTGGAGGCGGCAGGGGTGTCGGAGGCCGAGGAGTCCGTCTACCGGCACCTGGTGACTGCGGGCCGGGCCTCGGCCCGTGACGTCGCCGAACGGACCGGGCTGAGCCCGGTGGAGGCCGAGCGGGTACTCGACGCGCTGGCCGTCAAGGGCATGGCGAGCCACACCGACGTGCTGCCCCGGCACTTCCGGGCCACTCCCCCGGACGTGGCCCTGATGCCCCGGCTGAAGCGCAACGCCGACGCGCTCGACCTGGCCAGGGCCGAGGCCACCAGCCTGCTGCAGGTGTACCGCGACACGATGCGCCGCCGGGACGCCAGCGAGCTGATCGAAGTCATCACGGGCGCCGAGGCGCTGCGTCAGCATCTGCGCCAGATCCAGGCGAGCGCCCAGGACGAGATGCTCTGGTTCTGCAAGGCCCAGTACGTGGCGATGCCGTCGGGCAGCAACAGCTCGGAGTTCGAGGCGCTGGGCCGCGGTGTGCGCTACCGGGTGCTGTACGAGAAGGCCTTCTTCGACGACGAGGGAGCCGTTGACAACGTTGTTTCGGGGGTGCGCGCCGGGGAGGTCGCCCGTGCGGTTCCGCATCTGCCGCTGCGTCTCGCGGTCGCGGACCGCGCCATCGCGGTCTGCCCGCTGGTGCCGGGCGGCCCCCAGGGCAGCCCGGACGAACCCACCGCCGCGCTCGTACGGGACAGCAATCTGCTCGCCGCCCTGATCGCCCTGTTCGAGCGCTACTGGGAGGACGCGGTCCCCCTCGACGTCGACGACTCGGGCGCGGTCGCCGGGACGGACGGGGTCGGCGGGCTCGACCCGCTGTCCGCGGTCGACCGGCGGCTGCTGGCGCTCCTGGTGGCAGGGGTCACCGACAAGGCGGTGGCCACGCAACTGGGCCTGAGCCGCCGCACGGTGCAGCGTCACATCCAGCGCATGATGGAACTCGCCGGCGCGGCGACCCGGATGCAGCTGGCCTGGCAGGCGGCCCGCCGGGGATGGCTGTGACGGACATCGTCCGCACGACCGGTACGGCCGAGCCGGCGGCAGACTCCCGTACGCCACGGTCCGTTCGCTGCTGCCGGGCGAGACGACACGCCCGGCATCCGAGGTACGGTCCGCGAACCGTCGCACCGGGCTGCCTCCACGGCTGGTGCCTCACCCTCTGAGCCGCCGGAGCACAGTCACCGCCGCGCCCGGCAGCCGACCGGGCGTGACGACGCCTCTTCGGCCGCCGTCACGGTCCCGCGGACACGCGGGGACCGCGCGGCGCACCGGACCGCTCGCGCACCCACCCGTACACCACCAGCGAGGACACCGCCGCGAACGCGCACCACGTCGAGACGAACTCCGCCCGCCACAGCACCCAGCAGGTCAGCGCGCCCACGGTCACCAGGACGCACAGGACCCGCAGGATCCTGTCGCCGGAGAGCAGCAGCGAGCCGATCGTGGCCAGCAGATAGCCCGCCACGAGCACCTCCGGATCGGGCAGCGAGACGACATAGCCGACGGTGTGACAGCGGATCTCGGCCGTCACCCCTTGCGTGGCGAGGCGGTAGGAGAGCACGGCCGCCGTGGCGACACCCGCGACGAGCGGGACCAGCAGCCGCCGCAGGGCGCTCGGCGGCGCCACGCACAGCACGCTCACCGGCACCCACACCGCGAGCAGCGGCAGGGCGATCGCCGCCCAGGCCACGGTGGCGGGGCCGGTGCCGCCACCGGCCCTCCAGACCAGGGACTCGACGAGCTGATGGCCGCCCAGGAGCAGGGGCAGAGCGGCCATCGGCAGATCGGCCGCCCTGCGGGTCCGCGCCACGCAGGCCACTCCCACGGCCGCGATACCGCAGCCCGCCACCAGGTCGGCCGTCGCGTTCCAGCACATCGCGCCACCAGGGGTTCGTGTCACGGTTTCCGGGCCTTGCCGTGGTCACGCTACGGCCCGGCCCCCCGGACGGCGCAACGGATACGACCGTTCGGGCCTCGGCGTTTCCTCGCTCGTCCGGTCCTCGGTCATGCGGTCCCGGCTCATCCGGTTCCCGTGGACAGCTGGCTGTAGTAGAAGCTGTGGTCCGAGTTGACGGTCCGGCGGGTGCCTGTGCAGTGCCAGCGTCCGGAGTCCCGCCCACCCCAGCCGAACAGGTAGTCGATCTTGCGGCCGTCGTCGTAGGTCGGCCGGGTGTACGGCGGTCCGCTCTCCCGGGGGCCGCTCGCCTCGTCGGCGTCGCCGCCGTACAGCACGTCCAGTTCGCGCGCGTCGGGCGGCGCGTTCAGGTCGCCCGCGAGGACGACCGGTCCTTCGGCGCCGAGGGTGTGCGTGCCGTCGGGTTTCCAGTCGTCACGGATGAACGCGGTCTGCGCCGCGCGTTCCCCGTCCCTCGTGCCGCCGACGCTCAGATGCGTGCTGCACGCGGTGACGGGCGGGGCCGGCCCGGCCGACTCTCCCTGGTCTCCCCGAGCTCCCGGAACAGGCAGGACGGCACAGATGATGCCCCGCTCCCCGCCCCGGTGGTCCGGGTCGGGCAGCAGAGCCGGCGGCAGGATCCTCAGTGCCGAGTGGAACAGGAGGGTGTTCCCGTACGGCTGGCCGTCGGCGCAGTCCGTGCCGGTGTCGACGAAGGCGCTGCGCAGGCCCAACTCCCGCGCGAACCGCTCCCCCTGGGACCTGCAGACCTCCTGGAGGCCGATGAACAGCCATCGGTCGACGTCACCGCGGGTGAGGTCCCTGACGGCGTCGGCCTCGTCCCTGATCCAGTCTCCGGCGTCGCCCCGGTGGCCGATGTTCCCGTAGATGTTGAACGTGCCGACGTAGTGGCTCCCGGCGGCGTGCGGTGCGGTGTTCGGCACGGCGGCCGGTGCGGCGGACGCCTCGGGCGCGGCGCCGCTCCTCGCGGGGAGTGCCAGCAGGGCGCACAGGAGCACCGTCACGATCGCCCTGGCCGCGCCGCGCCGCGTCGTCAGACCCGCCCGGCGCGTTGTCATGGATTCGACGATACCGGCGAGGACGCCGAACAGGACGGGCCGAAGTGCCGGATGTGACGGAGCCGTTCCGCCACTGTGGGGCGCGTCAGCGGCGCCGGTAGAGCGTGATCGAGTGGCCGACCTCGTCGATCGGTGTGCTGGTGTCGAGCAGGGCGGCCAGCCGCCCGTCGGCCTTCGCCGCCGCCGAGTCGGACACCACGAGCAGTCCGTGCACCTCGCCGAGGGGGGCCTTGAGCGGGTCGGACGCGTCGATGCCGTAGTACGAGGGCACGCCCGCGCCCTTGTGGACGAGCCAGACCCGCTCGCCGGGACGGTGCCGGCGGAGGTGGTCCGCCAGGCGGCCCAGATCCTGGCCCCAGTCGACGTTCGAGTCGTGCAGCCGCAGATGGGTCTTGGCGGGACCGCCGAACGCCTCGTTGGAGTACGGCAGGTAGTACGGGTAGGTCCGCAGCGAGCTGACGGCCACGAAGCAGATCAGCGCCGCCGTCACCCAGCGGGCCCGGTGGACCCGGCGGCCGCGCGCGAGTGTCACCGCGGAGGCGGCGACCGCCAGGAACATCGGCATGAACACGGCGTACCGCACACCGAGGTCCCGGGCTCCGTTCATCGCGACGGCCAGTAGCAGGGCCGCGGGGACGAGTACGTACGGAACGGCCGGGTGCAGCCTGCGGACGGCCAGGAGCGCGACGGCGCCGGCGAGCCACAGCGCGAGCATGCCGAGCGGTGTCTTCACCAGGAGCGCGGCCGGCAGGTAGTACCAGAGCGACCCCTCGTACAGCCGCCCGAAGAGGAAGCCTTCCCAGATGTCGTACTCGAAGCCGAACTGGATGCGCATGCCGTCCCGGTAGGCCTCGGGGAACGGCAGCCAGGCCGCGATCCGGCCGCGCGCCCCGCGGATGTCGGGCACGTTCTCGGGCGCCGTCCAGTGCAGCCGGGGGTCGACGACGAGGTAGGTGGCCCACACGACGGCGACCGCGATCAGCGCCATGCCGACGGCGGCGGCGACCCCGCGGGCGAGGAGACGCAGCGTGGCGCGGACGCCGGGGGCCGGGGCGTCGTCGGACGCCGGGGGCCGGCGGGCGTGCCAGAACGACAGGACGCCCAGCAGCATCAGCAACGGGACGGCCGGCAGCACGCTCATCTTGGTGGCCGTCGCGGCGCCCAGGGCCACGCCGGCGAGCGGGAGGCAGCGGCGGGGCCGTTCTCTGGCCCGCCACAACAGCCATACGGAGGTGAGCAGGAATCCGGCCGCGGGCACGTCGAGTGTGGCCAGGGAGCCGTTCGCGACGAGGTCCGGGGAGAACGCGTACAGGGCGAGTGCCACGAGCCCGCCCGCCGGGCCGGTGAGGTCGCGGGCGAAGGCGAGGACCACCAGCCCGAACAGCAGGGTCAGGACGATCACCGGGAGACGGGCGTACAGCATGAGGCGTCCGGGGTCGTTGCCCGACTCGTACAGCACGTGGCGGCCCAGCGCCGTCTGGCTCCCGACGAAGCCGGAGTCGAGGCGCGCGTCGGTGAACACCAGGCCGGAGGCGATGATCAGCTTGCCCAGGGGCGGGTGTTCGGGGTTGTAACGGAAGCTGTGTTCCTTGAGGTACACCTCGGCCGTGGCCACGTACACCGGTTCGTCGATGGTGGGGGTCTGCTCTACGGCGGTGGTGACCATCGCGAACGCCATCTCCGCGAGGAGAGCGACGACGGCCAGTACGTACAGCCCGCGACGGTGCCGCGCGTGCGGGACGAAGCGCCTGAACCCGCCGGATCGGCCCGGCCGTTCGGCCGTGTCCTTCGGTTCGGGCGGACAGGGGGCCGTGTGCCGGTCACCCTCGGGCCGGGTGATCCGCGGCGCGCTCATGCGCCACAGCCTTTCATCAACTCTCCGCATCTGTGACGTTCTTGGGCCGGATGATCTCCAACTGTTGGGTGATCCGTAACCGTTGTGACGCCTGTGGCCTCTTGGCACGCGGGGGAAAACCGGCGACTCTGAACTGCACATGTCATACAGGGCGTTGGCCCGCTCGGGCCGATGAGGAGGACACTTGTGAACGCCAGACCGGCATCGAAGCGCTTCGGATCACGACGGCTGGGACGGAAATCGCTCGGAGTCCTCGCGGGCGCCGCCGCGCTGGTCCTCGTCTTCCCGGCCACCGCCCTGGCGGCGCCGCCCAGCGCGCTGCCCGCCAACGCCGAGGCGCTGGACGCGACGTTCCAGCCCGCCTACGACTACGACACGGACGGCTGCTACGCCACGTCGGCCATCGGCCCCGACGGGACGGTCAACGGCGGGCTCAACCCGAGCGGCGCCCTGAACGGCCAGTGCCGTGACGCGTCCGACCTGGACAGCGTCAACACCTACTCGCGCTCCAAGTGCAACAACGGCTGGTGCGCGATCGTCTACGGGTCCTACTTCGAGAAGGACCAGGCCGTGGCCGGCAGCGGCCTGGGCGGGCACCGGCACGACTGGGAGCACGTCGTGGTCTGGGTGCAGAACAACGAGGCCCAGTACGTCTCGACGTCCAACCACGGCTCGTTCACGGTCCACAACCGTTCGGCGATCCGCTGGGACGGCACGCACGCGAAGGTCGTCTACCACAAGGACGGGATCAGCACGCACTGCTTCCGCGCGGCGACCGCCGGGGACGAGCCGCCGGAGAACCACAAGGGGACCTGGCAGTACCCGCCGCTGGTCGGCTGGAACGGCTACCCCGCCGGGATACGTGACACTCTGACCTCGTACAACTTCGGCAGCGCAACGCTCGGCATCAAGGACAGCACGTTCAACTCGCACCTGTCCTCGGCGAAGCCGTCGGGGATCGCGTTCGACCCCAACGCCTGATCCCACCGCGCCGAACCCACGGCTCGGGCCGTCCCCTTCGGCCTGTTCACCGGCCCGCTCCTCGGCCAGGCATGGACCTGGCCGCCTCCGCGGCCGCGGGTTCCCGCCCGACCGTCCGGGGCTGTCCGGGGCCGTCCGCAAAGACGGCCCCGGACAGCCCCCGGAGACACCCCCTAGGAAGATCCCGACGGCCCTTCCGACGGCGGCGCCCCGGCCTCGCCGAGAGCGCCGCCGTCGGGAACGCCGCCGTCGGGGCGCCCGGGGCCGTCCGGCGGCACCCCGTCCGCCGGCCGGTCCGGCAGGACCCCCGCGGCGGAACGATTCCGCAGGGCCGCGCCGGCCGACCGCCCCCTCACGACCTCCGCGGTGAACGCCGCCACGTCATGGACGAGCCGTTCGGGCTCCTCCCAGCACAGGGCGTGCCCGGCACCCTCGTACACGACGAGCCGCGCGTCGAGGACCGTGTCGACGATCCGCTCCTGATCGGCGCGCGGCAGGATGCTGTCGGCGTCGCCCCAGAGCACGAGCGTGGGAACGACGATCCCCCTCAGCGTGGCCGCGAGGTCCGTCTCCAGCAGGCCCCGCAGGGTCTCCCGCCACACCCGTGCGGGCACCTTCAGGTTCTCCGTCGCGAGCGTGGCGAGGAGGCCGCGCCCCAGCGGCCGTGCCGTGACGGCGCCGAGCAGTTCCAGGACGAAGTCGCGCGGCACCGGATCGCCGAGCTTGCGGACCTGCTCCGCCAGGGCCTTCGCGCCGGGCTTGTCGGCGAGCGTGGCCGGGACCCCCGCCAGGACGAGGCCCGCCACCCGGTCCGGGTGACTGCCCGCGACCAGCCGCGCGGCCACACCACCGCTCGACGCACCGACCAGCACCGCCCGGCGGATGCCCACGGCGTCGAGGAACTCCACCAGGTCGTCGGCGAAGTCCTGCGGCTCATAGCCGTCCGGGGGCCGCCCGGCGTCGCCGTGGCCCCGCTGGGTGGGGGCGTACCCGTGCAGCGCGGCGGGGAGCTGCCTGAGCAGTGACTCGAACATCCACCAGGAGTCCGCGAGCCCGTGCACGAAGACGACGGGAACGCCCTCCGCGCGGCCCGCCTCCGCGTACGGGAGGACGAGCCCGCTCCTCAGCTGGGCGGCCTTCACCGCGATCGTGCTCACGGCGGCCCTCCTGACCTCGGCCGGCCGGCCCCTCGCACGCGGAACCGCCGGGCGACAGCGACAGCGACACCGCCCCGTGGCGGCACGGGCCTCCGGCGACGGCAAGGGCCTCCGGACGGCGCGAACCAGTGGGCGGCGCGACGATCTCCTTCATCGTAATGAGGGGCACGGCGGACCGCCCGTCCACACCCGCACGCACCCGTACCCCGTCCCCTCCCCCACCCGTCACAGGAGAAACCGCTTGCAGCGCGACGGGCCGAAGTGGCTCGGTGACGCTCTGAAAGACATTCAGGTCAGGACGATCGTCCGTTCGTGACACAACACACGCCTCGGTGGGCTAGATTTCGAACGCCCTCGATTCCGGACTCCATCGGAGGGGCGCTCTGAGGAGATTCTGGAGCGGCACATGCACCCCCTTGAAATATCCAGACAGGCCCCGCCCCTGATGCAGGGAGGGCTCGCCGACAGCCTCTTCGAGACGGCGGAACGCGACCCCCTCCTCCAGCAGCTGGCACGCCGCTCCGACACCTCTCCCACCACCTGGTCGCCGGTGACCGCGATCGAGCTGCGGGACGAGGTGGTCGACGTCGCACGGGGCTTCATCGCGGCCGGGATCTTCCCGGGCCACCGCGTGGCCGTCATGTCACGCACCCGCTACGAGTGGACCGTGCTCAGCTACGCGCTGTGGACGGTGGGCGCCGAGATCGTCCCGATCCACCCGACCTCCTCGCACGAACAGGTCGCGTGGATCCTCCAGGACGCGAGCTGCGTCGCCGTGGTGGTGGAGGACGAGCAGGGCATCATGACGGTCGGCTCGGTGTGCGCCGCGCTGCCCGCCCTGCGGCACGTCTGGCAGCTCGACGCCGGGGCCCTGACGGACCTGACCGAGTCGGGCCGGGACGTCCCGGTCACCACCGTCGAGTCCATGCGCCGGATCGTGCTGCCCGACTCGACCGCGGTGATCGCCTACACCTCCGGCACCACGGGACGCCCCAGGGGCTGCGCGCTGAGCCACAGCAGCCTGGGAAGCCCCTGCGACACCCTGCTGGCCGGATGGGGACACACCGCGGCGCCTCCCGGACAGCAGCCGGCCGTGCTGGCCGTCCTGCCCTTCTCCCACGTCTACGGCCTCATGATCCAGGGGCTGTGCATGCGCGGCGGCATGCTCATGGGCCACGAACCCGACCTGCGCGCGGAGACACTCACCGACGCCCTGTCGTCGTTCCGGCCCACCTTTCTCCACGCCGTCCCGTCCGTGTTCGAGAAGCTCTACAAGAATTTCCTCCGCAACGCCGAACAGACGGGCCGCGGCGCCCTGTTCGAGCGTGCCGTGCGCACCGCGCAGGACTTCGCCGCGGCCACCGAACGGCACCGGCTCGGAGCCGGCCAGGGCCCCGGCCTCGATCTGCGGCTGCAGCACGCCCTCTACGACAAGACGGTGTACCGCAAACTGCGCGCGGCACTGGGCGGACGCGTGCGCGGCGCCGTGTCGGGAGGCTCGCCCCTCAACCGTGAACTGGCCCTCTTCTACGCGGGGATCGGCATCCCCGTCCACGACGGATACGGGCTCACGGAGACGAGCGGCGGCATCACGGCCCAGCCGGTCGGCCGGGAGAAGCTGGGCACCGTCGGACAGGCGCTGCCCGACACGGAGATCCAGCTGGCCGACGACGGGGAGATCCTCGTCCGGGGCCCCTCGGTCTTCCAGGGGTACGTCAACGACGAGGAGGGCAACCAGGCCGCGTTCCGCAACGGCTGGCTGGCCACCGGCGACCTCGGCCGGCTCGACACCGAGGGCTATCTGAGCATCACCGGGCGCAAGAAGGACATCGTCGTCACGAACGGCGGCAGGAGTGTCGCCCCCGCCGCCCTCGAAGAGCGCCTGCGGGTCCATCCGCTGATCCACCAGGCGGTGATCGTGGGTGACGACCGGCCCTGTGTGGGGGCCCTGATCACCCTCGACCCCGAGTACCTCGCGCACTGGCGCTCGGTCCACACCCTGTCGGGCGAGACGCACGACCGCGAACTGCGCGAGGAGAACGCCCTGCGGGAAGAGATCAACCGCGTGGTGGGCGCGGCCAACTCCACCGTGTCGCACCTGGAGTCCATCCGCGTCTACCGGGTACTGCCCGAGCCGTTCGACGTGGCCAACGGGCTGCTCACCCCGTCGATGAAGCTGCGCAGGGACGCCATCGGGCAGCGGTACGCCGCCGAGATCGACGCGATGTACCAGTCCTCGCGCGCCCCCCGGAGCCTGGCACCCGCCGATCCCTACAACTGGGACGAGACGGACAACGTCTTCGGGTGAGGGGTCCGCCCTCCACCGGGCGGGCTTTCGGCGGGGTTCCAGCCGCCGGGTCCCGCCGCGAGGCCGGTTCGGATTCGGCCACGAACGCGACCCCGGACCCGACCACCGTCCCGGGTCCGGTCCCGCTTGCGAGTCCGATTCCGGTCCCGCCTCCGGTCCCACTTCCGGGTCCGATTCCGGGATCTCTCGGGCGTCCCGGCCGGCCACGCGCCCCAGGTATCTGCCGGACCCTCAGAAATTTCTGTCGTGCGCGCTCCTTGACGCCTCTTGATCGAGCGACTTACTTTCGCAGCGATTAAAACGATTCAATCCCCCGGACCCCGCAAGGGTCCTCTTTGTGCTGCGCTCCGAAAGTGGACAGGAACCATGAACGACCTCACCGCAGTTCACCGGACGGGTGTCCCGCGCCGAACCCTCCTCGCCGCGGCGGCCGTGACGGCCGCCGCGGGCGCCGTCGACTGGGCGACGCCCGGCCGCGCCTCGGCCACCGCCACGAGTGTCACGGCGGGTGCGCACGGCGCCGCGCTGCCCTTCGCCGAGCCGGGCCGGGCGGTGCGCCCGAAGTTCCGCTGGTGGTGGCCCGACGGGCTGGTACAGCCCGACGAGATCAGACGGGAGATCGACCAGATCGCCGACGCGGGGTTCGGCGGCGCCGAGATAGCCGCCGTCCACCACAGCGTCAGCGACACCTCGGCCCTCGACACGGCCCGCCACGGCTGGGGAACCGCCGCCTGGGTCGCGGGAGTCGAGGCCGCACTGAGCCAGGCCGCGCGACGCGGTCTCACCGTCGACCTCACCGTCGGCCCCAGCTGGCCGGCCGCCGTCCCGGGCATCACCCCCGACAGCACCGCCGCCGTCAAGGAACTCGCCCACGGAGCGGCCACCGTGGCCCCCGGCGCCGCCTACACGGGCCCCGTCCCCGAGCCCGTACACGAGCCGGCGTCCGGCGTGACCGAGCGGCAGCTGCTCCTGGTCCAGGCCGCCCGGGTGAACACCGCGAACTCCACCCGCAAGGAGACCGGCCTCGACCTGGACTCCGTACGCGACCTCACCTCCGACGTCACCGACGGCGCCCTGGACTGGACCGCGCCCGACGACGGCACCTGGGTCGTGATCGCCCACTGGGTGCGCGGCTCCGGCCAGACTCCGGAGGCCGGACCGCACACCGACCCGCCCGCCTACGTCGTCGACCACTTCAGCGCGGCCGGGACCCGCGCGGTGACGGACTTCTGGGAGGCGCACATCCTCACACCGGCCGTCCGCCGGCTGCTGAAGGTCTCCGGCGGGGCGCTCTTCGAGGACTCCATCGAGCTGGAGACCGACGGACTCCAGTGGACACCCGGCCTGCCCGACGCGTTCCGCGAGCACACCGGCCGCTCCCTGCTGCCGCTGCTGCCCGCCCTGGTCCTCGACAACAGCAACCAGGTGTACGCCTTCGAGGCGGCCGTCACCCGCCAGATCCGCCACGACTTCTGGGAGACGGTCTCCACCCTCTTCAACCGGCACCACGTGACGGCGCTGCGCACCTGGGCCCATTCCCTCGGTCTCCAACTGCGCTCCCAGCCCTACGGGTCGCAGACCGACGCCATCGCCTCGGCCGCGATCCTCGACATCCCCGAGGGCGAGTCGCTGGGCTTCAAGAACCTCGACGACTACCGCTGCCTGGCGGGCGGCCGTGACATGGCCGGGCACACGGTGCTCTCCTGCGAGGCAGGCGCGTACGCGGGCGGCGCCTACAGCACCACCTGGCAGAAGTTCCTGCGCACCATGGGCGGCGCCTACGCCGCCGGAGTCAACCAGACCGTCGTCCACGGCTTCTCCTACGCCGAGTTCCCCGGGGTCGCCTGGCCGGGATACGCGGCCTTCACCCCGTACAAGGGCGTGGCCGGCTACGGCGAGTCCTGGGGTCCCCGGCATCCCACCTGGAAGCACGTCCCGGACGTCTCCGGCTACCTGGGCCGGGTCCACCAGGTGTTGCAGAGCGGTCTGGCCAAGGCGGACGTGGCCGTGTTCCGGCAGACCGGCTACACCGCCACCGGTATCGGCGCCTCCTGGTTCACCGCCACGGGCATCACGCTCGGCTGGACCCATCAGTTCCTCAGCGGCCCGCTGCTCGACCTGCCCTCGGCCACCGTGCGCCGGGGCCGGCTCGCGCCCGACGGGCCCGCCTACAAGGCCCTGTTCGTCGAGGGCGACTTCTTCTACGGCTCCACGGTGACCCTCGCCCTGCGGGACGCGCGCGCCCTGCTGCGGTTCACCCGTGCCGGACTGCCGATCGTCCTGCTGGGCGCCTGGGACACGGTGGTGCCGCCGGGCGTCCCTGACACCGGGGAGAGCGCCGAACTGCTGTCCGTCGTCAAGGAGTTGCTGGCACAGCCATTGGTCCGCACGGTCTCCGACAAGACCGCGGTCGGTGACGCGCTCACCGCGCTCGGGGTGCGGCCCGACGTCGGGTACGCGACCGCCTCGACCCTCCTCAACGCCCACCGGGTGGACGACGGCGTCGACTACTACTACCTGTGCAACGGCAAGCACGCCGAGACGGTGAAGCCGCCGGTCGCCGCCGTCGACCACGAGGTCACCCTGCGCCGCACCACGGCCAAGGGGGTGCCCTACCTGCTGGACCCCTGGACCGGGAAGGCCGAGCGGCTCGCCCGCTACACCGAGGACGGCGACTCGGTCACCCTGCGGGTCGCCCTCGAACCCGCTGAGACCCTCATCGTGGCGATCGGCAGGCCGGGCCTCTTCGGCGACCGCAACGGCGCCCGCCCGCACGCCGTCGACAGCGAGGCAGCCGAGGTGCGCTTCACGGAGGCGGGCCTCACCCTCCGGGCCACGGCCGCGGGAACGTACCGGACCGTGCTCTCCCAGGGCCGCGCCGTCAGCGCCACGCTCAAGGACGTCCCGGAGCCGACGGAGCTGACCTCGTGGCGCCTGCGCGTCCAGGACTGGCGGCCCGGCGCCTCGGCCACCAGGACCACGGTCGTCACTCACGATCTGACGCTGGACGCGCTGGTCCCCTGGTCGCAGATCCCCGAGCTCGCCGACGTCTCGGGCATCGGCCGCTACCGCACCACGGTCACCCTCGGCCGCGGCTGGACCGGCGGGCACGGCGCACGTCTGGAGCTGGGCGCGGTCACGGACACCTGCCGGGTCACGGTCAACGGCCACCGGCTCGACCCGGTCGACCAGATCCGTCCGGTGGTGGACCTGGGCGGTCTGCTCGAACGCGGCGACAACGTCATCGAGGTCGAGGTGGCCACCCCGCTCGCCAACCGGCTGCGGATCAGCGACCCCGGCGTGTACGGCGGCCTGACCCGGGCGGCGTACGGACTGCTGGGGCCGGTCCGGCTGGTTCCCTACGGCGAGGCCCGGATCGGCTGACCCGGCACCGTTCGGCCCAACCGCACGTCACGCATCGGCCGAACAGCACCCGTCTCCCCGCCCTCGCGGCACGCGTCGCCCGGACACCTCACCGGGCGGCGGTGCCCGTGCGGTACCGGCGGGGCGACGCCGCCGGCCCGCGGCCGCCGAAGCGGTCGCGGGCCGGCTGTGCGGTCCTCCCCGGATCCCGTGGGGCGCGGATCCCGTCCTACGTGCCGTCGCGGGGACAGGGCTTCCCGTCGTACGCGGGACTCACCGGACCATGACGTCGATCGGCCGGCGCACCAGGGCCCTGAGCACGTCCTCGCCCTGGCCCCGGTCCTGGTCCTCGCCCTCCGGCGGTTCGCCGGAGGGGGTCCCGAGCGTCGCCTCCACGAGCGGATCCTCACGCACCGGACCCGCCAGGGCCGGTACGGGCAACGCACGAGGCATCCGCCGGGCTTCCCGCAGGCTGGGCTCGGGGGCGGACGGGACGAGCGGGGCGCGTTCCATGGCGCGGACCCGGCGGGAGAACCAGACGATTCTTCCGCCGCTGCCCGTGGCACAGCACCCCCAGCCGTCGCTCAGTGCGGCGATGTGGGCCAGACAGCCCCACGTGGCGGATTCGGGGTGGGACTCCCCGTCGATGTCCGCGACCGCAGTGATCAGGTGCTGACCGTTCCACCACATTTCGAGCGTGGTGTTCTTGTCCGTCGCGTGTTCCGCGATCGTGCGCAGGAGTTTCTCGGCGCAGCGGCAGACGGGCTCGACCAGGTTCTCCAGGTTCCAGTACCGCAGATGGGCGGCCAGAATGCGCCTGACCTGATGGACGCGCTCCGGGCTGACTTCCACGTCGAGGTGGTAGTAGCAGGGCACTACGGTCTTCATCGTCGTTGGCTCCTCACCGGCGAAGCTCTCGCTCCTCCTCGCCCCGGCGGGCCGAGCTCTGAATACAGAGCGTGAGCAGTGATCGCTTCTGAGTCATTCCCAGAGTGGGAGCGGTACTCCATTCGTGCAACCCGAGAAACGACCAAATGTCGTTGAAGCGACAACAGGACGTCGAGTGGCACCGCGTGCACCATGAGTGAAGGTGTCGGCCGCGTAGTCGGCCGATGCCTCTGCGTGCACGGCCATCACGCACATCCGGGCGAACCGTGCGCATCCGAGGGAGTGGAAGGTGACCAGTGTGATGCTGCTGCCTGCCAAGGACGAGGTCGCGAGGTATCTGAAGCTGTACCGGGCCTGGGAACGCATGATGCTCGCGGCCCCCGCCGACCGTGCCGCGCGGGGCAATTTCGAGGACACGGGCTACACGCTCTGTGTCCTCATGGGCAAGCGCTGCGCGCGGGAAGCCGTGCACGCCGCCGAGCGCTACCTGTCGGCCGGTTCGGCCCGTCGCCGCGAACGGGCCAGGCACAGCTCCCCGGTGGGCGCGCTTCCGGGGCGCCCCGACGGCGGACTCGCGGCGAGCCCCGCGACCTGACTGCGCCTGTCAGGACAGCCACCGGAACGACGACGGAGGTGAATTGCATGACCGAGAACCCGAAGGCGACGGCGGCGGCGATCAGCACGCGCAGCTGCGTGCCCCTTGCCGGCCGCATGTCCGTCGTCCCGATCGGCCGAGTCCCCGTCGTCGATGTCCGGCCGGCCGTCGACCGCGGCAGCCGCCCGGCGAAGGCGGTGGTGGGTGAGACCTTCCAGGTCACCGCCACCCTGTTCGGCGAGGGCCACGACGCGGTCGCCGCGAACGTCGTGCTGTGCGACCCCGAGGGCCGCACCGGCCCCTGGACCCCGCTGCGCGAAATCGCCCCCGGCACCGACCGCTGGGGCGCCGATGTCACGCCCACGGCGGTGGGCGAGTGGACCTACTGGGTGGAGGCGTGGTCGGACCCCGTGTCCACCTGGCGCCGGTCCGCCCGTATCAAGATCCCCGCAGGCATCGACGTGGGCCTGGTCCTGGAGGAGGGCGCCGAGTTGTACGAACGGGCCGCCTCCGCGGTGCCACGCGGGGCGGGGCGAGCGGCGGTACTGGCCGCCGCGGACGCCCTGCGTGACGATGTCCGGCCCCTGTCGGCCCGGCTCGCCGCCGCCCTGGCTCCGGACGTGGACACCGCGCTCGCCGAGCATCCCTTGAGGGAACGGGTCTCCCGTTCGGCCCCGCTCCCCCTGCTGGTGGAGCGGGAGCGGGCGCTGTTCGGGTCCTGGTACGAGTTCTTCCCGCGCTCGGAGGGCGCGGTGGTCGAGCCCGGCGAGGCGCCGGTCAGCGGCACCTTCAGGACCGCGGCGAAGCGGCTGCCCGCGATCGCCGCGATGGGCTTCGACGTGGTGTACCTGCCCCCGATCCACCCCATCGGCACGACCTTCCGCAAGGGCCCCGACAACAGTCTGTCGGCCAGTCGCGACGACGTCGGGGTGCCGTGGGCGATCGGTTCCCCCGAGGGCGGGCACGACGCGGTCCACCCGGACCTCGGCACGATCGACGACTTCGACGCGTTCGTCCGTACGGCGACCGGGCTGGGGCTCGAAGTCGCCCTGGACTTCGCCCTCCAGTGCTCGCCCGACCACCCGTGGGTGGAGAAGCACCCGGAGTGGTTCCGGCACCGGGCGGACGGCACGATCGCGTACGCGGAGAACCCGCCGAAGAAGTACCAGGACATCTATCCGATCGCCTTCGACGAGGACATGGCCGGGCTGGTCGAGGAGACGCTCGGCGTCCTGCGGTTCTGGATGGGCCACGGGGTACGGGTCTTCCGCGTCGACAATCCCCATACGAAGCCGGTCGTGTTCTGGGAACGGGTCATCGCGGACATCAACCGCGCCGACCCCGATGTGATCTTCCTGGCCGAGGCGTTCACCCGCCCGGAGATCATGCACGCTCTGGCCCGTGTCGGTTTCCAGCAGTCGTACACCTATTTCACCTGGCGCAACACCAAGCAGGAGCTGACCGAATACCTCACCGAACTCTCCGGCGACTCCGCCGCCTACATGCGGCCGAACTTCTTCGTCAACACGCCCGACATCCTCCCCGAGTTCCTCCAGCACGGGGGCCGCCCCGCATTCGAGATCCGGGCCGTTCTGGCGGCGACGCTCTCGCCCGCCTGGGGGGTGTACGCCGGATACGAACTGTGCGAGAACACCGCGGTCCGAGCGGGTACCGAGGACTATCTCGACTCGGAGAAATACCAGCTCCGGCCACGCGACTGGGAAGCCGCCGAACGTGCGGGACTCTCCATAGCACCGCTCATCACCCGACTGAACGGGATCCGGCGGGAGCACACCGCGCTGCGCCGGCTCAGGAACATCCACTTCCACGAGGCCGACAACGACGCCGTGATCGCGTACAGCAAACGCGACGGCTCGGACACGGTTCTGGTGGTCGTGAACCTCGACCCCCACCACACCCAGGAAGCC
>NZ_JBLFJV010000055.1:0-46779 GCF_047444975.1 Streptomyces sp. CWNU-52B | reverse complement strand
ACCGGGCCCGCAGACGAACAACGCGGCCCAAGCCCCGCAGGGCCCCTCACTCGACGGCGGAGCCACCGAGCATCCGTAGCAGCAACCCCCGCAAAACCTCCCGCTCCCCCGACGACAACCCCGCCAACGGCTCCCGAGCGAACCGCAAGGATTCCCGCAGGCTCCGAGCCACCCGCCGCCCCTCCACCGTCGCCGCCGCCAGCTTCACCCGCCGGTCCGAGGGGTCGGGCCGGCGCTCCGCCAGCCCCCGCATCTCCAGCCGGTCCACGATCCCGGTGACGTTCGACGGCTCGCACTTGAGCTTCTGGGCCAGCCGCCGCATCGGCAGCGGCTCAAGCGAGAGCAGGCTCAGCAGCCGCGCCTGCGCCCCCGTCAACGCGTGCTCCGTCGCCGCGTCCTCGTACTCCTCGTGGTAGCGGGCCACAACCGTGCCGATGAGGTCGACGACCTCAAGGGTCAGTGGGTCGAACGGGGGAGTCTTCTGTGTGGCCATGCCCGACAGGCTACTCCGTTACTTGACATCATGAAATATTGATGAGCATGGTGTTTCACATACTGAAGCATTCACCCATGTGTAAACCGTTGCACCAGGAAAGGCACCCCCCATGAGCGACACGGCCGGCATCCCCACCACGAACCGCGAATGGCATCTCGTCAACCGCCCGGTCGGCTGGCCGAAGCCCGAGGACTTCGCGCTGGTCGAGGCCGAGCTGAAGCAGCCGGGCCCGGACCAGATCCTGGTACGGAACAAGCACCTCTCCGTGGACCCGTACATGCGTGGCCGGATGAGCGCCGCGAAGTCCTACACCGCCCCCTTCGAGCTGGGCAAGGTCATGCTGGGCGGCGCGGTCGGCGAGGTCCTCGCGTCGAACGCGGAGGGCGTCTCCGTCGGCGACCACGTCCTGCACTTCTTCGGCTGGCGCGAGTACGCCGTGCTCGACGCCAAGCACGCCGTCAAGGTGGACCCCGAGGCCGCACCCCTGACCGCGTACCTCGGCGTGCTCGGCATGACCGGCCTCACCGCGTACGCGGGCCTCCTGCGCACCGCCGCCTTCAAGGAGGGCGACTCGGTCTTCGTGTCGGGCGCCGCGGGCGCGGTCGGCAGCCAGGTCGGGCAGCTGGCCAAGCTCAAGGGGGCCTCGCGGGTCGTCGGCTCGGCCGGTTCCGACGAGAAGGTCGAGCTGCTGGTGGAGGAGTACGGCTTCGACGCCGCGTTCAACTACAAGACCGGCCGCGTGAGCGAACAGCTGAGGAAGGCCGCCCCGGACGGCGTCGACGTCTACTTCGACAACGTCGGCGGCGACCACCTGGAGGCGGCCATCGGCTCCCTCAACCTGCACGGCCGGATCGCGATCTGCGGAATGATCTCCGTCTACAACAACACGGAGCCGGCCCCCGGCCCGAAGAACCTCGCCCGCCTCATCGCGACCCGCGGCCGGATCGAGGGCTTCCTCGTCGGTGACCACTACGACCTGCAGCCGCAGTTCGTCCGGGACGTCGGCCCCTGGGTCGCCTCCGGCGAACTGAAGTACCGCGAGACGGTGGTGGAGGGCATCGAGAACAACCTGGAGGCGTTCCTCGGCGTCCTGCGAGGCGACAACACCGGCAAGATGATCGTCACCCTCTGACCACCCCGAAGCGCCATGCCAGGGACGCGGGGAACGGCGCGCTCAGCCACGTTGGACCTGCGGTCGGACGCCGGGCGGTGGGCCGGGTTTTGAGGGGCGCGGGGAACCGCGCACTCGGCCGCGAACGGGCCCGCACCCGGCAAGGGGCCGCGCCCGGCTCAGTCAGGCGCGCGGCCCCGGTATGGTGCGGGTATGCGTGATCTTGCGGTGGGATTCCGGTACTTGATGCGCGGCCAGCGCTGGGTGGCCCGGCACGGAAAGCAGTTCGGCTTCGGACTGATCCCCGGCCTCATCACCCTCGTGCTGTACGCCGCCGCCCTCACCGCCCTGGCCCTGTGGGGCAGCGACTTCGTCACCTGGGCCACCCCCTTCGCCGACGACTGGACGAGCCCCTGGCTCGGCCTCTTCCGCGGCTTCCTGACCGTCGTCCTCTTCGCCCTCGCCCTGCTCCTCTCCGTCGTCACCTTCACCGCGGTCACCCTCGTCCTCGGCCAGCCCTTCTACGAGAACCTCTCCGAGAAGGTGGACCGGGACGTGTCCCCGGACGGCACGGCCCCCGAGTCGGGCCTCCCGCTCTGGCGCGAACTGGTGATCTCGACCCGTGACAGCATCCGGATCGTGGTCAGGGCCCTGATCTGGGGCGTGCTGCTGTTCGCGCTCGGGTTCATCCCGTTCGTCGGGCAGACCGTCGTCCCGGTGATCGGCTTCTTCGTCACGGGTTTCTTCCTCACCGAGGAACTGACGGCGGTCGCCCTGCAACGCCGCGGCGTCGTACTCCGCGACCGCCTCACCATGCTCCGCTCCCGCAAGACCCTGGTCTGGGGCTTCGGCACCCCGCTGGGCCTCGCCTTCCTCGTCCCCTTCGTCGCGGTCTTCCTGATGCCCGGCGCGGTCGCGGGCGCCACCCTGATGGCCCGCGACCTGCTGGGCGAGGAGACCCGCGAGGAGAACTCGGACGACGAGGACCCCGCCGCCCCGGCAGGCCCCGCAGGCCCCGCAGGCCCCGCAGGTCCCGCGAACCCCGTCAGCCGGTGACGTCCACGTCCGCCGTGCTGTCCGCCGCCACCGTCAGGATCGACCGTATCTGCGCGATGATGTCCAGCCGGTTCTGGACGAACTGAGGATCGGTGACCGCCCCGCTCGCCGGGTCCGTGTTGCCCGCCCCGAACTCCAGCACCGGCGTGTGGACATGCCCGCCGGGCAGCGAGCCGGCCAGACCGAGCCGGTCGCGCAGCAGCGTCGCGCGGTACGCGATCTCGTTCGAGAGGTAGTTGCCGCCCCCGCCCGCCCGCGCCGTCGAGCCCGCGGTCGGTCCGTCGGGGCGTACGACGGACTCCGTCCCGCCCGCCGGGATCTCGGTCACCGACGTGTTGTCGTACACCGGGAAGCGCCCCGTGTCCGCGGCGACGATGTCCTCGTACGGGAGGGTCGTCGTGGTCCACTGCGGCTGCGAGGCCGGGTCCGTCACCGGCACGGTCTCGGTGCGCGAGAGGTTCTCGTTGTCCGGGAAGCCGCCCCGCCAGGCCCCGTTGGTGCGCTCGACGTCGATGCGGCCCACCCGGCCCTGGCTGATCGTCGTGAACAGGTCGACGTGCGGGAGGTGCGGGCGCAGCGTCCGTTCCACCGTCCCGTCCGCGAAGTCCTGCCAGCGGACGGGGAAGACGGCGGTCTCGACGCGCGCCGGGCCGTCCGCGGTCCGGATCACCGTGCCGTCCAGCGCGAGCGCGGTCGCCCCCGACGGGTTGGAGATCCGCACGTCCCGGTCGAGGGTGAACGGGTCGAAACCGGTCACCAGGATCCGCTTAACCCCCTTGACTCCCTTCGTGCCCTTGACTCCCTTGCCCCCGTCGGCGCCCGAGTGCGGGTACCGGATGCTGTCCTGGCCGCGCGAGGTCCGTTCCAGCGCGGCGAGCAGCTTGGCGCGGCGGGCCTCGGTCAGGCCGAACTCCGGCTGCCACTGGCGTACTTCACGTGTCATGCCGAGCCTGGCCCAGTACAGCGGCCGGTCGTCGTCCCTGCTGAGGTCACCGCCCGCGGGGCCGCGGCCCTGGGCCCGGTCCACCGCCCGCTGCCACAGCCGGGCACCCTGCCGTTCGACCACGCGCTCGGCCTGCGCGTACGAGCGCGCCTTGGCCAGGGCTCGGGCGAACTCCGGTGCCACCGTGTCGAATCCGGACCGGGTCAGGATCTCCTGGGGCGCCGCCTTGTCGAGGCGCTGTTCCTCCACGGTGGGCGTGGCCGCCGGGTCCTCCGCGGCGAGGGCGGGCGGCGCGGCGAGTCCCGCCAGCAGAGCTGCCAGGCCGAGGGCACCGATCCGAACACGTATGTGCGTCAAGGTGGTTCAGGTCCTTCCGTCGCGAGGGGGACGTCGTCGAATGGCGGCAGTATGCGTGACGCGCGGGGCGCGCGCCATGGCGCGAGGCCACCGCGCCCCGTGGGACCGTTCAGCCCCCGCCCTCGGTGCCGCCCCCGCCCTCGCCTCCGCCCTCGTCCTCGCTCTCGCCCAGCAGTGTGAGGAAGTCCCGGAACGCCGCCGGCATGTCCACCGACTCCGGCGCGAGCAGCCACTGGTACTGCAACCCGTCCATCACCGCGACGAGCAGCGGCGCGGCCCGCTCCGGTGTGAGCCCGCTCGGCAGCCGCTCCCCGTACTCGGTCCGCAGCACCTGGGCCATGTTCGCCCGCACGGTCTCGTACCGCTCGGTGAAGAACTCGCGCGCCGGATGCCCCTCGGTGACGCTCTCGCCGAGCAGCGCCGAGAAGGTCTGTACGATCCCGGGCCGCATGGCGTTGTACTCGACCAGCTGGCCCAGCAGGGCGAGCGGCCACCCGGTGCCGGGCACCGCGTCCCACTGGTCGCGCTCCGCCAGTACCGCGACGAGCAGTGCCTCCTTGGTCGGGAAGTGGTGCAGCAGGCCCTGTGGGGTGAGGGCGACCCGTTCGGCGACCGCCGCCAGGCTCGCGCCCCGGTACCCGCGCTCGGCGATCACCTCGAGGGCCGCCCGGAGGATCTCCGCGCGCCGCTCCGTGCGCCTGGCCGATCTGGGAACTCCGCTCGTCCCGCTCGTGCCGCTCGTCATGACGTCACCGTACGACGGGCACGGACCACTGCGCCGTATGTGTAACGCCCCGATAACAAAACCTACCGATCAACAGGTGACGCGGGCACGATGGGAAGAAGGAGAGACGACCACGGACTTCGACGAGGCGTACTCAACGAGGAGGCACCGCCATGGCAGGAACCCGGCCCACCCCGGCCGATCAGGCGCGCGAGGCGGTGGTCGAGGCGGCTCTCGGCCGTCTCGACCTGGACACGAAGGCGCGGCTGCTCGCCGGACAGGACATGTGGTCCCTGCCCGCACTGCCCGAGATCGGACTGAGGTCGCTGGTCATGTCCGACGGCCCGATCGGCGTCCGGGGCGTGCGCTGGACCGCCGACGACCCGTCCATCGCCCTGCCGTCGCCGACCGCCCTCGCCGCCACCTGGGACCCCGCCCTGGCCCGCCGCGCCGGCCGGCTCCTCGCCCAGGAGGCCCGCCGCAAGGGCGTCCACGTCCTGCTCGCCCCCACGGTCAACCTGCACCGCTCCCCGCTCGGCGGCCGGCACTTCGAGGCGTACAGCGAGGACCCGTACCTCACCGGACGGATCGGCTCCGAGTACGTCATCGGCGTACAGGAGGGCGGTGTCGGCACCACCGTCAAGCACTTCGTCGCCAACGACGCCGAGACCGACCGCTTCACCGTGAACAACGTCGTCTCCGCGCGTGCCCTGCGCGAGCTCTACCTGGCCCCCTTCGAGGCGATCGTCGAGAACGCCCACCCCTGGGGCATCATGACGGCCTACAACTCGGTCAACGGCACGACGATGACCGAGCACCGCTACCTGGTCGACGAGGTCCTGCGCGGCGAGTGGGGCTTCGACGGCTTCAACGTCTCCGACTGGTCGGCCGCCCGCTCGACCGTCGGCAGCATCGAGGGCGGCCTGGACGTCGCGATGCCGGGACCGACCACCGTGTACGGGCCCGCGCTCGCCGCCGCCGTGCGGGCCGGCGAGACCGACGAGGCGAGGGTCGACGACGCCGTGCGCAACGTCCTGCGCCTCGCCGCCCGCGTCGGCATCCTGGAGGGCGCCGAGCCCGTCGTCACCGAACCGCCCGCCACCGTGCACGGCGAGTCGCTGGCCCGCGAGATCGCCCGCCGCGCCTTCGTCCTCGTACGCAACGAAGGCGCTCTGCCGGTCCCGGGCGGGCACACGGTGGCGCTCATCGGCGCCGCCGCCCGTGACGCCCGGGTCCTCGGCGGCGGCTCCGCCACCGTCTTCCCCGCCCAGGTCGTCTCGCCGCTCGACGGCCTCACCGCCGCACTGCCCGAGGGCGCGCTGACGTACGCGGTCGGCGCCGACCCGAGCCAGGAACTGGCCCCTGCCGACAAGGGGTTCGCGCTGCGCGCGGTCTGCCGCGACGCCGAGGGCGCCGTCGTGGGCACCCGCTCCGCGCCGAGCGGCCACATCCAGTGGATGGGCACCGACCTGCCCGACGGCGTCACCCACGACCGCCTCCACAGCGTCGAACTGACCGGCACCTTCACCCCGCGCGTGAGCGGCCCGCACACGTTCGGGATCAAGGGGCTCGGCGCCTTCACGCTCACGGTCGACGGCGCGCAGCACTTCGACGGGGTCCAGAGCACGGACGTGGACGACCCGTTCGTGACGTTCTTCGGCGACCCCGTGGAGCACGCCACGGTGGACCTGACCGCCGGCCACAGCTACGAGGTCTCGCTGCGCCATCTCGTCGTCGTCCCCGCCGACGCGCCGATCAGGGTCATCAGCTTCACGCTCGCCCACCAGGAGCCCCGCCGCGACCCGGGCGAACTGATCGCCGAGGCCGTCGAGGCGGCCCGAGCCGCCGACACCGCCGTCGTCGTGGTCGCCACGACCGAGCGGGTCGAGTCCGAGGGCTTCGACCGGTCGGACCTCCGGCTCCCGGGCCACCAGGACGAGTTGGTCCACGCGGTCGCCGCCGCCAACCCGAACACCGTCGTGGTCGTCAACTCCGGTTCCCCGGTGGAACTGCCGTGGCGCGACGAGGTCGCCGCGGTGCTCCTGGGCTGGTTCCCGGGCCAGGAGGGCGGCGCGGCCCTGGCCGACGTCCTCACCGGCGCCCATGAGCCCGGCGGCCGCCTCCCCACCACCTGGGGTTCCCTGGCGGCGGCCCCGGTCACCGAGGTCAGCCCCACCGACGGCGAACTCCCGTACACCGAGGACGTGTTCATCGGCTACCGGGCCTGGGAGAAGGAGGGCCGCACCCCGGCGTACCCCTTCGGCCACGGGCTCGGCTACACCGACTGGACGTACGACGAGATCGACGTGACGGGCACGACGGTCACGGTCCGCGTCACCAACTCCGGCACACGCACCGGCCGCGAGACCATCCAGATCTACGTGTCCCCGTCGCCCCCGACCCCCGACCGCCCGACCCGCCGACTGGCGGGCTTCGCCACCGTGGAGGCCGCCCCGGGCGAATCGACGGAGACGACCATCGACCTCCCGCCCCGAACCTTCGAGACCTGGGACGAGCAGACCAGCACCTGGACGGTCCTGAAGGGCACCTACGAGGTAGCGGCCTCCCACTCCCTGACGGCCACAAGACTGACCTCAACCCTCACCGTCTAGGCGCAGCCAGAAGGACAACGGGGCTGCTTTCAGGAGGGGCTGGAGGGCAGCGAGGCCCTTGCTTCTAGGGGCGCGGGGAACTGCGCACCCAGCCCCCACCGGACCGGCACCGTACCCAGAACCGAAACCCACCCACCCCCTGTCCTCACGCCGGAGGCCTACGCGCGGTCACAGCGTCGTAAGCCATCTCAGCCAACCGCGCCTGCCCGTTCTTGCTCGGATGGAACCAGTCCCAGTGACTCAACTGCTCCGTCCCGAACCGGTACGCGAACACCGCCCCGCCGTCGAACCGGCACAGCCGGTCCTTCGCGCACACCTCTTCCAGGACCGTGTTGTACGACTCGACCCGGTCCTGGACGGTGTCCCGCCGCAACGTCGCCGCCGAGCTCAGCGAATCCGCGTCGCCGAGCATCGAAGGGCAGATCCCGAGCTTCCAGATCTGCTTGCCCAGCGGATTCACCCGCCCCTTCGACCACAGCCGCTTCAGATCGGGCACGCTCGACACGTACACCTGGGTCTTCGGCAGCGACTCCCGCAGGGTGCTCAGCGCGTCCTGGAACCCGGTGCGGAAGTCCGCGACCGAGGTCATCGCGGACACCGACGAGCGGCAGGCGTCGTTCGCGCCGGCCATCACCGTGACCAGCTCGGGTTTCTTCGCCGCGGCCTGGGCCATCTGGGCGGGCAGGTCGGCCATCCGGGAGCCGGTCGCCGCGTAGTTCCAGCTGTGCCGCGTGGCGCCGGTCGCCCCCAGGAGGCGTACCGCGAGGCTGTTCACCTTCGCGTCGGTGCCGGTCGCCCAGGAGACCTCGGGGCAGTCGGTGAGGACCGAGCAGGCGTCGAACCCGCGGGTGATCGAGTCGCCGACCGCGGCCAGTGAGCGCGGGCTGCGGTCCCAGGCCGGAGTGGGTTTCGGGGACGGCTTGCGGGTCTGTGCCGCGGTGCCCGTCGGCCCGGGGGAGTCACCGCCGACCGCGTCGCATCCGGTGAGTCCCGCGACGCCCACGAGAGCCGCCACCACGGCGGCGACGGCCGGGACGAGGCCCCGCGAGCCATGACCACGGTTTCGCATCCCCAGTTCCCCTCGTCACTTCGTTCGCCACGCAACGGCAGCCCGTCCCCCAGCGTCCTCCTGGGTGAAACCTCCGTGTTTGCGGCCGCTGGGACCGACGGTACGTCACACCCCTTGCGCCGCCGCACGGTAGCCTCGCCACGTGGCCGCCCTGCCACTGAACGATCCGCCAAGCCAAAAGATGCCCGCTCTGTCCGGAGGTCCCCAGTGACGACACGTGGAGTTCTCTACGTGCACTCCGCGCCGCGCGCGCTGTGCCCGCACGTCGAGTGGGCCGTCGCGGGTGTGCTCGGCACACGGGTCAGCCTCGACTGGATCCGGCAGCCCGCCTCGCCCGGCACGTGGAGATCCGAGTTCTCCTGGAAGGGCGAGGTCGGTACCGCCTCCAAGCTCGCCTCGGCGCTGCGCGGCTGGCAGATGCTGCGCTTCGAGGTGACCGCCGAGCCGTGCGCCACCGCCGAGGGCGAGCGCTACAGCTGCACCCCCGACCTGGGCATCTTCCACGCGGTGACGGGGATCCACGGTGACATCCTGATCCCCGAGGACCGCCTGCGCGCCGCCCTGGTCCGCTCCCAGCAGGGCGAGACTCAGCTGGAGTCGGAACTCACCAAGCTCCTCGGCAAGCCCTGGGACGACGAACTGGAACCCTTCCGCTACGCGGGCGAGGGCGCCCCGGTCCGCTGGCTCCACCAGGTCGTCTGACTGACGACAAGTGGCCCGGACTCCTCACAGAGGAGTCCGGGCCACTCACCGTCAGGACAAGAACGGCCGAATCCAGACCGTCCAGACCGTCCGGACCGTCTAGACGGTCCGGAACGCCAGAACCACGTTGTGCCCGCCGAACCCGAACGAATCGTTCAGCGCGGCGATCCGCCCGTCCACGGGCAGCTTCCGGGCCTCACCGCGCACGACGTCCGCGGCGGCCTCCGCCTCGGGGTCGAGGTTCTCGACGTTGATGGTCGGCGGCGCGATCCGGTTGTAGAGCGCCAGCACCGTCGCCACGGACTCCACCCCGCCGGCCCCGCCGAGCAGATGCCCGGTCATGGACTTCGTGGCGGACACGGCGAAGTGGTCGGTGTCGTCGCCGAAGACCTTCCGCAGCGCCTTCAGCTCGGCCACGTCACCGGCAGGCGTGGAGGTCGCGTGCGCGTTGACGTGCACGATCTCCGCCGGGTCCAGGTCCGTGTTGTCGAGCAGGTTCTGCAGGGCGTGCGCGATGCCCCGCCCCTCCGGCTCCGGCTGCACGATGTCGTGGCCGTCGGCGGAGATGCCCTGGCCGACCGCCTCCGCGTACACCCGGGCGCCCCGGGCGGCGGCGTGCTCGGCCGACTCCAGGACGATCACGCCGGCGCCCTCGCCCAGGACGAAGCCGTCACGGCCGGTGTCGTAGGGACGCGAGGCGCCCTGCGGGTCGTCGTTGTTCTTGGACATCGCCATCATGTTGCCGAAGGCGGCGATGGGCAGCGGGTGGATCGCCGCCTCCGTGCCGCCGGCGACGACGACGTCGGCGCGGCCGGTACGGATCATCTCGATGGCGTAGCCGATGGCCTCGGCGCCCGACGCGCAGGCGGAGACCGGGGTGTGCACCCCGGCGCGCGCGCCGACGAGCAGTCCCACGTTGGCCGAGGGGCCGTTCGGCATGAGCATGGGAACGGTGTGCGGGGAGACGCGGCGTACGCCCTTCTCCTTCAGCACGTCGTACTGGTCGAGCAGGGTCGTCACGCCACCGATGCCGGAGGCGATGACCGTGCCCAGCCGGTGGGGGTCGACCGCCGCGTCCTCGCCGGCCTTGTCGGTGAAACCGGCGTCCGCCCAGGCCTCCTTGGCCGCGATCAGCGCGAACTGCGCCGAGCGGTCCAGGCGGCGGGCCTGCGGTCGCGGAATGACCTCGCCCGGCTCCACGGCGATCTGCGCCGCGATACGGACCGCCTGGTCGGCGGCCCAGTCCTGCTCCAGAGGGCGGACACCGGAACGTCCGGCGATCAGGCCCTCCCAGGTAGAGGCTGCGTCGCCACCAAGCGGTGTGGTTGCGCCGATACCGGTGACGACCACGGTGCGATTGGTCGGGCTCACGGGAATTCTTTCTCCAACGGATACGAGGATTCAGCGGCGCCACCGCCGGGTGGCGGGGCCAGGGGGCTTCTGGCGGATCTCCGTGGAACGCCGCGGAGATCCATCAGAAGCCACCATGCAGCTTCCGGGCCTGGGGTGTTGCTCAGCCCTGGTGCTTGAGGATGTACTCGGTCGCGTCGCCGACCGTCTTGAGGTTCTTGACGTCGTCGTCCGGGATCTTGACGTCGAAGCGCTCTTCGGCGGCGACGACGACCTCGACCATGGACAGCGAGTCGACATCGAGGTCGTCGGTGAAGGACTTCTCCAGCTGGACGTCCTCGACCGGGATGCCGGCGATCTCGTTCACGATGTCGGCGAGACCGGCGACGATCTCTTCCTGAGTGGCGGCCATGTCAGGCGCTCCTTCTTGTGTATCCAGAGGGTGTGGCGGTACTCCCGCCCGGAAAGATCCGGACGGGGTGCCTAGGGGAGGGTAACGACCGTCGCGGCGTATACGAGACCCGCCCCGAAGCCGATGACGAGCGCGGTGTCGCCGCTCTTCGCTTCGCCGGTCGCCAGAAGCCGCTCCATCGCGAGCGGAATCGAGGCGGCCGAGGTGTTGCCGGTGGTGCGCACGTCACGCGCGACCGTGACGTGTTCCGGCAGCTTGAGCGTCTTCACCATCGAGTCGATGATCCGCTCGTTGGCCTGGTGGGGAATGAAGACGTCCAAGTCGTCCGCAGTGAGTCCGGCGGCTTCCAGCGCCTCCTTGGCGACCTTGGCCATCTCGAACACGGCCCAGCGGAACACCGCCTGGCCCTCCTGCGTGATCGCGGGGAACTTGACCTCGCCCTTGGAGTCCAGGGGCAGCTGTGAGACGTCGCCGATCCGGAACCGGTCCCACGGCACGGTCTGCTTGATCGTGTTGGACTTGTCGCCCTCGGAACCCCAGACCGTGGGGCCGATGTGCGGCTCCTCGGAGGGTCCCACGACGACCGCGCCCGCGCCGTCACCGAACAGGAAGGCCGTCGCGCGGTCCTCCAGGTCGGTCAGGTCGGACAGCCGCTCGACGCCGATGACCAGGACGTACTGCGCCGAACCCTCGACGATCATGCCCTTGGCGAGGGTCAGTCCGTAGCCGAAGCCGGCGCAGCCCGCCGAGATGTCGAAGGCCGCGGCCTTCGCCGTGCCGAGCTTGTCGGCGATCTCGGTGGCGATGGCCGGGGTCTGGCTGAAGTGGGAGACGGTGGAGACGACCACGGCGCCGATCTGCTCGGCGTTGATCCCGGCGTCGGCGATCGCCTTGCCGGACGCCTCGATCGACATGGCGGCGACGGTCTCCTCGTCGTTCGCCCAGTGCCGGCTCTCGATGCCCGAGCGCGAACGGATCCATTCGTCGGACGAGTCGATACGTTCGAGGATCACCTCGTTCGGCACGACACGAACCGGGCGGTAGCCGCCCACACCGAGGATCCGCGCGTACGGGGCGCCCTTGCGGGCCTTGATCTTCGACATGCTCTGTCGGCTCCTTACGCGCTCAGGCCGAGACGTGCTCGGCGATGAGCTCGCGAGCCGCGTCGAGGTCGTCGGGTGTCTTCAACGCCAGCGTCCGCACGCCGGGCAGCGCGCGCTTGGCGAGACCGGTCAGGGTGCCACCAGGGCACACCTCGACCAGCGCCGTGACGCCGAGTTCCTTGAAGGTCTCCATGCACAGGTCCCAGCGGACCGGGTTGGCGACCTGACCCACCAGACGGGAGACGACCTCGTCGCCCGAGGTGACGCTCCGGCCGTCCTTGTTCGACAGGTACGTGAGCGTGGGGTCGGCAGGCGAGAACTCCGCCGCCGCCTTCGCGAGCACGTCGACCGCCGGGGCCATGTGGCGGGTGTGGAACGCGCCGGCGACCTTCAGGGCCACCACACGGCGTACGCCCTCGGGCTTGTCCGCCTCCAGGGCGGCCAGCTCCTCCAGCGTGCCGGCGGCCACGACCTGGCCGGCGCCGTTCACGTTCGCCGGGGTCAGGCCCAGCTTCTCCAGGTGCGGGATCGTCACGTCGGGGTCGCCGCCGAGCAGCGCCGACATGCCGGTGCGGGTGACGGTGGCGGCGTCCGCCATCGCCAGGCCCCGCTTGCGCACGAGCGTCAGGGCGGCCGTGTCGTCCAGCACACCCGCGAGAACGGCGGCCGTGAACTCACCGACGCTGTGCCCCGCGACGGCGGCAGGAGTGACGGCACCCAGTGCCTCGGCGGACAGCAGGCCCGCGGCGACCAGCAGCGGCTGGGCGACGGCGGTGTCCCGGATCGCGTCCGCGTCGGCCAGCGTTCCGAAGTGGGCAAGGTCGAGCCCGATGGCGTCCGACCACGCGGCGACGCGGTCGGCGGCGCCGGGGAGGTCGAGCCAAGGAGTCAGGAAGCCGGGCGTCTGGGCGCCCTGGCCGGGAGCGACGAGTACGAGCACTCTCACACTCTCTCTTGTGGACGGGCTCGGCCGCCCGTGGGGACAGGGACGAAGAACAGGAGGGGGAATTGTAGGTCCCCGACAAAAGCCTAGAGCTGGGGATCTCCATCGGCCAGACGTCCCAGGATCAGAGCGATCCGCAGAGTGAACGCCGAACGTACGTCGGAGGGCGACCAGCCGGTGACGTCAGTCACACGTCGAAGCCGGTAGCGCACGGTGTTGGGGTGCACGAAGAGCATCCGGGCCGCCCCTTCGAGACTGCTCGCCTGTTCGAGATAGACACTCAGCGTCTCCAGGAGGGCCGACCCGGCCTCCTCCAAGGGTCTGTAGATCTCCTCCACCAACTGGCCGCGCGCCGCGGGGTCTCCGGCGATGGCGCGCTCCGGCAGGAGATCGTCGGCCAGCACCGGCCGGGGCGCGTCCTGCCAGGCGAAGCAGGCCTTGAGCCCGGCGGCGGCGGCCTGCGCGGAGCGGGTCGCGGCGAGCAGGTCGGCCACCACGGGACCGGCCACCACGGCTCCGGCGGCGTACGGGCCGATCAGGGACTTGGCGACGGCGAGCGGGTTGTCGCTGCCGCCCGCGATCACGACGAGACGGTCACCGAGGACCCCGGTGAGCACCTGGAGCTTGGCGTGCCGGGCGGCCCGCCTGATGGCCTCGACGGTCAGCTCGCTGTCGCCGTCGGGTGCCGTGCCCAGCACCACGCACACATGCTCGGGCGAGCTCCAGCCGAGCGCCGCGGCCCGGGACACCGCGCCTTCGTCCGCCTCGCCGGAGAGCACCGCGTTCACGACCAGCGACTCCAGGCGGGCGTCCCAGGCACCGCGTGCCTCGGCGGCCTGCGCGTACACCTGGGCGGTGGCGAAGGCGATCTCCCGGGCGTACACGAGCAGCGCCTCGCGGAGCACGTTCTCGTCGCCCGGGGCCGCGACCTCGTCGATCGCGGACTCCATCACCTCGATCGTCGTACGCACCATCTCCACGGTCTGGCGCAGGGTGATCGCCCTGGTCAGCTCGCGCGGGGCGGTGCCGAAGACGTCCGTGGAGATCGCCTGGGGAGCGTCCGGATGCCGGAACCACTCCGTGAACGCGGCGATACCGGCCTGCGCGACGAGACCGATCCACGACCGGTTCTCCGGCGGCATCGCCCGGTACCAGGGCAGCGTCTCGTCCATACGTGCGATGGCCTGGGCGGCGAGACTGCCGGACGACCTCTCCAGCCGTTTCAGGGTCGCGGTGTGCGCGTGGGCGGCGCGCGCCGCTCGTTCGATGTTGCTGGATTCGGGTTCGGGCACAGAACAAGACTGCCTTATCGGGACGGCGGGATGCGGCGGCGGGTCGCGGGTGGCACCGCCGACGGGGCTACCGTGGGGTGCGTGATGGACGTACGGCGCGGCGACGAGCGGTACCCCGGAGGCGATCCGGCGGCCGGGATCGAGTCCCTGCACGCCTTCTCCTTCGGCCCGCACTACGACCCGGACAACCTCCGCTTCGGCGCGGTCATCGCCTGCAACGAGGAGCGGCTGGCCCCCGGCGCCGGCTTCGACGAGCACCCGCACAGCCACACCGAGATCGTCACCTGGGTCGTCGAGGGCGAGCTGACCCACCGGGACACCACGGGCCACGAGTCGGTCGTACGCGCCGGGGACGTCCAGCGCCTGAGTGCGGCGGGCGGGGTCCGGCACGTCGAGCGCAACGACGCCGACCGGCCGCTGCGCTTCGTCCAGCTGTGGCTCGCCCCGCTGGAACCGGGCGGCGAGCCCGCGTACGAGGTCGTCCACGGCATCGCGGACTCCACGCCGTACGCGGTCCCCGAGGCGGCCGCGATGCTCCACGTCCGCCGGCTGACGGAGGGCCAGCGCACGGCCGTACCCGACGCGCCCTTCCTGTACGCGCATGTCGTGCGCGGTGAAGTCCTGCTGGACGGCTGGGTGCTGAGCCCCGGCGACGCGGCCCGCATCACGGACGCGAAGGATCTGGAGGCGGTGTCCCGCGGCGAGACGGAGCTGCTGCTCTGGGAGATGACGGCAGCCTCCTAGGTCCCCTGAAGGCTCACGTCCTGGCGCAGGGCGTCCAGGACGACGCGGACGGCCGCGCGGGTGGGGGAGTTGCCGCGGATCGCCGCCGTGATCGAGCGGGTCACAGGGGTGGCGAGTTCCCTGGTGGTGACGCGGTAGCGCCGGTGGTCCACGGCCAGGCCGGGCAGCAGGGCGATCGAGAGACCGGCCTCCACGTGCTGGAGCGCCATCATGTAGTTGCTGAAGCGGCACACCACCCGGGGCTCGAACCGGGCCTGCCGGCACAGCCGCAGGGCGAGGTTGGACATGTAGGAGTTCGGGATGTCGAAGGACCACGGCTCGTCCGCGAAGGCGGCCAGGTCCACCGGGCCGCGCCCGGCCGGATGTCCCGGCGGCAGGACGAGGAGGATCGGGTCCGAGGCCAGCGGCACCAGGTCGAGGTCCGGACCCAGGGGCAGCTCGTCGAAGTCCGTGGTGGTGACGATGATGTCGGCGTCCCCGACCCGCAGCGCGGGCATGCTCGCGTGCGGCTCCAGTTCGAGGATCTCGACGTCCAGATGCGGATACTCGCGCGCCAGCCGGGTCACCGCAGGTACGACCAGGGGGTGGACCGCGCTCTGGAAGGTCCCCAGCCGCACCAGCCCGGCCGGCAGCTCGCCGAAGCCGCGCAGCTCCGCCTCGACGCTCTCCATGTGATCGAGGATGGACCGCGCCCGCCGGGCCAGGATCAGCCCGGCGGAGGTGAGCCGCACCCGGCGGCCCGTGCGCTCCAGGAGCTGCGCCCCGGTCTCGGTCTCCAGCACGGCGAGCTGCTGGGACACGCTGGAGGGGCTCAGCCTGGCGGCCTGCGCCACGGCGCGCACGGTGCCCAGCGTGTCCAGTTGGGTCAGCAGCCGCAGCCTCCAGGGATTCATCACGGGCCCGATTGTCGTACGTCACGGGCCCGGCCGCTGTACGGCTCGGCCGAACAGGCAGGCCACATTTGTGAGATGGACGTGTCGCTCGGGCGTCCCTACGGTCGAAGGCATGCCTGACTCCTTCTGGACCGACGCCGAACGCCATCTGGTCCGCTACGGCCCCGCCTTCACCCCCGAGATCATCGAGCGCGCGGCCGGCAGCCATGTCTTCACCGCGGACGGCCGCGCGCTCCTCGACTTCACCTCAGGACAGATGAGCGCGATCCTCGGACACTCCCACCCGCGGATCGTGGCGACCGTCCGGCAGCAGATCGGCACCCTCGACCACCTCTACAGCGGCATGCTGAGCCGCCCCGTGGTGGACCTGGCCCGGCGCCTGGCCGAGAGCCTGCCCGCGCCGCTGGAGAAGGTGCTCCTGCTGACGACCGGAGCGGAGTCGAACGAGGCCGCCGTGCGGATGGCCAAGCTCGTCACCGGCAACCACGAGATCGTCTCCTTCGCGCGGTCCTGGCACGGCATGACACAGGCCGCCGCGTCGGCCACGTACAGCGCGGGACGCAAGGGCTACGGTCCGGGCGCGCCGGGCAACTTCGCGATACCGGTGCCCAACACCCACCGGCCCGACTTCACACACCCCGACGGCTCGCTGGACTGGCGGCGCCAGCTGGACTTCGCCTTCGACCTGATCGACGCGCAGTCCACCGGCAGCCTCGCCGCGTGCCTGGTCGAGCCGATCCTCAGCTCCGGCGGGGTCATCGAGCCGCCCCTGGGCTATTTCGCGGCCCTCCAGCAGAAGTGCCGCGAGCGCGGCATGCTGCTGATCCTCGACGAGGCGCAGACCGGTCTGTGCCGCACGGGGACCTGGTACGCGTTCGAGCGCGACGGCATCGTCCCCGACATCCTGACCCTGTCGAAGACCCTGGGCGCGGGGCTTCCGCTCGCCGCGGTGATCACGAGCGCCGAGATCGAGGAGCGGGCGCACGAGCGGGGGTTCCTCTTCTTCACCACCCACGCGGCCGACCCGCTGGTGGCCGCGGTCGGCAACACGGTCCTCGACGTGCTGACCGAGGACAAGCTCGACGAACAGGCCCGCTCGCACGGGGCGTTCCTCCGGCAGGGCCTGGCGGACATCGCCGCGCGGCACGAGGTGGTCGGGGACATCCGGGGCCGGGGCCTGCTGGCCGGCCTGGAGTTCACCTCCGCCGACGCCGAACCCCAGGGAGGACACGACGAGTTGGGCGCCAGGGTCACCGAACGCTGCCTCGAACTGGGCCTGCACATGAACATCGTGCAGCTCCCCGGCATGGGCGGCACCCTGCGCATCGCCCCGCCCCTGACGGCCACGGAGGCCGAACTGACGCTGGGCCTGGAGATGCTGGACCAGGCGATCGGCGATGTCAGCGGGGTCTGACGGTCCGGCCGGGCGGCGTACAGGCTGTCCAGGCGGAAGCCGACGAGGTGGTCGGCGGCGAGGCGGTCGACAGCGCCGTCGACCACGACGAGGTCGAGCTGCGGCGGATCCTCGGGGGATGCTGGATCCGCCGGCGTAGACGGCATGTCGAGTACGCTGAAACCTACCGCCGACGTCAGGGTCAAGAGAGTCAAGCCCTGACTCGGGGGAGGACGAGAGGCCCGAGGAAGCCCGAGGAAGAGAGGGACGCGTGCGTATCGGAGAGGTCGCCCGGCGTTCCGGAGTGAGCGTCCGCGCGCTGCGTTACTACGAGGAGCAGGGGCTCCTGGCGTCCGGCCGCAGCCCCGGCGGCCAGCGCGAGTACGCCGAGGGTGCCGTCGACCGGGTCCGCATCCTCCAGCAGCTCTACGCCGCGGGCCTGCCCAGCCGCCGCATCGCCGAACTGCTTCCCTGCATCGACAGCGACGCCACCAGCGACCACCAGCGGGCGATGCTCGAAGCCGAACACGCCCGCATCAGGCAGCAGATCGACCAGCTCACCCTCACGCTCGCCCGCCTCGGCGACCTCATCAAGGCCGCCGACGACCGCCGAGCCTGAGCCCGCGTCCGCCGTCCCGGCGAGCCCTACCGAAGCCCACCTGAACGGTAGTACCTGAACCCGCATCCATCGGTGGTGGGTGAACTCCGACAAGTGGGCCGGTACCGCCCGCGCGTACTTCGCCGTCTGCAGCAGCCCGTACACCAACTGCGCCTGGTACGCGGAGATGTACGCCGCCTTCGCCTCCGTCTCCGCGTACGGTCAGTGCCGCAGCTCCGCCAGTACCGCGTCCGTGAAGGCGGGCCACGCCTCGGCCGCCCACGGTCCGAACGTGCGGTCGGTCAGGGCCACGCAGGCCACCCCCGCGGCCGGGTCGATCCACAGGAACGTACCGGCCTGGCCGAAGTGCCCGAAGGTGCGCGGGGAGGACGAACCGCCGGTCCAGTGGGGCGACTTGGAGTCGCGGATCTCGAAGCCGAGGCCCCAGTCGTTGGGGCTCTGGTGTCCGTAGCCCGGCAGGACGCCCTTCGTGCCCGGGTACTGCACGGTCATCGCCTCGGCGACGGTGCGCGGGTCGAGCAGCCGGGGCGCCTGCACCTCGGCGGCGAACCGCACCAGGTCGTCGACGGTGGAGACGCCGTCCTTCGCGGGGGAGCCGTCGAGGGTCGTCGACGTCATCCCGAGCGGTTCGAGGACGGCCTGCTTCAGATACTCGCCGAACGGGATCTCCGTCGCCTTGGCGATGTGGTCGCCCAACTGCTCGAACCCGGCGTTGGAGTACAGCCGCCGCTGTCCGGGCGGAGCCGTCACCCGGTGCTCGTCGAAGGCCAGCCCGCTGGTGTGCGCGAGCAGATGCCGCACGGTGGACCCCTCGGGCCCGGCGAGCTCGTCCAGCTCGACGGCCCCTTCCTCGTACGCGACGAGAGCGGCGTACGCGGCGAGCGGCTTGGTGACGGAGGCGAGCGCGAACGGCCGGGTGGCGGGGCCGCGGGTCCCGAGCACGGTGCCGTCCGCCCGTACGACACCCGCGGCAGCGGTGGGAACGGGCCACTCTTCGATCAGCGCGAGACTCTCCAAAGACATGAGCCAGAGCCTACGGCCACCGCCGCACGGCACTGTGCCAAGCCGTCCGGGGCCGGTGTCGTCATCCGTCAGAACCGCAGCCGCATCAACGGATCCGGCGTACGGACGAACCCCATCGACGCGTAGAGCGGCGCTGCCTCCGCCGAGGCGGTCAGGTCGATCTGTCCGACCTCCTGCTCCCGGAACCACTCCACCAGCTCCTCCATGCAGGCGCGCGCGTACCCCCGCCGTCGTACCCCGGGATCCGTCGCGACGCTGAACACGTAGCCGATCCGCCCGTGCGGGTTCCCGGCCCGCCCTATCCGGTACTCCACCGTCCCCGCCACCAGGGCTCCCAGCGCCCCGGGCCGCTCGGGATGATCGACGACGAACGCCGCGAAACCCCCTTCGGGATCGGCCAGCCGGGCCCGTACGGTGTCCAGGGACCCGGTGTGCCAGCCGGTGGACGTGTCCGCCCCGGAGATCGAGTCGATCATCACCTGACGCAGTCGGAGCAGTTCCTCGGCGTCCTGGGGCACAGCGCGGCGTACAAGGCTCATGGCCGGCACGCTAGCCAGCACGGCGACCCGCTGTCGCCGGAATTTCTTCGGTCTCCGCTTGCTTGGAGTGCACTCGAAGGTTTTAGCGTGGGGCCCATGACGGTGATGGAGACCACGGAGTCCGGGACCGACATCTGTGCCGACCCGCCGCTGGAGCGAAGGCGCCCCGACGGCCACGACCAGTACACGATCAGCGAGGTCGTCGCCTTCACCGGCCTGACGGCGCACACCCTCCGCTGGTACGAGCGGATCGGGCTCATGCCGCACATCGACCGCTCCCACACGGGCCAGCGGCGGTACAGCAACCGCGACCTCGACTGGCTGGACCTCGTCGGCAAGCTGCGGCTGACCGGAATGCCGGTCGCCGACATGGTGCGGTACGCGGAGATGGTGCGCGCGGGCGACGAGACGTACGCCGCCCGTTTCGAGCTCCTGGAGGCGACGCGCCGGGATGTGCGGGCGCGGATCGCCGAGCTCCAGGACACCCTCGCCGTGCTCGACCGGAAGATCGATTTCTATGCGGACGCCGGGCGGGCCCTGGCGTCGGAGAGGTCCCGATGACGGACAGCAGGATCGCGAAGGCACAGCTCGGCACGGGTGGCCCGGAGGTCGGCGTGCAGGGCCTGGGCTGTATGGGGATGAGCTTCGCGTACGGCCCGACGGACGCCGACGAGGCGCGGGCCACGCTGGAGCGCGCGCTCGAACTGGGCGTGACGCTGTACGACACGGCCGACGCGTACGGCCGGGGGGAGAACGAGCGGTTCCTGGCGCCGTTCGTCGCGGCGCACCGCGACGAGGTCGTGATCGCCACGAAGTTCGCGATGACGATCCCGCCGGACGACCCGACCAAGCGGATCATCCGCAACGACGAGCCGTACATCCGGCAGGCCGTCGAGGCGAGCCTGAAGCGCCTGGACGTCGACGTGATCGACCTCTACTACATGCACCGCCGTGATGTGCGGGTCCCCATCGAGGAGACCGTCGGCGTCATGGCCGACCTGGTCCGCCAGGGCAAGGTCAAGCAGCTCGGCCTCAGCGAGGTGACGGGCGGCGAGCTGCGGGCCGCGCATGCCGTGCACCCGATCGCCGCCGTCCAGTCGGAGTGGTCGCTGTTCAGCCGGGACATCGAGGCGGGTGTCGTGCCGGCGGTCCGTGAACTGGGCGTGACCCTGGTCCCGTACTCCCCGCTCGGACGCGGCTTCCTCACCGGCTCCTTCACCAACGCCGACAACGAGCTGACCGCGGACGACGTCCGCCGTCAGCAGCCCCGCTTCACGGGCGACAACGCGGCGGCGAACGCGGCGCTGCTGGAGCCGATCCGGGCGGTGGCCAAGGCCCACGACGCCTCCCCGGGCCAGATCGCCCTGGCCTGGGTCCACCAGCAGGCGACGACCCACGCCCTCCCGGTGATCCCCATCCCGGGCACCCGCAGGCGCACCCGAGTGGAGGAGAACACAGCGGCGACCCACATCACCCTGACACCCACCGACCTGGCCACCCTGGCCCCCATCGCCGAGAGGGTCGCAGGAACCCGCTACGCGGACATGACCTTCGCCTCGGCAGGCAGAGAGTAAGAACAATCCTCTGTCTTTGTCTTTGGGGGCGCGGGGAACCGCGCGCTCAGCCACGACGGCCCGCAGCCGTCGAACCTCCCGCGCCTCCCGGCCCCTGACTCAGCCACGGCCCCTGACTCAGCGCCGGCCCAGACCTCACAGCTCGGCCAACAACTCCGCCTTCTTCACGGAGAACTCCTCGTCCGTGACAAGCCCCGCCTCATGCAGATCCCCAAGATGCCGGATCCGGTCGGCGATGTCGGCCGGATCCCGCCGAACCCCCGGCACCACACCCGCCGTCACTCCTGCCGTCACACCCGCCACGACCCTCGCCCCGACCCCCGCCCCCTCGGAGAGCCCCGCGGGCCCTCCCGACCGCACCGCACCCAGAACAGCCGCCGCGAACGGCAACGACTCGTGCACCGGCCCGTACCCGAGCCCGAAGACGACAGCGGCCGGATCCTGATCCGGCTGCCCCGGCTGGGAAGCACCCGGCTGGGAAGCACCCGGCTGGGAAGCACCCGCTCCGGCCCCCATCTCCCGCCGCAGCAACCGCAGATGCCCCTCGAACACCTCCGGCGACCGCCACTCCACACCGCACAGGTCGGACACGGCGAACGTCTGGTCGCCGGCCTTCCACTTCGCGGACGAGGCCCCCGTCCAGAACCACCGGAACGCCACGGACTTCCCGTCGAAGGACGCCTTCCCGTCGTACGCCTTGAACTGGAGCGGCGCCTCGGGCGGCCGCACCAGATACCGCTCGGCGGGCCCCGCGTTCTCGGGCGCGAGCACCGCCCGCAGCTCGTCCGCGTAGTACTCGGCGAGCGTCTCGCGCTCGGCGGGCAACACGAGCCGGTAGGGGTCGCACACGTCCTTCAATTGTCCCGAGGCCGCCTCCATCAGCGGATCCGCCCCCGCTCTCGGCTCGGCGCGCAGGACCACCGTCCCGCGCTTGCCGGGTGTCAGAGTCACCGCCGCGATCGCCTCGAACGGGATGCGGCGCTCGCCGAGCGCCTGGAACAGCTTCGGCGTGCGAATCCCCCGTTCGAAGCGGATGAGCACGGAGTCGGACTCGAACTCCCAGGCGGCATGAAATCCGGCCAGTACGTCACCCATGCGGGCCATCGTATGCGGCATGCGCTTCGTAGTCCCCTCCCTGAGCAGACCGCACTTCTGTCGTTCTCTACGCGCGTCCTGCTTCGGCCGTGTCGGACAAACCCTTCCGGCACCCGTCGTCCTGGTGGGCGCAGCTGACCGCGCGGTACGCGCCAATCCCGATCTCGGCGAAGTTCCGCAGGCTGTCGGTGCCCGGTTCGAAATACCCGGTGTGTCCCTTCGCCCCGCGCGCGGACAGCACCCGCGCGCCGAACTCCGAGGACATCGGATCCGCGCCGTGCCCCAGCCCGCCGAACTCCAGATGCGGTACGTCCTCGATCCAGTCGTCGGAGTCCCGTACGGCCCACACCCGGGCCGAGGTGCGCAACTGCGCCGCCCGCTCGACCCGCATGCCGGGACTGCCCGCCACCGCTATGTCGGAGACCCGGGCCGGCAGCGAACGCGCGGCCACCCCGCACACCACGGATCCATAGCTGTGGCAGTACAGCGCGACGCGCGAGTCACCGGGCAGCGCCCGTACGAGGGCGCCGAGCCGGACCGCGCCCTCCTCGGCGCGGACCCCGGTGGCGGCGTCCATGCCGAGCCCGCTGGGCGTCGTGTAGTCGGCCCACGCTATGACGGCCGTACGCGTCAGGGGGCTCGCGTCGCGCTCGGCGCGGTACAGCGCCTTGGCCATGCCGACGGGCGCCGTGTATCTGCGCTCGGTGCGCTGGAAGGTCAGCAGGTCCGTGTCGACGCCGGGCACCACGACCGAGACCCGGTCGGCCCCGGCGAGGTTCCCGAAGACCTCCGCGACGCGCCCCGAACCCGTCGGGTCGAAGGCGAGGATGCGGCGGTCGCCGGACATCAGGTCCTCGTACCGGTGCATCCGGCGGCTCGCGTCGCGCTTGCCGACGGGCGAGAGCCGGTTGTCGTGCAGGCGTTCGCGTTCGACCTCGCGGGCCTGGCCGAGTGCGATGCGGTTGGCGCGGTAACGGAGATTCACCGGCGCCCCGTTCATGTTGCCGACCGCGAGCGGATAGCGGGCGGCGAGCCGGGCGCGCTGGTAGGCGTCGAGCGAGGCGAAGAACTGGCCGAGGCGGGTGGGCGTCGTCTCGTCCGGGTCCGGCAGCCGGTGCCCGCCCATGTGACCGTGTTCCCAGGCGGAGAGGGAGGCCGCGAGCGGTGTGGCCGCCCCTCTGTGGCTGCGTACCGCGGTCCAGCCGGTGGTCCCGAGCATCACGAACACCACGGCCAGCGCGAGCAGCATGCGCCAGACATTGAGTTGGGGTGTGGAGTCGAAGGAAGTCACTGAAAGGACACACTAGGAGAACGAGCGGGTCTCGCGTTAACCGAGTGAGGCGGATCACGTTTCCTGTGGGGTAATTGGGGCAAAGTCACACCGAATCCCGCCCGGCGATCACCCTGTGTACGCAGATGGGGTACTCCGTGCGCATTTGAGCGTGACGTTGTGTGGTAAGGGAGTTACTCCGTGCCTCCGGAGGTACGTTCGGAGACGTGTCCGGAGACGCGTTCGGGGCGCGCGTGCCAGTTCTCGGCCAACGCGGGCCCCATCTGGTCGAGATACGACGCGGTCAGTTCGCGCATGGCGGCCACGCTGAAGTCCTCGCCCGCGCCCCATCGGCGGGCCGTCAGCCGCATCACGCCGCCGAACAGGGCCACCGTCACGCGCGGTCGCGGATCGGTGTCCACGTCGACACCCTCGCGCTCCGCGACGGTCCGGGCGAGCTCCTCCTCCAGTCGCTCGTGGTGGCACAGGTGGGCGGCGAGCAGTGCGGGTGTCGACTCGATCAACTGGTAGGTGCGCATGTGCAGTTCGATCGGGACGACGGCCTCGATGGCCTCCTCGATGGTGTCCCAGCTCGTCATGACGGCCCGGCGCAGGGCGTCCAAGGGGGGCTCGTGGGGCGGGCGTCGGCGCACCGCGTCGAGGAAGTGCGCCTCCGTCATCTCCTGTACGGCGAAGGCGACCTCCTCCTTGCTCGCGAAGTACCGGAAGAAGGTGCGCTGGGAGACGTCGACGGCCTCCGCGATCTCGTCGACGGTCGTCTGTTCGTAGCCGTGGGCGGTGAACAGCTCCAGGGCGGCCCGCACCAGCGCGTCCCGGGTGCGCTGCTTCTTGCGCTCGCGCAGCCCCGGCCGTGGCGCCGTGTCCATGAGTCTTCTGTCCCCTTGCGTCTCGGGTTGTCGATTGACATCTCGGTTACCGAATTGTGAACTGGTTTGTCAATTGTCAGCGGCTGTCATTAATCTTTGAACATGACTAGTCAGACCACCGTCGACAAGACGGGCCCGGCCGACGAGGCCCCGGCAGCCGCCTCCGGTCCGACCCCGGCCAGGGGCCTGCGCGGCCACCCGTGGTTCACCCTGATCACCGTGGCCGTGGGCGTCATGATGGTGGCCCTCGACGGCACCATCGTCGCCATCGCCAACCCAGCGATCCAGAAGGACCTGGGCGCCACGTTCGCCGACGTCCAGTGGATCACGAACGGCTACTTCCTCGCACTCGCCGTCACCCTGATCACGGCGGGCAAGCTCGGTGACCGGTTCGGCCACCGCCAGACCTTCCTGATAGGCGTGGTCGGCTTCGCGGCGGCCTCGGGGGCCATCGGGCTCTCCGACGGCATCGCCTACGTCGTCGCCTTCCGGGTGCTCCAGGGCCTGTTCGGCGCGCTGCTGATGCCGGCCGCGCTCGGTCTGCTGCGGGCCACCTTCCCGGCCGAGAAGCTGAACATGGCGATCGGCATCTGGGGCATGGTCATCGGTGCCTCCACCGCGGGCGGCCCGATCCTCGGCGGGGTGCTCGTCGAGCACGTCAGCTGGCAGTCCGTCTTCTTCATCAACGTGCCGGTCGGCATCCTCGCGGTCGTCCTCGGCGTGGTGATCCTCACCGACCACCGGGCCAAGAACGCGCCGCGCTCCTTCGACCTGCTCGGCATCGGCCTGCTGTCCGGTGCCATGTTCTGTCTGGTCTGGGCGCTCATCAAGGCCCCCGAGTGGGGCTGGGGCGCCGCGCTGACCTGGTCGTTCCTCGGTATCGCGGTACTGGGCTTCGCGCTGTTCGCGTACTGGGAGAACCGGGTGAGCGAGCCGCTCATCCCGCTCGCCCTGTTCCGTTCCGTGCCGCTGTCGGCCGGTGTGGTCCTCATGGCGCTCATGGCGATCGCGTTCCTGGGTGGTCTGTTCTTCGTCACCTTCTACCTGCAGAACGTGCACGGGATGAGCCCGATCGACGCGGGTCTGCATCTGCTGCCGCTCACCGGCATGATGATCATCGGCTCTCCGCTGGCCGGCGCGATGATCGGCAAGACGGGGCCGCGGGTGCCGCTCGCGGGCGGTATGGCGTTCACGGCCGTCGCCATGTTCGGCATCTCGACGCTGGAGACGGACACGAGCAGTGGGCTCATGTCGATCTGGTTCGCGCTGCTTGGCCTCGGCCTCGCGCCGGTCATGGTCGGCGCCACGGAGGTCATCGTGGGCAACGCGCCGATGGAGCTGTCCGGTGTCGCGGGTGGCCTTCAGCAGGCGGCCATGCAGATCGGCGGCAGCCTCGGTACGGCGGTGCTGGGCGCGGTGATGGCCTCCAAGGTCGACAACGACCTCGCGGGCAACTGGGCCGACGCGGGGCTCCCGAAGCTTCCGCCGGACCAGCTCGACCAGGCGGCGGAGGCGGTGCAGGTGGGTGCGGCGCCGGTGGCTCCGGGCACGCCGCCCGAGCTCGCCGCGAAGATCACTGACGTCGCGCACGACACGTTCATCTCCGGCATGAGCCTGGCGAGTCTCGTCGCGGCCGGGGTCGCGGTCGTGGCCGTCTTCGTCGCGTTCCTCACGAAGAGGGGCGCCAACGCGGAGGCGGGCGCGGGAGTGGGCCACATCTGAGCCGCTCGCCTTATACAGCCCCGCCGGGTCATCCGGCGGGGCTTTCGCCTATCAGGGTGATGTCGGTCGGTGTGACTGTCATATCGCCCGCGACACAGGCCAGAGTGTCCCCAACTGACCCGCACAACCCGGTCGGTTGACCAGAACCGCGGCGTGCCGCCGGAGGGGGACGGCACGCCGCACATCCCCCACGCACCCGCACAACCCAACGAAACGTCAGAACGGCGGCAACGCAGGCGAGGGCGCGAGGGAGGCATGGTCACCCCCAACCCCCTCAGGGGCGCGGGGAACTGCGCGCTCAACCCCCACCCACCCGCACAACCCGACGAGCCGTGAGTCCGGCGGTGTGGCGGAGGCCGCGAGGGCAGCCAGGCCACCCCCGCCCGGCCCCTCAGGGGCGCGGGGAACTGCGCGCCCAGCCCCCACACACCCGCACAACCCGACGAGACACCAGCCCGGCGGCACGGCGGAGGCCGCGAGGGCAGCCAGGCCACCCCCGCCCGGCCCCTCAGGGGCGCGGGGAACGGCGCGCCCAGCCCCCACGCACCCGCACTGAACGAACGAGGGCCGCAGGCAAGGGGCGCCGGGGCAACCCCGCCCCCCCCACCCCCTCAGGGGCGCGGGGAACTGCGCGCCCAGCCCCCACCCACCCGCACCCGATCCCACCCGCACCCGATCCCACCCCCGCCCAACCCGCGGAGCGCTACGCGTCGCCGCCAGCCGCCCCCGGATCCGCCGCCGCGACATCAAGCAGCTGATACCGATCGATCGCCTGCTTCAGCACGGACCGGTCGACCTTCCCCTCGCGCGCCAGCTCCGTCAGCACCCCCACCACGATCGACTGCGCGTCGATGTGGAAGAACCGCCGAGCGGCACCGCGCGTATCGGCGAAGCCGAACCCGTCCGCGCCCAGCGACTGGTAAGTCCCCGGCACCCACCGCGAGATCTGGTCGGGAACCGACCGCATCCAGTCGGACACCGCCACGAACGGCCCCTGCGCACCCGACAACTTCCGGGTGACATAAGGAACCCGCTGCTCCTCCTCCGGGTGCAGCAGATTGTGCCGCTCCACCTCCACCGCCTCACGCCGCAACTCGTTCCACGACGTCGCCGACCACACGTCGGCCCGTACGTTCCACTCCTCCGCGAGGATCCGCTGCGCCTCGACCGCCCACGGCACCGCGACCCCGGACGCCATGATCTGCGCCGGGATGGTGCCCGAAGTGCCCGCCGCGAAGCGGTGGATGCCCGCGAGGATGCCCTCGACGTCCACGTTCTCCGGCTCGGCCGGGTGCCGGATCGGCTCGTTGTAGACCGTGAGGTAGTAGAAGACGTCCTCGCCGTGCGGATACTCGTCGGACGAGCCGTACATCCGCCGCAGCCCGTCCTTCACGATGTGCGCGATCTCGAACCCGTACGCCGGGTCGTACGCGACACAGGCCGGGTTCGTCGAGGCCAGCAACTGCGAGTGCCCGTCCGCGTGCTGCAGACCCTCACCCGTCAGCGTCGTACGCCCCGCGGTCGCACCCAGCACAAAACCGCGCGCCATCTGGTCGGCCATCTGCCAGAACTGGTCACCGGTGCGCTGGAAACCGAACATCGAGTAGAAGACGTACACCGGGATGAGCGGCTCACCATGCGTGGCGTACGCCGAGCCGGCCGCGATCAGGGAGGCCGTACAGCCCGCCTCGGAGATGCCGTCGTGCAGCATCTGCCCCGTCGGCGACTCCTTGTACGCGAGCAGCAGGTCCCGGTCCACGGCCTCGTACTGCTGCCCGAGCGGGTTGTAGATCTTCGCACTCGGGAAGAACGAGTCCATACCGAACGTGCGGTACTCGTCGGGCGCGATCAGCACGAACCGCTTGCCGATCTCCTTGTCCCGCATGAGGTCCTTGAGGAGCCGTACAAACGCCATGGTCGTGGCGATCGACTGCTGCCCGGACCCTTTCTTCACACTCGCGTACGTCTTGTCCTCGGGCAGCGCGAGCGGCTTCGCCCGCAGCACCCGCGTGGGGACGTACCCGCCGCAGTCCTTGCGGCGGTCGTGCATGTACTGGATCTCCTCCGAGTCCCGGCCCGGGTGGTAGTACGGCGGCGCGCCGGACTCCAGCTCCTTGTCGGAGATCGGCAGGTGCAGCCGGTCGCGGAAGCCCTTGAGGTCGGCGACCGTCAGCTTCTTCATCTGGTGCGTGGCGTTGCGGCCCTCGAAGTTCGGGCCGAGCGTCCAGCCCTTGACCGTCTGCGCCAGGATCACCGTCGGCTGGCCCTTGTGCTCCTTGGCCGCCGAGAACGCCGCGTAGACCTTCCGGTGGTCGTGACCGCCGCGGCCCAGGTGCAGGATCTGGTCGTCCGTCATGTTCTCGACCATGCCGCGCAGCCGGTGGTCCCCGCCGAAGAAGTGCTCCCGGATGTACGCGCCGGTCTCGGTGGCGTACGTCTGGAACTGGCCGTCGGGCGTGGTGTTCAGCTTGTTGACGAGCACGCCGTCGCGGTCCTGCGCGAGCAGCGGGTCCCAGCTGCGGTCCCAGACGAGCTTGATGACGTTCCAGCCGGCGCCGCGGAACTGCGACTCCAGCTCCTGGATGATCTTTCCGTTGCCGCGCACCGGTCCGTCGAGGCGCTGGAGGTTGCAGTTGACGACGAACGTCAGGTTGTCCAGGCCCTCGCGCGCGGCGATGGACAGCTGGCCGAGCGACTCCGGCTCGTCCATCTCGCCGTCGCCGAGGAACGCCCAGACGTGGGACTTGGAGGTGTCCGTGATGTCGCGCGCCTGCATGTAGCGGTTCATCCGCGCCTGGAAGATCGCGCCGAGCGGACCGAGCCCCATGGAGACGGTCGGGAACTCCCAGAAGTCCGGCATCGACCGCGGGTGCGGGTACGACGACAGCGCGTGCGGGGCCTTCGACTTCTCCTGCCGGAAGGCGTCCAGCTGCCGCTCGTCGAGGCGGTCCAGGAGGAACGCGCGGGCGTAGATACCGGGGGAGGCGTGCCCCTGGAAGAAGATCTGGTCGCCGCCGTCACCCCCGTCCTTGCCGCGGAAGAAGTGGTTGAAGCCCACGTCGTAGAGCGAGGCCGAGGACGCGAAGGTGGCGATGTGGCCGCCGACGCCGATCCCGGGACGCTGGGCCCTGGACACCATCACGGCCGCGTTCCAGCGGGTCGCGTTGAGGATCTTGCGTTCGATCTCCTCGTTGCCGGGGAAGAACGGCTCGTCCTTGGTGGCGATGGTGTTGACGTAGTCGGTGCTGCGCATCTCGGGCACGGCCACGCGCTTCTCGCGGGCGCGTTCGATCAGTCGCAGCATCAGATAGCGGGCCCGTTCCCGGCCGCGCTCGTCGACGGCGGCGTCGAGGGAGTCGAGCCACTCCTGGGTCTCTTCGGGATCGAAGTCGGGGACCTGACTCGGAAGGCCGCCAATGATGATCGGGTTGCGATCGGTTCCGGAAGCCACGCTGTTCCTTCGCTCTCGGGGGGCCGCTTCTTCTCAGTTTTTTCTTTGGTTTTTCTCTGGTTTCCTGGGCGTCTGCACCGTTCCCCATCGTGTACCTCGGGAGCGGAAACGTCATCTCTACCGAGAGGTAACCGAAGAGGTATCCGAAGAGAGAACCGAGAGGTTCGTCCCGTTCTCCCCAGGGCGGGTCCGGCAAATCGCAACGATACGCCCGACCGGTCACGCGTACCGCAAAGCCGTTCGAGTCTCGTACCCTCGTAGGGTTCCGAAATTCACAAACCGGGGCAGATCTCTGTGGTGTGCGTCACTCGCGACTGTGATTCCCTGAACGGAGTTGCGGCGACACCGCCTGGATCGTCACCGTTTCGGCGGTCTCGACGGCCGGGTACTTGCGCGATCCGCCCCGTCCGTGTGGACTACGGCCAATGCTTCGCGCACGCGCGTGGCTTGAACTTCCCCGAGGGCCCGGCTTCGACCGGGCAGGGGAGGACCCCATTACCGAACATGATCAGGAGGCAACCCGTGAGCGCGACCGCGGACCACGCGGAGGAGCGGACGAGCCTGGCCGCCAGGCTGGGATTCCAGCCCGAGCAGGTGGTCCAGGAGATCGGCTTCGACGACGACGTCGACCAGGAGCTCCGCTCGGCCATTGAAGAAGCAATCGGCAGTGAGCTCATGGACGAGGAGTACGACGACGTCGCCGACGCCGTGGTGCTCTGGTTCCGAGACGACGACGGCGACCTGACGGATGCGCTGGTGGACGCCACCACGTACGTCGAAGAGGGCGGCGCCGTCCTGCTGCTGACGCCCAAGACCGGCCGAGACGGTTATGTGGAGCCCAGCGACATCGCCGAAGCTGTGACGACCGCGGGTCTGTCCCAGACCAAGGGCATCAGCGTGGGGAAGGACTGGAGCGGCACGAAGCTGGCGACGCCGAAGACGGCAGCCAAGAAGCGCTGAGGCGCAGCCGAGGCCAGGAGGCCCCCGCCGACATCGGTCGGCGGGGGCCTTGTCCTTTGCGCCCCCGGCCCTGTGCGCCCCGGCCCCGTGCGGCCTCGGCCCTTTGAGGGGGGCCGGAGGGGGTGCCGGGGGGCGCTGCGTAGGGTGGATGTCACCCGAACAGCCCGAAACACCCCGAACGGACCCGACGGAAGGGATGCGGAACCATGGCGATCGAGGTCGGCGACAAGGCCCCGGACTTCGAGCTCAAGGACAACCACGGAGCCACCGTGAAGCTCTCCGACTTCCATGGCGACAAGAACGTGGTGCTGCTCTTCTATCCCTTCGCCTTCACCGGCGTGTGCACCGGCGAACTGTGCGAGCTGCGTGACAACCTGCCGCGGTTCGCCGACCGCGACACCCAGCTCCTCGCCGTCTCGAACGACTCCGTCCCCACCCTGCGCGTCTTCGGCGAGCAGGAGGGCCTCGAGTACCCGCTGCTGTCGGACTTCTGGCCGCACGGCGAGGTCTCGCGCGCGTACGGCGTCTTCGCCGAGGACAAGGGCTGCGCGGTGCGCGGCACCTTCGTCATCGACAAGGAGGGCGTCGTCCGCTGGACCGTCGTCAACGGCCTGCCGGACGCGCGGGACCTGGACGACTACGTACGGGCGCTCGACGCCCTCTGACCACGGCGCCGCAGCGGCCCCGAAGGTGCGGGGATGCCGACACTTCGGGATTCTTCGTGCTCAGGGCCTGCGGTGGTGGGGAACCCCTCACTAGGATCGAAACGTTGATCCGATACCAACGCACTGCGGGGCTTCCCGCCCCCGGACACCAATGGGAGGACTCGTGGGAGTCAGCCTCAGCAAGGGCGGCAACGTATCGCTGTCGAAGGAGGCCCCGGGCCTGACCGCGGTCATCATCGGTCTGGGGTGGGACATCCGCACCACCACCGGTACCGACTTCGACCTCGACGCCAGCGCCATCCTCACGAACGCGGACGGCAAGGTCAGCAGCGACGCCAACTTCGTGTTCTTCAACAACCTGAAGAGCCCGGACGGCTCGGTCGAGCACACCGGCGACAACACCACCGGTGAGGGCGAGGGCGACGACGAGCAGATCAAGGTCAACCTCGCCGGGGTCCCGGCCGAGATCGAGAAGATCGTCTTCCCGGTCTCGATCTACGACGCCGAGAACCGCCAGCAGTCGTTCGGCCAGGTGCGCAACGCGTTCATCCGCGTGGTGAACCAGGCCGGCGAGGCGGAGATCGCCCGGTACGACCTCTCCGAGGACGCCTCGACGGAGACCGCCATGGTCTTCGGCGAGCTGTACCGGCACGGCGCGGAGTGGAAGTTCCGCGCCATCGGCCAGGGGTACGCGTCGGGTCTGCGCGGCATCGCGCAGGACTTCGGCGTCAACGTCTGAGCCGTTCCACCGCTTCACAGCTCCATCGTTCCCGTCCGGCGTCGCACACTCCTGGTGCGGCGCCGGACGTGCAAGACATCCCAATGGCTTCATGGCTCGACCGGAGAGGACCAGAACATGGGCGTCACGCTCGCCAAGGGGGGCAATGTCTCCCTCTCCAAGGCCGCACCGAACCTCACCCAGGTGTTGATCGGGCTCGGCTGGGACGCACGCTCCACCACCGGAGCCGACTTCGACCTCGACGCCAGTGCCCTGCTGTGCAACGCGGGCCGGGTGCTCGGCGACGAGTGGTTCATCTTCTACAACCAGCTCAAGAGCCCCGACGGCTCCGTCGAGCACACCGGCGACAACCTCACGGGTGAGGGCGAGGGCGACGACGAGTCCATCCTCATCGACCTCTCCAAGGTGCCGGCCAACGTCGACAAGATCGTCTTCCCGGTCTCGATCCACGACGCCGACAATCGCGGCCAGACCTTCGGCCAGGTGAACAACGCCTTCATCCGGGTCGTCAACCAGGCCGACGGCCAGGAGCTCGCCCGCTACGACCTCTCCGAGGACGCCTCCACGGAGACCGCGATGATCTTCGGCGAGGTCTACCGCTACGGCGGCGAGTGGAAGTTCCGCGCGGTGGGCCAGGGGTACGCGTCCGGTCTGCGCGGCATCGCCCTGGACTTCGGGGTCAACGTTTCGTAAAGCGCGCGCACGCGGAAGGCGACCTTCGCGGGCGAAGACCGGCCACGGTGTCCCGAAAGAGAGGTTCCCCCGGTGGCCGAAGGGGCGTCTCCTGGGTTTGCACCCCCTGGACCTGCGACTCTCCGAGCGAACGGGCCCGGCCCTCTCCTCCGGGAAGTCGGACCTCTAGACTTCGAGGTCAATGTTTCGTAAAGCCGGGTACGGCGGGGGGAAACTCCCTCCGGACTTCGTCCGGGGGTAGCCCCCCAACTCACGATTGGGTAGCCAGTGGTTCTGAAAACCTTCGGCTGGTCGTTCGCGGTCACCGCGCTCGGCTTGGTCGCAGCGGTGTTGATCGACGGATGGACGGCGTTCGGGATCGTGCTGATCCTGTCCATCCTCGAGATCTCGCTGTCCTTCGACAACGCCGTGGTCAACGCCGGAATCCTGAAGAAGATGAGTGCCTTCTGGCAGAAGATCTTCCTCACCGTCGGCATCCTGATCGCCGTCTTCGGAATGCGGCTCGTCTTCCCTGTCGTCATCGTCGCGATCAGCGCCTCGCTCGGCCCCATCGAGGCCGTCGACCTGGCACTGAACGACGCCGACCGCTACCAGGAACTGGTCACCGACGCCCACCCGTCGATCGCCGCGTTCGGTGGCATGTTCCTGTTGATGATCTTCCTCGACTTCATCTTCGAGGACCGGGACATCAAGTGGCTCGGCTGGCTGGAGCGCCCGCTCGCCAAGCTCGGCAAGGTCGACATGCTGTCGGCCTGCATCGCGCTCATCATCCTGCTGGTCACCGCGCTGTTCCTGGCCCCGCAGGCCCACCTGCACGCGGGCTCCGCGGACAAGGCGGAGACCGTCCTGCTCGCCGGCGTCGCCGGCCTCATCACGTACCTGGTCGTCGGCGGGCTCTCGGGCTTCTTCGAGAACCGTCTCGAGGAAGCCGAGGAGCGCGAGCACGAGGCCGAGGAGGAGGCCAAGCGCGAGGGCAAGCAGGTCTCCGCGAAGGTGCTCATCGGCAAGGCCGCGTTCTTCATGTTCCTCTACCTGGAGGTCCTGGACGCGTCCTTCTCCTTCGACGGTGTCATCGGCGCCTTCGCCATCACCAACGACATCGTCCTGATGGCGCTGGGCCTGGGCATCGGCGCGATGTACGTCAGGTCGCTGACCGTGTACCTGGTCCGCCAGGGCACCCTCGACGACTACGTCTACCTGGAGCACGGCGCCCACTACGCCATCGGCGCCCTCGCCATGATCCTCCTCGTGACCATCCGCTTCGAGGTCAACGAGATCATCACCGGCCTGGTCGGCGTCGTCCTGATCGCCTGGTCCTTCTGGTCCTCCGTGCGCCGCAACAAGGCGCTGGAGGCCGCGGAAGGGAAAGCCGACTCCTCGGACGACAAGGGCGACAAGACAGAGGTCTCGTCCGGGGTGTGACACCGGTCCCGTTGAGGAACGCTCTGTGAGGGGCGGTCGCCGAGGAGTCCTCGGCGACCGCCCTTGCCGCGTGACGGTCCCCGGCGCTTCGTCGGGGTGAGCAGGAGAAGGTGGGGGCGGGAATGCAATTCTGGGAAAACCTGTGGCGCGGCCGGTCGACGGAGTTCGACTCGGGCAGCGCGGCGACCAACGCCATCGAACTGACCAAGCGGAACCACACGATCTCGCTCACCAAACAGGGCGCGGCCACCGGCAACCTCCGCGTCAACCTGTCCTGGCGGATGCGGACCTCCGACATCGGCGGGGCCCGGCGGGAGAGCCTGCTGCGCCACCCCTTCAAGGCGCTCAAGCCCGAAGTGGTGCAGGCGCACACCCAGAGCATGGTCAACGTCGACCTCGACCTGGGCTGCATGTACGAGCTCGCCGACGGCACCAAGGGCGTCGTCCAGCCGCTCGGCGGCTTCCTGGGCGAGCTCAACGGCGCGCCGTACGTGAAGCTCAGCGGTGACGACCGCTTCGGTTCGGGCTCCGGCGAGACGATCTTCGTGAACCTCGATCACCGCGCGGAGATAAAGCGGCTCCTGATCTTCGTCTACATCTACGACCAGACCCCCGCCTTCGACCGTACGCACGCCATCGTGACGATGTACCCGAGCAACGGTCCCCGGATCGAGATAGGCCTCGACGAGCGCCACTCCCAGGCCAGGTCCTGCGCGGTGGTCATGATCGAGAACGTCAAGAACGAACTCGTGGTGCGCCGCGAGGTGAAGTTCGTGTACGGATTCCAGGCGGAGCTCGACCGGCTCTACGGGTGGGGCCTGCAGTGGGGCCGCGGCTACAAGGCGAAGGCCGACCGTTGACGTGCCCCGTCAGGCGCGCGGGGCCGTGGACATGAGCGGCTCCGCCGAGGCGCCGGTGGGCTCGGGAGCGTGCGCTCGGTGGCGGCTGCGGGTTCGCTGTGGCTGAACGCGCGGTTCCCCGCGCCCCCGAACGCGGCGGCCTCCCGGGCCCCGGGAAGAGCGCGGAGCGCTCAGCGGCCGATGAACTGAGGGCCCTGGGGCGGCAGGCGGAAGTCCGGGTCCAGGGGGGCGCCCACCGGCTGGGGGTAGCCGTAGCCGGACTGGGCGGTCGCCGGGGCGGGCTGGGCCGGCGCCGGCTGCGGATACCCGTAGGCGGGCTGGCTGGTGGGCTGCGGATAGCCGTACGCGGGCTGGGTGGCGGGCGGCTGCTGCCGCGTGGGGTCAGGGCCTGGCGCGGCCGGGGGATAGCCGTACGCCGGCTGGACCGGCTGCTGAGGGACCTGCCGGGGCACCTGCTGCGTGGGCTGCTCGGGCGGCAGCGGCTGCGATCCGGCCTGCCCGGCGGACGCCGGCCCCTCCTCGGGGTCCGACTCGTTCACCAGGATGCCGAAGTCGGACGCCAGACCCTGCAGGCCGTTCGAGTAGCCCTCGCCGAGCGCCCGGAACTTCCAGCCGTCGCCGCGGCGGTACAGTTCACCGCAGATCAGCGCGGTTTCCTCGCCGGTCTCCGGCTTCACGTCGAAGTACGCCAGCGGCTCGGCGTCCCCGATCGTGGCGTCGAACACCAGAATCCGCAGCGCCGGCACCAGGTCGAAGGTGACGTCCTCGGCGGACGCGACAAGGAGAATCCGCCCCACACCGCTGTCGACGCCCGCCAGGTCCGCCTGGATCGAGTCGGTGAGTCCCTCGGCGAGACCGTCGTTCACACGCTTCTTGCCGAGCCGCCAGACCTTGCCCGAAGGGTGCCGGGGCTGGTTGTAGAAGACGAAGTCCTCGTCGGACCGCACACGGTCGGTGCTCAGGAGCAGCGCCGAGACATCCACGTCAGGGACGCCCCGCCCCGGCGTCCAGCGCAGCACGGCGCGCACCGCCGTGGCGTCCAGCGGGACGTTCGACCCCTTCAGCATGGCGTGCGTCATGCGGTCATCCTGCCTTCCCGGGCCTGCTCACGACAACGCGGGGTGCCCTCCCGTCCGCCCCGGCGCACGGTCCGTCCGCCCCGGCTCACGGTCGGGCGGCACAATGGTGTTTGTCCGCGTTACCTGAATTTCATGCCGGATGGGAACCCCGGACACGGAAATCTACGTACTATTACCGGCCACATATCAACAGGCCACTCAGCCGTCTCGGGGGAGTCTCATGCGTCATTTCGGCCAACTGGCCCCTGAGGTGCGCGAGCGCCTCTTCTTCCAGGAGCCCTGCCACTTCTCGGCGGACTCCTCGCCCAAAGTGCTCGCCGCCGCGCTCGGAGCCACCCTCTACTCGCCCGCGACCAGGCAGAAGCTCGCCGACGACATCGTGAAGCAGACCGGTCAGGGTGTCGTCTCGATGGTCGTCTGCCTGGAGGACTCGATCGGCGACGCGGACGTCACCGTGGCCGAGGAGAACCTCGTCAGGCAGTTCAAGGACCTGGCCGAACGCTGCCCCGAGACCGAGCTGCCCCTGCTCTTCATCCGGGTCAGAGCGCCGGAGCAGATACCCGACCTGGTCCGCCGGCTCGGGGCGTCCGTGCGGCTCCTGTCGGGGTTCGTGCTGCCGAAGTTCACCGAGGAGCGGGGCATCCCGTTCCTGGAGGCGCTCACCGAGGCCGAGGGCGTCAGCGGGCGGCGGCTGTTCGCCATGCCCGTACTGGAGTCGCCCGACCTGCTGTACCGCGAGTCGCGGGTGGAGACCCTCGCGGGCATCTTCCGGGCCGTCGACAAGTACCGCGACCGCGTACTCGCCCTGCGGCTCGGCGTCACCGACTTCTGCTCGGTGTACGGGCTGCGCAGGGCGCCCGACATGACCGCGTACGACGTGCAGATAGTGGCCTCCGTGATCGCGGACGTGGTGAATGTGCTCGGCCGCGCCGACGGCACCGGATTCACCGTGACCGGGCCCGTGTGGGAGTACTTCCGCGTCCAGGAGCGCATGTTCAAGCCACAGCTGCGCAGCAGCCCCTTCAGCCCGAAGGCCCAGGGCCTGCGTGCCGCGCTGATCGAGCACGACATGGACGGCCTGCTGCGGGAGATCTCCCTGGACCGGGCCAACGGTCTCCAGGGCAAGACCTGCATACACCCCTCGCACGTACTTCCCGTGCACGCCCTGTCCGTGGTCAGCCACGAGGAGTTCAGCGACGCGCAGGACATCCTGCGGCCCGAGCGGGGCGGCGGGGGCGTGCTGCGGTCCGCGTACACGAACAAGATGAACGAGGTGAAGCCGCACCGCGCCTGGGCGGAGCGCACCCTCCAGCGCGCCGAGGTCTTCGGCGTCACCAACGAGGACATCGGCTTCGTGGAGCTGCTGGCGGCCGGAATTCCCGGCTGACCCCGCCCCGGCTGATAGACAGGCTCGCGGCCGTTCCACGGGCCCCCGGCCGGTCCACCGGCCCCGGTCCACCGGCCCCGGTCCGGTACACATGCCCGGCTGCCCCCACCTTCCCGGCTGACACACAAGGAATCCATGAACAAGGTTGTGCACGACGGGTCCGGGGTCTGGTCCGCGACGGGCTTCTGCCCCGGAACCAAGGCCGGAACCAAGGCCGGAGCCAGGGCCGGGACCAGGTCCGAGACCAGGTCCGAGACCAGGTCCGGGTCCGGCGAACGGGGCGCCGAGGGAGCCGGTGAGGGAGCCGGTGTCGAGGTCTGGTCCGGGAGCTGGGTCGCCGGGCGCCTCGGTGTCGAGCTCGTCGGGGACGAGGGGCTCGGAGAGCTGCTCGGGCTCGCGCTCCGGCGCAACCCCAAGCGGGCGCACCTGCTCGTGTCCAACGTGCTGGGCAAGCACGTACCGCAGTCACCCGCCGTCGTGTACGGGTACGGGTTCGCGCTCGGGCTGCGCGTGCGCGACCTGCTCGGCGAGGAGCAGGCCGGCCGAGCCGTCGTCCTCGGGTACGCCGAGACGGCCACCGGGCTCGGCCACTCCGTCGCGGACGGCGTGGGCCTCGCGCCCTGCCTCCACTCGACCCGGCGCCCGGTCGAGGGCGTCGCGACGGCGGGCGGCTTCGAGGAGTCCCACTCGCACGCCACCTCGCACCTGCTGCTCCCGGAGAACCCCGCCCTGCTGGCCACCGACGGCCCGCTCGTCCTCGTGGACGACGAGTTCTCCACCGGCAACACGGTCCTCAACACCATCCGTGACCTGCACGCACGCCATCCGCGCGGCCGGTACGTGATAGTCGCCCTGGTCGACATGCGCTCCGCGGCCGACCTCGGCCGCCTGGCGGACTTCGCCCGGGAGATCGACGCGACCGTGGACCTGGTGACAGCCGCCTCCGGCACCGTACGGCTGCCCGACGGCGTACTGGAGAAGGGGCAGGCGCTGGTCGCCGAGCACGAGCCGCGTACACCGGGCGCGGCCGTGGCGACCGCGGCCCGCCCCGAGCACCCGGCGCCCGGCACCGTCGCGCGCGTGGACCTCGGCTGGCCGCGGGGCCTCGCCGACGGCGGACGGCACGGCTTCACGCCCGAGCACCGCGTCCGCCTGGAGGGCGCGCTGCCCGCGATGGCGGCCCGAATAGCCGAGGCACTGCCGCCCGACGCCGCCCGTGGCCGCGTCCTCGTCCTCGGCTTCGAGGAGCTGATGTACGCGCCGCTGCGGCTCGCGGTCGCGCTGGAGAAGCTCACCGACGCCGAGGTGCGCTACTCCACGACCACCCGCTCGCCCGTGCTGGCCGTCGACGACCCGGGCTACGCGATCCGCACCCGGCTCGTCTTCCCCGCCCACGACGACCCGGCCGACGGTCCCGGCGACCGGTACGCCTACAACGTCGCGGGCGCCGGCTTCGACGCGGTCGTCGCCGTGCTCGACTCCACCGCGGACACCCCCGAACTGCACGCCCCGGACGGCCTGTTGGCGCAACTGTCGGCCCACGCGGGGAGCGTACTGCTGGCGGTGGTCCCGTCGTACGTCCCGCCGTACGCCCAGCCCGCCGAGCAGCCCGCCGAGCGGCCCGCCGTCCAGTCCATCGAACGGTTCGACGAAAGTGACAGGCCCTCCATGCTGCCCGAGCCCCTCCGCGGCCCCGCCTTCTCCTCGTACGCGTCGGACGAGGTCGGCTGGCTGCTGCAGGACCTCTCGGACACCCGTCTGGAGGCGCCGACCGAGGAGCGCGAGGAGGCCATCCAGAGCGGCGGCGCCCACTACGCGGAGTCGCTCCCGGTGGAGTACCAGCCCAGCCCCCAGTACCAGGAGCTGTTCCGCGACGCGCTCGCCGGTTCGGCCGCCCGCATCGCCACGGCCGTCGGCGCGGTCACCGAGACGGTCCTCGCGGAACGCTCACCGCGCCCCGTGCTCGTCTCGCTGGCCCGCGCCGGCACCCCCGTCGGCGTCCTGATGCGCCGCTGGGCCCAGCACCGCCACGGCGTCGACCTGCCCCACTACGCCGTCTCCATCGTGCGCGGCCGCGGCATCGACGCCAACGCGCTGCGCTATCTGGCCGCCCACCACACCCCGGCCGACGTCGTGTTCGTGGACGGCTGGACCGGCAAGGGCGCCATCACCCGCGAACTCGCCCAGGCCATCGAGGAGTTCGAGGCGTCCGACGGGATCAGCGGCTTCGACCCGGAGATCGCGGTGCTCGCCGACCCGGGCTCCTGCGTGCGCACGTACGGCACCCGCGAGGACTTCCTCATCCCGTCCGCCTGCCTCAACTCCACTGTCTCCGGGCTCATCTCGCGTACGGTGCTCCGCGCAGACCTGGTCGGCGAGCACGACTACCACGGGGCGAAGTTCTACCGCGAACTCGCCGACGTGGACGTCTCCGTGGAGTTCCTCGACGGGATCTCCGCACGCTTCGACGAGGTCGGCGACGCGGTGGACGACCGGGTCAAGGAACTGCTCTCCGCGGACCGCGCCCCGACCTGGGAGGGCTGGGCGGCCGTCGAGCGGATCAGCGAGGAGTACGGCATCCACGACGTGAACCTCGTCAAGCCGGGCGTCGGCGAGGCGACCCGGGTGCTGCTGCGCCGCGTCCCCTGGAAGATCCTCGCGCGCGCCGGAGCGGGCGCCGACCTCGACCACGTACGCCTGCTCGCCGAACAGCGGGGCGTACCGGTCGAGGAGGTGGACGGACTTCCGTACACCTGCGTGGGGTTGATCCACCCGAAGTACACGCGCGGTGCGACCGGTGCCGACGGCAAGGCGGTGACGGTCTGATGCCCGGCACCGCGCCGCGCGTGCTGGTCGCCAGCGACCTGGACCGCACGCTCATCTACTCCGCCAACGCGCTCGCGCTGACCGGCCCCGACGCACAGGCGCCCCGGCTGCTCTGCGTCGAGGTGTACGAGGGCAAGCCGCTGTCGTACGTGACCGAGACCGCGGCCGGGCTGCTCAGCGAACTGGGCGAGGCGGCGGACTTCGTCCCCACCACGACCCGTACCCGCGAGCAGTACCGGCGCATCCAGCTCCCGGGCCCGGCCTCGAAGTACGCGATCTGCGCGAACGGCGGCCACCTCCTGGTCGACGGCGTCTCCGACCCGCGGTGGCAGGCCCTGGTGACGGAGCGCCTGGCAAGCGAGTGCGCCCCGCTGGACGAGGTGCGCGCGCACATGGGGGCCACCGCCGACCCGGCCTGGGTGCTCAAGCAGCGGGTCGCCGAGGACCTGTTCGTGTACTTCGTCGTCGACCGCGAACTGCTGCCCGAGGAGTGGGTGAAGGAGCTGGCCGACTGGGCGGAGAACCGCGGCTGGACCGTCTCGGTCCAGGGCCGCAAGATCTACGCCGTCCCGAAGCCGCTCACCAAGAGCGCCGCGATGCGCGAGGTGGCCCGCCGCACGGGAACGCCCCGCACCCTCGCGGCCGGCGACTCCCTCCTGGACGCCGACCTCCTGCTGGCCGCGGACCGGGCCTGGCGCCCTGGCCACGGCGAACTGGCCGAGGCGGGCTGGACGGCACCGGGGGTCACGGCGCTCCCGGAGCGGGGAGTGGCGGCGGGCGAACGCATCCTCGGGGAGTTCCTCGGGGAGATCAGGCAGGCGTCATGACCGCCGTGACCTGGACGATGCGCCATGGCTGATGCCGGCGGGACTGGTGCCGGCGGGACTGGTGCCGGCGGGACTGGTGCCGGCAGGACTGATGTCGGTGGTACGGAGATCCGGCTCGCCGGTGCGGCGGACGCGGCGGTGATCGCACGTATCCACCTGGCCTCCCGGGTGACGACGATGCCCTACCTGCCCCCGCAGCGGCGCAGTCACGACGAGGTCACCGAGTGGGTCGGGGCCGTCCTGCTCAAGAGGTGCCGCGTGTGGGTGGCGGTGCGCGACACGGAGGTCCTCGGCTATGCCGCGCTCGAGGGCGACATGCTCGACCACCTCTATCTGCGGCCGGACGTCCGCCGCCAGGGCATCGGCACGCTGCTGCTCGACGAGGTCAGACGGCACAGCCCCGACGGGGTGTCCCTGCACGTCTTCGAGCAGAACACCGACGCTCGCGCGTTCTACGAACGGCATGGCTTCATCGTGCTCGACACCAGCGACGGCAGCCGGAACATGGAGAACCTGCCCGACATGACCCTCCGCTGGACGCCCCAGGGGGACCAGTCCCGGTCATCCGGGTCATCCGGGGCGCACCGCTAGCCGCAGCAGCCTCCGCCGCAGCAGCCACCGCCGCCACCGGCCTGGGGCGCGGGGGCGGGTGCCGAGGCGGAGCCGCCCACCGCGACCGCCACCGTCGACAGCAGCTTCACCGTGTCGTCGTGACCGGACGGGCAGGCCGCGGGGACGGAGGACTCGGCCATCGGGCGGCTCTTCTCGAAGGTGTCGCCACAGGTCCGGCACCGGTATTCATAGCGAGGCATGGGCACAGGTTAGCGGGCGGGGCGCCCCTGCCCCATGTGTGAGCCGGTCCGCCTGCCCTGACCCCTGCCCTGCCCCCTGCCCAGGGCCTGCGCCCGCAGCTCGGCGCCCGCCCTGACGCGCTGCTCGCGGGCGGCCTGTTCGGGGTTGCGGGAGCGCCAGTACGGGTTGTCGTGGGGCAGGGCCGAGCCGACGCGCCCGTACATCCCGAAGAACATCAGCATCACGCCGACCACAAAGCTGAACAGCACGTTCTGGATGCGGAAGGCGAGGAAGTTGAGGCCCGTGTCGAGCAGGGCGAGGTTCACGAAGCCGCTCAGGATGAAGAGGACCCCGAGAACCATGTTGACCGTCGAGGCGACGTTGCCGCCGATCACCATGCCGACGAGGAGCAGCAGCCCGGCGCAGATCGAGAGCACGCTGAGCGCGCCGTTGGTGTTCAGCCCGGTGACCGTGTCGCCGCGGGTGTCGAAGAACCCGACCTTGTCGATCAGCCCCAGGATGCCGAAGGCGAGCAGCACGAGGCCCATCAGCCCCGCGCCGATCCGGTAGAACATGCTGAGCCGGTGGTCGACGGGCAGATGCTCGTCGAGCCTGATCCGCCGGGTGGGCGCCGTACGCAGCGTGTGAGTGACATGCGTGGCCATGTGTCCGCCTCCTCGGGTGCGAGCGGAGGCCGTCCGTACCTCCCCAGCATCCACCGGGGACGGAGGTCCCGCCAACCGGCCGACCGCGCCGGTCGACGCCGCGGCGCCCCGGGTGAGAGCGGATGCCGTGCCGCGGCTCGTCAGAAGGCGTCGACGCCGGTCAGCTGTGCCGACAGGTCCCACAGGCGTGCGGCGTCGTTCTTGTCGGTGGCGTGCCGGGCGACGCCTCCGGTCGCCATGTCGAACGGGTCGGTGGCGATTTCGGCCACCTCGCAGTCTTCGAGGTAGACGCCGCCGAGACCGGCGAGCCGGGGTGAGGTGGCCGCCCATACGGAGGTGGCGGCACCCTGTTCCGGCGACTTGAAGGCGGCCGGGTCCTTGGGGGTGCCGTCCTCGTTCGTCCAGCCCATGGCGACCTGTTCCGCCAGGGGAAGGTGGCGTTGCAGGTTGGTGTCGATGACGCCAGGGTGCACCGAGAAGGCGCGGACGCCCGCGTCCTGGCCCAGAGCGTCGAGTCGCGATGCGAACAGGGCGTTCGCCGTCTTGGCCTGGCCGTAGGCGACCCACTTGTCGTACGGCTCGGACTCGAAGTGCGGGTCGTCCCAGCGGATCCCGGCGAAGCGGTGCCCGCGGGAGGAGACCGCCACCACGCGGGCCCCGCGGCCGTCGGCCAGCGCCGGCCACAGGCGGTTGACCAGGGCGAAGTGGCCCAGGTGGTTGGTGGCGAACTGCGACTCCCAGCCCCGGCCCACCCGCCGCAGCGGCGGCGCCATGATGCCGGCGGAGCCGATCAGCAGGTCGAGGCCGCGTCCCGTGGCCAGGTGGCGGTCCGCGAAGGCCGCCACGCTGTCCAGGTCCGCGAGGTCGAGTTCGTCGACCTCGACCTGGACCTCGACCTCGTGCAGCTCGGCGAGGGCCTCGTGCGCGACGTCGGGGCGTCGCGCGGGCACGATCACGTGGGCGCCCGCACCGACCAGTGCCCGCGTGGTGGCCAGACCGACACCGGAATAACCTCCGGTGACCAGGGCGGTGCGGCCGCTCAGATCGACGCCGGCGAGGACCTCCGCGGTGGTCGACGTCGCTCCGAAACCGGAGCCGATGGGCTTCTGCGGTGTAGTCAAGGTTCGCGAGGTAGGCAAGGTTCTCTCCAGAAAACGTGCAGGTGAGGATGGCGAGATGGCGAGAAGCGAGATGGTGAGGACGCGGCCTCGGAGGGCGGCGCGCTATCCAGAGAAACAGCCCTGGGGCGGTTGAGGCAGAGTCTGCGAAGGGGGTACTGAGCGTGACTCCCACACGTACGCCCGTTCGCATAAAATCAGACAAATGGGAGCCAGCGCGCAGGCCAGGACACAGATACGCCGACAGGTCAGGGACTTTCTGACCAGCCGGCGGTCCCGCCTCACACCCGGCCAGGTCGGCCTGCCCGCCGTGAACGCGAACCGGCGGGTCGAGGGCCTACGCCGTGAAGAGGTCGCCGCTCTCGCGGGGATCAGCGTCGAGTACTACATCCGCCTCGAACGCGGCGACGCCCGCGGGGTGTCCGAGAGCGTCCTGCAGAGCGTCAGCCGTGCCCTGCGCCTCGACGGAACCGAACACGCCCACCTGCTGGACCTGATCCGTTCCGGTGGCGGCATACGGCCGTGCCGCCCGGTCACCGGAGCGGTCGAGCTGCGCCCCTCCGTACAACGCATCCTCGACTCCATGACGACCACACCCGCACTGGTCCTCGACGGACGCCTGGACGTCGTCGGCGCGAATGCTCTGGGGCGGGCCCTCTACCAGCCGATGTACGGCGCCTGCGGGAACGCCGACACGGCCCGCTTCGTCTTCACCGACCCCGCCGCACGAACGTTCTGGCGCGACTGGGCCGTGATTGCGGACGACACCGCGAACGCCCTGCGGGCGGAGTCCGGCAGCAACCCGTGCGACCGGGCCGTCACCGAGCTGGTCGACGAACTCGCCGCTCGCAGCCCGGAGTTCGCCTCGCGCTGGGCCCGTCACGATGTCCACGTCAGCCGCACCGGAACACGCCGGATCGAGCACCCCCTGGTCGGCGCCCTCACCCTGCCCTTTGAGTCCACGCCGCTCGTCGCCGACCCCGGCCAGACCTTGCTCATGTACAGCGCGGCCCCCGATTCGCCCACGCAGGACGCGCTCCACCTGATGGCGAGCTGGACGACGTCCCGCCCGTCGGGCTCGTAACGCGATCATGCTGAGCGGTCACTCGGGTTCGGGTTCGGGTTCGGGTCCACGATCTCGCGTCATACGCCGACTCAACGGTGAGCCGTACTCCTAGGGGCGCACCATCTGGAGGTCTGGAGGTCTGGAGGTCTGGAGGTCTGGAGGTCTGGAGGTCTGGAGGTCTGGGGGGCTGGCGATCTTGGGATCTTGGGATCTGGGGTCATCGAATGTCGAAGGTGCGAGGGGACGCGATGCCGAGCGAGCGCTCGGAAGCTCCGACGGCTTTCCCGTTGACGCGGGCCGTGACGGTGAGTCGGTCGAGGTCACGGCCGAGCTCCTCGCTCCCGCTGAACCTGAATCTGAACTTGCGCGCGGAGTCCGCGGGCAGCGCGCCGAACGGCATGGTCAGCGTCTCGGCGAGCGGCGAGCCGTCGTCCGGGGCGGTGACGTCCCGCCAGCCGGTGCCGTCGTGCCACTGGGTGCGCAGGACGGTTCCCCCGGCCTTGGACGCCGTGCCGGAGCAGCCGTCCAGGGCGCCCGGCTCGGTCGAGTCCGAGTCCGAGTTCGAGTCCGTGGCGCAGGCGAGGTACTCCGCCTGGACCTGGGCCTTCGGGTACGCGCTGTGGGAGTGATTGGTGATCGTGTACGTCACCTCGGTCCAGCGCCCTTCGCGCAGGACCGCGGGTTGCTCAGGGGAACGGCTGTCGAGCGAGAGAGTGGCCAGCCGCGCGGTCTCCCGCTCGCGCGCGAGTGTGCGGGAGCCGTCCGTCATCGTGACGTCCACCGGAAGGCCCTCGCCCTCGGTCTCGGGGCTGACGTGCGGAGTGATACGCAGGAACGCGAGGGAGCTGCCCCGGGGCAGGTCCATGCGGAAGGTGCCGGTCGAGCCCTGCTTGTCCGGGGCGAGTTCGACCTTCTTCCAGCCGCCGTCGAACTTGCGCTCCAGCCCCGGCAGGGGATCGCCGGCATGGCGCAGCCCGATACGGACCCGCACGGCGACGTCGTCCCGGGGCTGCCCCGTGTTGGAGAGGTCGAGGGACATCCCGAGCCGGGTGTCCCCACGGATCCCGGTGGTACCGAAGGAGAGCCACACCGGCGACGAGGCCGACGCACTCGGTTTCGCATCGGACGCGGCCCCGCCGCCGCACCCCGCCGTGACGGCGAGTGCGGCAAGGACGCCCGCGAGACGTAGGTACCTCAACTGTCCCCCCAGAACCATAGGTCGCAGGAATCCTAGGGGACGGCGCGCTGCCGGGCGGTGACACGGGCACGGGCACGGGCATGGTGGGCACAACGACGGTGGGTGCGATGCCGCTGGACGCGTCCGTCATTCCTTGAGGCTTCTTTACGCTCTTTCTTTGTCTGACTTCACAGAGGCCACTGACATTTCCGACCGTACGCGCGGGACTACAAAATGCGCAGGCTCGCATTCGTCTCTTGCCAGGCAGAGACGCCGGATGTATCACTGAAACGCGCCTCACTCACTACGGGCGGTGAGGTGCGCGCCCGGCCTCTGCGGACCGACAGACCGGAGGGCGAAGCCCGAAAACCGGAATGCCACGTCGGGCTACACCTCTGTCGAAATGACGGAGCGCATATGGGGCGGCGCTTCAGCCCAGGGGGAGGCATTACATGGCGAATGACGTGAAGCTTGTGCGGCTGTACGTTTCCAGCGTCGCCAACGGCACGCAGGACGACACTCCGAACGAGGTGGGCGGCAACCCGAGGTCGCCGTTCTACCTGATGATCGAGGCCGACGCGAGCGACCCGGCCGGCGACAACAAGTACAACTACACCCTCACCATCAGCGCCCGCTCCACGTCGGGCAACAACACCACCTTCGCCCCGCTGATCCGCAACGAGCAGGCAGGCGACTCGAACAACGGGTGGAGGCAGGTGACACCGGGCGCGAACGACGGCTACGTCAAGACAACCACGGAGCCGGTCAACGCGGCGGACTTCGAGTCCAACGGATCGTATGAATTCGTCGGAGTGCTACGCCTCGGCGACAACACGATTTCAAGGATCCGCAGCAACGAGTTCTTCATCATCTGACCACGGAAGCAGGCGGCGGCCACACGGCCCGCCGCCTGCACAGCGATGGTCAGATACTCCGGCAATGAGGATCCCTGCTTTTATGCTTCATACTGAAGGGCCGTGAAATCCAATAGAGGCAGGCTCCGTAGCTCGACCGAGCCGCATGCCCTATCCCATGGAACGCGTGAAGATGGCCTTCTCGTCCCTGAGCTTGTTCTTTATCTACCAGGACCTGCCAGGCTTGCCGATGGCTTTGAGGGTCTCGG